>NZ_KV801780.1:104371-160830 GCF_001810515.1 Rothia sp. HMSC075F09
GGCGGGTGCGGGTTGAGTACCGCACCCGCCGCATCCTCAGCTTGGTGTAGGGATCCTACTTGAACTGGTCCTTCAAGCGGGAGAAGAGACCGCCGCGGTGCTTGACCTGCGAACCTTCGGTGAGGGACTCACCGCGCAGGGCTGCGAACTGGCGCAGCAGCTCACGCTGTTCTTCGGTCATGTCGGTGGGGGTGACCACCTGGATACGCACCAGCAGGTCGCCGCGACGCTCGGTGCCGAGCACGGTTGCGCCCAGGCCGTTGAGGGTGATTACGTCGCCGCTCTGAGTGCCAGCGGGGATGTTGACTTCCTGGTCGCCGTCGAAGGTCTTCAGCGGGATGGTGGTGCCCAGCGCCGCCGCGACCATGGGGATGTTCACGGTGGTGACCAGGTTGTCACCCTCGCGGCTAAAGTACTTGTCACGCTTAACGTTCAGGTCAACGTACAGGTCGCCGTTGGGGCCACCGTACAGGCCTGCCTCGCCCTTGCCGCGCAGGCGGATACGCGCCTGGTCGTGCACGCCGGCGGGAACGTTGAAGGTCAGCGGCACGTCTTCACGTACGCGGCCCTGACCGTGGCATTCAGGGCAGGGGGTCTTGATGACGGTGCCGTAGCCGTGGCAGTCGGGGCATTCGACCTGCTGCATGACGGTACCGAGGATGGACTGCACGCGGCGCTGCATGAAACCGTGACCAGAGCAGGTGGTGCAGGTTTCGGGCTGAGTGCCCTCTGCGGTGCCTTCGCCGTTACAGGACTTACAGGTCACGGCGGAGCGACGCTCAATGGTCTTCTCAACACCGAACACCGCGTCCTGCAGGCTGACGGATACGGTAATCAGGTCGTCCTGGCCCTGACGCATGCGGGATGCGGGGCCGCGGGCACCTGCCGCGCCGCCGGTGAACATGTTCAGCAGGTCCTCAAAACCGCCGAAGCCGCTGAATCCGCCGCCCGGGTAGCCGCCGCCTCCGGGGTAGCCTGCGCGGCCTTGTTCGTCGCCGGTGGTGTCATAGTTGCGGCGCTTTTCGGGATCGGAGAGCACCTCGTAGGCGAGGGTGACGCGCTTGAACTCTTCGGCTGCGTCCTCGGAGGGGTTCACGTCCGGGTGCAGCTGGCGTGCCTTCTTTCGGTACGCCTTCTTGATCTCTTCGGGGCTGGCGTCGTTCGATACGCCGAGAGTATCGTAGTGGCTCATGCGTTTCCTTCCTCTCGAGACGATGGCGGTGCTCGATGAGTGCACCGCCAATAATGGTCGTATCAATTCTAGGGGATACTACCCCCGACCCGATACAATGGCTAGGCTGAATGGGGGTCGCTCCCGCTATCCGCTTAATCTGCGGTGCGCCCCGAACCCCGTTTTAGTTCCCCCGCCGGTTCCGTCTGATTGTTCTGTCTCACGGTTCCGGCGCGGTCACCGCCCCTACTGGCTCTGCTACCCCTACCGCCCCGAAGGAGAATACGTTGAGTACCCACCACTCCCCCTACGGCTGGGGTGCCCAGGATCTAAACGCCGCCCGCATGAACCGCCAGGCGCCGGCCCCGCGTAAGGTGCCGCTGCGCCGCGGCCTGCTGATTGAGGATATTAACGGCTGGGTGGGTGAGGTCGTGAAGGCTGAACGCATCGGCGGTGCCCTGTTCTTCGGACTCGAAGACGCGAAGGGTCGCGTAAAGAATTTTCCGTTGGGTCCGGGCTACCTGATTGAGGGTGAGCCTGTTGAGATTGTCGCCCCGGTGGCGGCGAAGGAGCCGAAGCGCACGATTTCTCGTTCCGGTTCTATTGCGGTGAAGAACGCCCCGGCTCGGGTGGCGCGCGCCTCCCGCATCTGGGTTGAGGGTCTGCACGACGCCGAGCTCGTGGAGAAGGTCTGGGGCCACGATCTGCGCGTTGAGGGCATTGTCGTGGAGCCGCTGCACGGCGTGGATGACCTCGCCGGTGCCATTCGTGAGTTCGCGCCGGGTCCGGGCCGCCGCCTGGGTATTCTGGTGGATCACCTCATCGAGGGCACGAAGGAGCAGCGTATCGTTGCGGAGGCGCTTGCCGTGCCGGGTGCCGCCGGGCACGTGAAGATTGTGGGCCACCCGTTCATCGATATTTGGCAGGCAGTCAAGCCCTCGGTGCTGGGTTTGAAGGCGTGGCCGCAGGTGCCGCGCGGTGAGGACTTCAAGAAGGGTACGTTGCGTCGTCTGGGTCAGCCGCACGAAACGCAGGCGGATGTGGCGCAGGCGTGGAAGCATATTCTCTCCCGCGTTGACTCCTATGCTGATCTGGACCCGACGCTACTCGGTCCGGTCGAATCGCTCATCGATTTTCTCACCGAGCCGGGCGCCTAACCGCACCCGAAACCCGCTATTGCGCCCCCGTCTGCGGGCGCAGGTGTGAATTTGCTCAGAGCCTTTCCCCCGAGGGCATTATCCTGTGGGTTTTGTTCCCTAAAGCGGTACAATAGTTGAGCGTGTGGCATTGCCCCTGTGGGTTTTGCCGCAACATCACTACACTCTGGGTCACCACCGCTCAAACGATTTGCCTCTTCGGAGGGTATATCCACCGGCTTAGGTGATCACCACAAGAAACTTCTATCGAACCAGGATTTTCGTGACTAACGATGTTCGCCCGGCAACTGGGCCTCAGAAAACCCGTAAGATTAGCGTGATTCAGGACCGCAACCGTGCGACTTTCGCGCATTTCGGCGGCATTCTCGGCATCATCCCCTCCGCTGCGGTTTTCTACGTCAGCCGCAATAACGCGCCCTTTGCTGAGCAGGAGGCTCGCGAGGCAATGAACTTCACCCTCCTGCCCTCCATTGCTCTGGTGGCGCTGTGGGTTGTGTCGTTCCTGCCCGGCATGGGCAACATTGCCATGGTTCTGGGTGCGCTCGTGTGGCTGTTCATGGCTATTGCGTCGCTGCGTGCCGGTATTGAGGTGAATCGCGGTGAGCCGTACAGCTACCGTATGAACCCGCGCCTGCTGGACCGCTTCTACTCCACCGAGAACGCAGAATCCGCAGAATCCTAAGAACTGCCGGTCCTAAACCGCGCTGATAGCTTTTACATTTGAACGCCCCGCACGTTGTGTGTGGGGCGTTCTACGTTTAAGTACTGCTGTTCTAAAGCCTACTGGCGGAGGCGCTGGCACGTTGGGTTGTGCCTGCTGCTGTATTCGTAGGTTTATGTTGCCGGTTGGGGCTGCAGCTGCCCTGCTGGGGATTTTCTTCCGGGGCTTCTTTGCCTAGTGCGCGTGAATTACTGCAAACTCTACCGAATGGTGCTATAGATAATCATTGTTAAACGATCGTGGGCCCCTGTTACCAGGAGCCCACAACCGTATTCACTCAACTTCAGCAAAGACGAGAACACGCTGTTAGACATATACCGTCCTGCCATGACCTATTATGGCACAGCGTAACCTTCAACCACAACTTGAAATTGGGTGTTTTGGAAAATTTTTTCTCGGGAAAGTAATCGAAAAATACGCACCCTAAAAGCGGCATGAAGGAGTGGAAAATTCTTTCGGCTAGTCCAGCACAAATGCAAACAATTAGCACGCCAATGTAAGGTTTGGCGCTCCCCTAAAGTACCCCCAAACAGCCCCGAAAAATTTTTTAAAAGTTTTTTAAGACCCGCAAAAACACCCCGAAATCACCGAAATATTACGGCAATACCGGGGTGCACGCCATTCGCAGGCAGCGTCAGAGAAAAGCATCAAGTGGAGCTGCGACAGACCAGAACCGGAACGCCGCCCCGATTGAAAAGCCCCTTGTCAGACCAATGCTTCTTAGTGTTCCTCGTGCTCGTCAGAGACCTCCGGGAGCAGCTCACGGGTCACAGCGTCGCCCAGAAGTCGCCCCTTGAGGGTCAGTCGCACGTGAGCTTTAGGGTCAGGTTCAGCTTGAGAATTCAAAGCATCAGGCTCAATCAGAGCTTGAGAAACTAGCCAGCGCAACGAGGCGCCCAGCTGCGCCTCATCGTGCACCGCGAGCAGCTCGCGCATCGCCAAACCCTCACGCACACGGATCATGAGCATAATCGTCTCAAAAGCACGGGTGGCGGTGTCCAGCACCTCACGTGCCGCCGCCGGGGACTCCCCCGCACGCACCTTCTGCGCGTACGGCACCGGGTGCTTCACGTTCCACCAGCGGGTACCGTTCACGTGCGAGTGTGCGCCGGGGCCGATGCCCCACCAGTCCTGGTTGCGCCAGTAGGCGAGGTTATGGTCGCTGCGGGTGTCCTCGCTGCGCGAGTAGTTGGAGACCTCGTACCAATTGTAGCCGGCTTCGGTGAGTAGCTCCTCGGCGAGCAGGTACATGTCCGCCATGAGGTCTTCGTCGGGCATAGTGTACTCGCCGCGGCGGATCTGCGCGGCAAGCTTGGTACCGTCCTCCACGATCAGCGAGTACGCGGAAATATGGTCCGGCTCGTAGGAGATTGCGGCGCGAACACTGCGCTCCCACTGGCGCAGGGTCTCCCCCGGCGAGCCGTAAATCAGGTCCACGGATACCTGCAGGCCGACCTCCTTGGCCCAGGCGACGACCTTCGGCACGTTCGACGGCGTGTGGGTGCGGTCGAGTACCTGTAGCACCTCGGGGACGACGGACTGCATGCCGAAGGAAACGCGGGTGAAGCCGCCGTCCTTGAGGGTCTGCAGGTCTTCGCGGGTGACGGAGTCGGGGTTCGCTTCGGTGGTGACTTCTGCGCCCTCGACGAGGCCGAATACGTCGATGGCTGCCTGCAGGATGCGTACGAGGTCGCGGGCGGGCAGTTTGGTGGGGGTGCCGCCTCCGAAGAAGACGGTGTGCATGGGGCGTTTTGCGACGCCGGATGCCTCGAGGGTGCGGGCGGCGAAGAGGATTTCTGCGATGGCGTCGTCGGCGTAGGTGCCGAGACCGATGCCGTCGCCGAAGTCTTCGGTGGCGTAGGTGTTGAAGTCGCAGTAGCCGCAGCGTACGGAGCAGAAGGGGATGTGTACGTAGAGGCTGAAGTCGCGGGTTTCGCATCCTGCCGCGCTGGTGGCGGGGATGCGCCCGTCGCGGGGTGCGGGGTCGCCGGTGGGCTGGGCGGGCATTCTGCCTCCTGGAAGTGGGTGTACGGGTCGTGAATCAATAATATGGCGGGTGGCATCAACAGACAGCGTGCAGAGAACCCGGCGGTACACGAGGCACCAGCCGGGTTCTCCACAATCAACAGGTCAGCACACAGCCGGAAAAGCTACAGCAGCGAAAGGCTACTTCTTCTTTTCCTTCTCCTCGCTCGAAGACAGTGCCGCAATGAAGGCTTCCTGAGGAACCTCCACACGACCAACCATCTTCATGCGCTTCTTGCCTTCCTTCTGCTTCTCCAGCAGCTTACGCTTACGCGAAATATCGCCACCGTAACACTTCGAAAGAACGTCCTTACGCATCGCGCGAATATTCTCGCGGGCAATAATACGCGAACCGATAGCCGCCTGAATCGGCACCTCAAACTGCTGGCGAGGAATCAGCTCACGCAGCTTAGAAGTCATCATCAGGCCGTACGAGTACGCCTTATCGCGGTGAGTAATGGCGCTGAACGCATCCACCTTCTCACCCTGCAGCAGGATGTCGACCTTCACCAGGTCAGACTCTTCCTCACCGTCGAACTTCCAGTCCAGCGACGCATAACCGCGGGTACGGGACTTCAACTGATCGAAGAAGTCGAACACGATCTCCGCCAGGGGCAGGCGGTAACGCATCTCCACACGATCCTCGGAGAGGTAATCCATGCCGCCAATCTGGCCGCGGCGAGCCTGGCACAGCTCCATGATTGCGCCAATGTACTCGCTCGGGGCAATAATCGTACACGCCACCATGGGCTCGCGAATCGTCGCGACCTTACCCTCGGGGAATTCGCTCGGGTTGGTCACGCGCTTAGCGTTGCCGGCCTCGTCCACCACGTCGTAAATAACGTTCGGTGCGGTCGAAATCAGGTCCAGGTTGAACTCGCGTTCCAGACGCTCACGCACAATCTCCAGGTGCAGCAGACCCAAGAAGCCACAGCGGAAACCGAAGCCCAGAGCGGCAGAAGTCTCCGGCTCGTAAATCAGCGCGGCGTCGTTGAGCTTCAGCTTATCCAGTGCGTCACGCAGCGCCGGGTAGTCCGACCCGTCAATCGGGAACAGGCCGGAGAACACCATCGGCTTGGGGTCCTCGTAACCGCCCAGGGACTCCTGCGCAGGCTTCGCGGCGGAAGTGACGGTATCACCCACACGCGACTGACGCACGTCCTTCACACCGGTAATGAGGTAACCCACCTCGCCCACGCCCAGGCCCTTCGACGGGACAGGCTCAGGGGAAATCACACCGATTTCGAGCAGGTCGTGCTCGGCGCCGGTGGACATCATCTTAATCTTCTGACGCGGCTGCAGGCTGCCGTCCACAACACGCACATAGGTGACCACGCCGCGGTACGAGTCGTACACCGAGTCAAAAATCATGGCACGCGCCGGGGCGGATGCGTCACCCTGCGGGGCGGGAATCGCCTCCACAATGCGGTCCAGCAGGGCCTCAACGCCCTCACCGGTCTTACCCGATACGCGCAGAACCTCGTCCGGCTCGCAACCAATCAGGTTCGCCAGCTCCTCGGCATACTTATCCGGCTGAGCCGCGGGCAGGTCAATCTTGTTCAGCACCGGGATGATGGTCAGGTCATTCTCCATCGCCAGGTACAGGTTCGCCAGGGTCTGAGCCTCAATACCCTGAGCGGCGTCCACGAGCAGAAGTGCACCCTCACACGCAGCCAGGGAGCGGGACACCTCATAGGTGAAATCCACGTGGCCGGGGGTGTCAATCATGTTCAGCGCGTAGGAGGTGCCGTCAACGTCCCAGGGCATGCGCACAGCCTGAGACTTAATGGTGATACCGCGTTCACGCTCAATGTCCATGCGGTCCAGGTACTGCGCCTTCATATCGCGCGGGGCAACCACGCCGGTGGCCTGCAGCATACGGTCTGCGAGGGTGGACTTACCGTGGTCAATGTGGGCGATAATGCAGAAGTTGCGAATAATCGCGGGGTCGGTCGCCGCCGGAACGGGCGGGTTCTTCGACATGGGTGCCAATCACATCATCCTTTCGAGATGCTGGGCGCGGGTATGGGCATAGTTACCTATCATTTTCCCATACCCGCGCCATATGCGCGAACGGACCTAACGTTCCGAAGAATCCTCCGCGGAATCCGCACCATCATCGGCAGGATTTACGCCCTCGGAGGCGCCGCTGAGGGAATCCAGGTAGCCCTCAATATCCTCGGCAATCACCTCACCGGAGACAGTGCGCAGAGTCGAATCCATCTTCTGCTCAATCTCACGCACCAGCTCAACCTTCTCGTAGTCCTTCGCCATTTCTTCGGCGAGCTCCGCCTCCCACTCACCAGCGTGGGCGCGCAGGCGGTCGTACTCCTCCGACTCGACCTTAATGCCGAGGATGACCTCCAGCGCCTCGATCAGGCTCACGACCGCGCGCGGGTTCTGCTGGTCAAAACTTAGATACCCCGGGATGCTCATACGCAACATGACCGAGGAAGACAGGCCGTGCTCGGCAGCGAGCGCAGACATTGCCATCGTCACCGAGGTAGAACCGGTGAAATACTCGTGCAGAATACCGGGGATTGCCGCCAGCTTCTCGTCGTAAGTGGTCAGCGTGTACGGGTACGGGCGGGTGTGCGCCACCTGATCCTCAAAGGTCTCAACGAAGATCGCGTGGTCCACGTGGAGCTTCTTCACGTACTTGAAGAAGCGGGTCATGAACCGCTGCAGGCACAGGCTCGGGGCGGGGCCGGTCACCACGAGCAGGCGCAGGTGGCGCTCCGGGATGGTGACCATGTTGTAGAACATCTTGGGCCACACCAGAACCGTGGATTCGGAGTCGTCGCTGTTCTGCAGCTGCGGGGCGACGGAAGCATAGTCGTAGAAGTCGTCCATGTCGAAGCCGGGGCTCTCATCGCACGGGTCGAATGCGCGGTGAATCACGTCGAGGGCGTCCTCGCCGTTGCCCGGGGGTTCCTTCGCGGAGTTGAAACCGACCAGCATGACGGTCGTGTAGTTGTCCTCCTCGGAGGACTCGCCCAGGCCCAGCTTGCCAAGCAGGCCCTTCTTCGCGGGCTGTTCTGTGGAGGCGGGCTTGGCGAAAGCGTCAAAGAGTCGGGCGGGCGGGAAGTTCGGCTGGCTCATCGTTGTCCTTAGCTCGTGGTCGGTTCACCGGGTACATGGGGGTGTATGGAAAGTTGCCGGTGAACCATCGGTGGTTGTGTGGTGTGTATCGGCGATGCTCACTCCCCCGGTACCGTCTATACGGCACTATTGCTAGGGCGCGGGCGGTGTGCGGTACCGCCGATAGTTCCCACTATACGGGCTCTTCCGCAACCCGCAAGCGGTTTCGTCACCGGGCGGGCACCTCCCCGAATCTGGGCAGGGAATCCGTGCCAAGAATCTGGGTGAGAATCTGGGCATAAAGAAACCCCCTGCGTTCCCCTTAGAGGAGGGGGAACACAGGGGGTCTCTGCCCTTAAACCAGAGAGGTACTCACGTACCCCGCAAGTTTTAGAAAGGCAGAAGCGCCAAATCGTATGGAGTACCGGCATAAACATCCGGCAACTCACCATTAGCTACCTTCTCACGATACAACCTGGTTACTTCGCTATATTTGAAGGGGAATTCCTTAGCTTCGTTCCTACGCTTAATCTCTGCTAAACCCCACTCATATTCGGCACCGGGGCGTGCCACCGGAGCGTTGAAAAAACGCCCTTTCAACTCAGCACGCATCCACCCCTCCGGAGTATTTGCATCAGATATGGGCTTCGTAAAATCGAACGGGGCACGCCAATACTCAGGGTCTTCACGATAATCGTAAGCTTCTTCTGCAATCTCGCTACTCATGGGGAACCTCCTGATAATATGCAAAAATGTGTACCCACACCGGCGCCATGTGCAACGCCGCGTGGGGCGCTAAAGATAGGTGCGGGCGGTGTGCGGTACCGCTGATAGTTCCCACTATACGGCCTCTTCCGCGACCCGCAAGCAGTTTCGTCACCGGGCGCGGGCGCCTCCCCATAATCCTGCTAAAAAATTCAGTAACGAGTCGTCAGCTACGAATACATCACCTACAAGCAGATGTGTATAGATATCGGCTTGCTATTTGTATCGGACCGCATTTACTTAGAATGGTTAGTATGGATCAATTTTTTCAAATTTTTTTTGCTGGTCTGTCGGCCCTTGGAGCTATCGTTTCGGCGATTTTTGCCTATATTACGTGGCGTCAAGCCCTTGGCTCTAAGGAGGCCAAGGCAAAGGCAGATGAAGCGCATAAAGCAGCTCTAGATATGCGTGATGCGGCTCAGCGTTCTGCAGAAGTTGCACAAGAAAAGGTCAAGCAGGCTGAACGCTCCGCAAAGGCTGCGGAAGAACAAGTCAATCAGGCTGAGGAATTGCTTGAGCAGATGTCAGATATTGCTTCCAACCTATGGCGGCCTGAGTTTGAACTGACTCATGTATTAGGGAAGGAAACCTTTAGGCTACGTAATGTCACTATGGGCCCTATTAAGGTTCTTGAGGTGGTTAACTTAAGCGAGTTTGGGAATCAAGAAAACCTCAAAGAGACTATTGAGAAAGAGTTTGGCTCTGGCGAGATGGTCCGATTTGAACTATATCATCATGGGTCAGACTTAAACCTGCGTCTCCGAATCGACGGGCGGGATAATATCCTCTGCGTCCCAATTGAATATAATCTCGACCTCCTACTAAATAGGTAAAATAGGTTGAGTTCATCATCAATCTATTTATAACCAGGAACTGGTAAGGGTCTTTCCGAAGGATCCTCTAACTTTAGTTATGCCTCGCGATAACTAGGTTATAGTTCGGAGAGCGTCATCAGGTACATAGATTGATTGCGATTTACTCACAACTTTATAACGGGTAAACACCCACAATAAACGATTCGGGCATAAAGAAACCCCCTGCGTTCCCCTTAGAGGAGGGGGAACACAGGGGGTCTCTGCCCTTAAACCAGAGAGGTACTTAGGTACCCCGCAAGTTTTAGAAAGCCTTGTTTACCAGCGCAGCAAGACCGGACTTCTTGTTTGCAGCGGTCTTCTTGTGCAGAACACCCTTGGAAACAGCCTTGTCCAGCTTACGGTTCACAAAACGCAGAGCCTCAACAGCAGCTTCCTGGTTCTGTGCCTCAACAGCAGCCTTGACCTTGCGGGTCGCGGTCTTCAGCTCGGACTTTACAATGTTGTTGCGCAGGCGAGCCTTCTCGTTGGTGAGGATACGCTTCTTCTGAGACTTAATGTTAGCCACAATTAAACTTTCTGTTTTGTCTTATTGGTCGGTGAGGGCGACGCTGGCCGATCATCGACTGAGCGGCGTGGGGATGCCTATGGCAACCGGCCAGCAGTGCCCGATGACCATCGGACACTCAACCACACATAATACCAGATGAACAGCCTCCACGACAGACCCTCGCGGAGAGAAAAATACTGTGAAAACCGCTACACGCAGCTTCCACATCTAACGCCGGTCGCCCAAACAGGTTCCCGGCGTAAAGCACAGGGTGCTAGCCGTTACGGCGAGTCCACGCACGCTCAATCAGGCGGAACGTATCCTCCGGCATAATCGCACCCTCACGGCGCATCGAATCCGGGCGAACACGAATCACACGGTTCAGTTTCACCTCAGAAGCGCGGCCCTGCGGATCCCACGGACCCGAACCAATATCAAGGTAGTTCGAATCAGCGTGCTCACGGTTATTGTGGTCCTTGCTGGTCATCATCAGCGCCAGCAGGTACTCACCGTCACGACCCACCAGGATCACCGGGCGGTCCTTACCCTGCGAGTGGTCCTCCTCGAAGGGAACCCACGTCCACACGATTTCACCCGGGTCAGCGTCGCCGTCCAGGGAAGGCGAGTACTCAAAGTTAATCATGTCGCGGTAATCGCCCGGGTAATCCGAACCGTCGGATGCGCCGGTCGAAGCCGGTGCGGAAGGCTTAGGTGCCGAGGAAGACTTCGGAGCGCTCGGCTTAGGCGCCGAAGAGCCGGAGGCACGAGCCTCACCCTGACGAGATTCGCCCTTGTGGGACTCGCTCTTCTGGGAGGACTCGGAGCCGCCCTTAGACGCAGTAGCGTCGTTGAGGGCATCCTCTGCCGCCTTCTGCAGGAAGGGCAGCAGGGCAAAGAAAATTTTCTTCAGAATTTCGAGCATGGGCTCTATTATGCACTACAGGCGCGGAGGTAGAGCAATCGCCAAAACAGCCTGCTCCACCGCATACACCGCGTCCTGCGACTCACCCTTCAGCTGCGCGTCCGCATCAGCCAGAAGCTGCACAATATGCGCCAACTGGGCGCCGGTAAAACGGCGGCCGTCACGCTGAGCCTGCTCAACCTGCCACGGTGACATACCCACCTCACGCGCCAGCTCGTTAGCGCTCATACGCACGTGGTGCACGCGCGCAATATTACGGATACGCATGGCGAGCGCGCCCAGCATCGGAATCGGCTCCGTGCCGGTGGCGAGAGAGTGGCGGAGCAGACGCAGAGCCTCCGGGGCGTTACCGGAAATCGCGGCGTCACTGACGCGGAACGCGGTGACCTCGGTGCGGCCGCCGTAGTAGCGGTTCACAGCCTCTTCGGTGATGTCGCCGGGTACGTCTGAGAGCAGCTGCTGGCATGCGGCGGCAAGCTCAGCAGTGTCGGAGGCGGCGGCCGTCAGCAACGCCAGAGCGCCGCCGGTAATCGGGCGCTGAGCGGCGGCAAACTCCCCCGCCAAGAACTCGCTCTTCTCACGGTCGGTCTTGAGCGCCTTGCAGTTAATGAGCACGAACTGGGAGCGGACCAGGTCGATGAGCTTCTTGCCGCGGTTACCGCCCGAGTGGTTCAGAATGAGCATGATGTCCGGCTCGGGGGCGTTCAGGTAGGCGAGCGTATCGGTCAAAAACTCGTCGCTCATGGAGGCGACGTTCTCAACCTCAATGATCTTCGCCGAACCGAACAGGGAGGGCGAAGCGTGCAGAATCAGCTCCCCCGCCGTGTAGGTGGCGGCGTTAATCTGAACGCGGTCCACCTCCGGGTGGATGCTGCGGAACAACTCACGCAGGCGCGCCGCAGCGCGGGAGGCGAAGTACTCCTCCGGGCCGTAGAGCATGACGGCGGGTGCCGGGGTGACGGTACGCCACGCGGTGTCGAGGGCGGGGCCGCCTCGGCGGGCGTAGCCTCGGGAACCACCACGCTGGGTTGAACGCTTACGCTCGGACACGCTTATCACTCGCCTTTATCTGCAGGGTACGGGCTGAACTCGGCCCCGCTACGCACGGGGGTGCTGCGCGGGTAGAGTCTCGAGTATCCATCATAGCGTTTTCTTCTCAGATGCCTCCTAGCGGTGGTTAGGGGTAGTCTGTCAGGGTCAGTCGGTCAGAGGTAGATGTTTGCGGTTAGATGCCCGCAGTTAGTCGGTTAGGAACGGGCGGGCTGATGGGAGCGCGCGGTGTGCGGTACTACCCGCAAATACTGCCGGTGCGTGACCGCACGGTAGCGGCGCGCATCCACCCACCAGAGGGCAATGCTCAACGCCAGCACGCAGAGGGCGCTCCACACCACCGCCGGGACGCTCGAACCGGGCTCCCACGGGTTACCCGGCGCATGCGCGGCAGTGTGTGCCGCCCACTCGATGCCCTGCGCGGCAAGACCACCGGCGCGAAGACACAGATCCGCCGCAGTGGGCAAACCCAGGAGCATGAATCCGAGCGCAACCAGCCCGGCGAGCATACTCAGCGGCGCCAAAGGAGCGGCAACCAGATTCGCCGGAACCGAGTAGAGCGGCACTTTACCGCTCATCGCCAAAATCAGCGGGGTGCACCACAGGGATGCCACGATGGGCGCGGCGAGCATTTCCGCGCAGAACACCGGCATGATGCGCATGAGCAGGCGAATCAGCGGCGGGCCCAGCAGGATCAGCGCGGAGGTTGCCGTCACCGACAGGGCGAACCCCATATCCACGGCGAGGTGCGGGGCGGCAAGCAGACACATCAGCACCGTTGTTTGCAGCGCCGCCAAAGACTGGCGACCCGAACCGCGCAGCATCGCGTAAGCACCGAGCAGGCCCATGGCGAGGGAACGAATCACGGAACCCTCAGAGTCCAGCAGCATGGCGTAGGCGAGCACCGCCGCAACCCCGCACAGCACCATGACGCGGTGCGGAATGGCGAAGGTGCTCAGCCGGTACACGAGCGGCGGCAGGGCGTGGGCATTTGGCGGGGTAGGTTGTTGAGGGTAGGCCGATTGTTGAGAGTGGGCGGGGCGGCGAGAACGAGCCGCGCCTCTCCCCCGCAACCACTGCATCCAGGAACGGAACAGCAGGTATGCGCTGGCGAGGCGGTACGGACGAATAGCCAACACCAGCCGGTACGCACCCAAAAACACAATGGCAATATTCGCCCCGGACACCGCCGTAATATGGCTGAGCCCGCTGAGCTTATACTCCTCCCGCGCGGTGGAACTCATCAGCGAATCGTCCCCGTAGGCGGTACCCAAAACCAGCGCCGCCGACTCCGTGCCGAGAGTGTCCAAGGCGCGGGTGCGCAGCTGCTCCTTGAGCGTGGACAGGTACGGCTCCGCCGCCGTCCGGGTGACAGCGTTCGACCCGGTACCGTAGGCGGGCGCAGGAAAAATAGTTGCGCCGCTCAGCTTCGCCGTGGAACCGTTGAACTCCACCGTGCCGAGAGCGGTCACCTTCATGCCCGGATAAATCGCCTGCGAGCGCGCGGTACCGCTCCCCTGTTGCTGAGCTGCCGAGCTCGCCGCCGAACGTGCCTCCAGGCGCTGCGCGGCGCTCTTTGCCGAACCGTCACGCCGATACACGCGTACCCGCTCATTCACCAGCGCACGCACGCTCCGCCCCTGAATTTCCTCCAGCTTAATGACCACCAGAGTAGTGCGCGGATCCACGCGGCGAACCTGCTCCACCGTGCCATTCAGACGAAGCGAGGCACCCTGCGCCTGCTGCAGGGTGGCGCGGGATGCATCCACCCCCGTAGCGCACAAAAGCACCGCCTGAACCGTGACAATACACGCCAGAAAAACCAGCTGACCGGTCGTGCGAAAGAGCAGGCTGTAGGGCATCACCGCACGCGGCGGAAAGAACAGCAGAATCACCAGGCACCCCAGCAGGGCAATGAGCACACACGCCAGCGGATGCACCACCCGCCACGTACCCACGGTCAGCGCCGCCGCGGTAAAAGCCCACAGCACCAGCACCGTAAAACTCAGGCGAAAGTCCAGGTGAATGAGGCTTCCCTGGGCGCGCAGCTCCTGCTCATCACGGCGGGTACGCCACCGTTCAGCGCCGATGCTCCAGCGGTAGCGGACGCGGTCATACGCCGTAGCCGCGGACCGGATGAGGCGCCGGGTGAGGCGCAAGGAACCGGGAAAGAGTTCCTGCTCCCCTGCCTGCGGGCGGTTCGGCCTGCGGTTTTGCCGGGGCATTAGACCGTCACCAGCGGGCGCAGATTCTCCAGCATCGACGGACCAATGCCGGGCACCGCATCCAGCTCATCCACGCTACGGAAACCGCCGTGCGCCTCACGCCAGGCAATAATGCGCTGAGCCATCGCCGGGCCAATACGCGGCAAGCTCTGCAACTCTTCAGCGGTGGCGGTATTAATGTTCACCGGGGTTGAGCCCTTCTGGGCGCTACCCGAAGCGGTCAGCGTGCGTGCAGGCTGAGGCTGAGCGCCGCCCTGAGATGCGCCGTTCTGCGCCGCCCCATTCGCCGCGTTACCCTGACCGGCATTCGCCGTACCACCGTTGGGTTGAATCTGCGCCGGAGCAGCCGTCTCACCACGATGCGGCACATAAATCTGCACCCCGTCACTCAGCGTACCGGCAAGGTTCACGCGGTCCAGGTCAGCATCCGCGGCGGCACCGGAGGCGGCGGCAATCGCATCCACGGTACGACCCTGCGCGGGCAGCGTGTACACGCCGGGGTTGTTCACGGCACCCGCCACGTGCACCCGCACGGTAGCCTCACCGGAGGCGCCACCCTGCGCGGATTCACTCGCGCCCGGCTGGGCGGTGGACTGGGTGCTCTGCTGGGCGCCCACCGCCTGCACCGACTCGGCGGTAGCACTCGGGGAGGCAATCTGCTCAGCACGCGGCGCTGCCGAAAACTGGGTCACACCCCACACCACGGCGACCAGCGCCAACACCGCCACCAGAAGCAGCACGCGCGGCGACAGACCCCAACGGGTACTGCGGGTGGTGCCGGGCTGATCGGCCTGCTCCCACTCCGCCCAGTCGTCCACCTCGTTCCAGTCGGGCTGCTGATCCCAGTCAGCCCAGCCATTCGACTCCGGGCGGGATGCCGCTGGCTGAGCGGTAGATACATGCTGGCTGGTAGGTACGGGCTGGCCGGCAGGCGCGGGCTCGGCGGGTGTTTCTTCGGCGGGCACCTCCGCAGGCGTTACCTCAGCGGCAATAGCCAGCGGTACGGTGTCCTCGGCATCCGGCGCGCCGTTCTTGCGGGCGCGCGGGCTGCGGTAGAGGCTGTTCATCAGGGAGCGGGCGCTACGCTGCGCGCTGCCGGGCTGGGTTGTACCGCCGGGCTGGGTTGTACCGCCGGGCTGGGTTGCGCTGTCCTGCACAGTGCTCTGTACAGCATTCTGGTCGGGGTTGGGGGTCATGCTCGTCATACCCCTACCCTAGGCTCACGCGCGCGAACGCACGAGCGCACGCAAAGAACCTGTGGATAACTCCCCTCGCTGGGCGCGAAAGGGGCCATCCACAGGCTCATTTTTGAAAAATATGCGGTTTTTATTCAAAAACGGAGGGGTTTGGTTTGTCATAAAACCGTCACAAACACCCCAGCCACACGAGCTTCCCGCACCGTTTGAGACCAGAATCTAGCCCTTGCCTAGTCCTCACGCGGCAGCTCAGTACCCGGAACGCCCAGCTCCGAAGCACGCTTATCAGCCATCACCAACAGACGGCGAATACGGCCCGCAATCGCGTCCTTCGTCATCGGCGGATCAGCCAGACGACCCAACTCATCCAGCGAAGCGTGCTTATGCAGCACACGCAGCTCACCGGCATAACGCAGGTGATCCGGCGCCTCATGACCCAGAATCTGCAGGGCACGCTCCACGCGGGCGCTCGCCGCAACAGCCGCCTGCGCGCTACGGCGCAGGTTCGCGTCATCAAAATTCGCCAGACGGTTCGCGGTCGCACGAACCTCCTTGCGGGTGCGCGCCTCACGCCACGTGGTCAGGGTGCCGGTCGCGCCCATACGCTCCAACAGCTGCGAAATCGTCTCGCCGTCACGCACCACCACACGGTCCGTGCCGCGCACCTCGCGTGCCTTCGCAATAATGTCCAGGCGACGAGCCGCACCCACCAGCGCGAGCGCCGCCTCCGGACCGGGGCAGGTAATCTCCAGGGAGGAGGAACGACCCGGCTCAGTCAGCGAACCGTGCGCCAAGAACGCACCGCGCATGACCGCCTCGGCGTCCTGCAGAGAGCCGTTCACCACAGCCGGCGGCAGACCACGCACCGGGCGGCCACGCAGATCCAGCAGACCGGTCTGGCGAGCCAGCGCCTCACCGCCGTGATCCACACGCACAATGTAGCGGCCGCCTCGACGCAGGCCACCACCGCTGACGCTGGTCAGCTCAGAGTCGTGGCCGTAAATCTCCGCGATGGTGCGGCGCATGCGGTGGGCGGTTGCCTCGTGGTCGACCTCAGACTCCACCACGATTCGCCCCGAGACAATGTGCAGGCCTCCGGTAAAACGCAGAATCGTAGAGATTTCTGCCTTACGAGCAGAGACTTTCGTTGCCTCATAGTTGGCGAGTTCGTCCTTGACGAGCGTGGTTAATGCCATGAACAGGTCCTTCTAGGCGTAGTGTTTAAGTCTAAAAATCAGGAAAAGGGGCGCACATAACAGCCAGCTCAAGCAACACACTTGAGCAGCAAACCCAAGCCAGTAAACCTAGGAGCTCAGCTCAAACGCTTCGTTATACGCAGCCGCAAGCTTCAGCGGGTCGTGCACATTCGGCTGGGAGCTCGAACGCAGATGCGCCCACACAACCTTCGCACCCATCGCAGAAGCCTCACGCTCCAGCTCAGAACGGTGATCAGCCTGCATGTCAGCATCAGCAATCACCGCGTCAAGGTGAAGCTTCGGGGCGTACTGGCGCAACAAATCCAAGTGCGTTGCCGGGGTGAAGCCGACCGTCTCCTTATCGTCGGAGAGGTTCATAACCACGCAGCGGCGCGCCTCCGTGCGGATAATCGCCTCACGCTGAGCGTCCAACAGCAGATGCGGCAGAACCGACGTACGCCACGAACCCGGACCCAAAACAATCCAATCGGATTCCTCAATAGCAGAAAGTGCCTCCGGGCAGGGGCGAGCATTTTCAGGGGTCAGACCAATATCGTGAACGCGTTCCTCCTTCGAGAGGTTCACCTGGCCGACCACCTTCACACGCTCAATACCGCCACCGTTATGCTCACGCAGCACGGTACCGTAAATGACCATCGGATCCAGCGCCATCGGCAGCACGCGGCCACGCGCATTCAGTAGCGCACCCGCCCAGTCCAGACCCGCAACCGGGTCATCCAGCAGCTGCCAGAGAGTCGCAATCAGCAGGTTACCGAGAGCATGGTAATCCAGCGGGAACTCGCCCTCATACCCCTCGGGCGCGCTAAAACGATGCTGCATCACATCACGCCACGTGCGACCCCAATCGGTGTCATCACAGAGCGCAGAAAGCGCCATACGCAAATCACCCGGAGGAAGAATACCCATCTCCTCACGCAAACGACCCGACGAACCGCCATCGTCAGCAACCGTCACAACAGCCGTCAAATCAGGCGTGACGTGGCGCAACGCAGACAGGGAACCGTACAGCCCGTGGCCGCCGCCCATCGCCGTAACCTTCGGCGAACGGTGCGTGGTCTTCAACAAGCGCAAAGCCTGAGTCGGCAGAGCCGGCAGGCGCGGAATACCCTGAGTGTCATAACTGGTCGAATGGGTAGACATAGTAATACCTCACATACCCGGAAGGAATGGTATGCCGGCCCCACGGTGTGCGGGGCCGGACGGCGGCTAATGAAACACGACGCGGTGGTTGGGACGCGCCGGGAAAAACTTACTCGCGGCCCTTGTCGCGGTGCTGAACATTCACGTTCAGCTCACCGAAAGCAGAGAGACGACGAGCCAGTTCCTCCGTCACAGCCACGGAACGATGCTTACCACCGGTGCAGCCAATTGCGATGGTGGCGTAGTACTTACCCTCACGGCGGTAGCCCTCAAGCACGGGGCGAAGAGCCGCAAGATAGTTGCTGATGAACTCCTCGGTGCCTGCGTGCTCCAGCACGTAGTCGCGCACCGGGGCGTCCTGACCGGTCAGGGGGCGCAGCTCCGGAACCCAGTGCGGGTTCGGGATGAAACGCATATCAGCCATGTAGTTAGCGTCCGAAGGCGCACCGTACTTGAAGCCGAAGCTCATCACGGTCAGGTTCAGCTTCTTATCCGCACCCTCAGCAAACATTTCACGCACGGTACGAGCCAGCTCGTGAACATTCATGCCGGTGGTGTCAATGGTGCGGTCAGAAGCGAGGCGCAGACCTTCAAAGAGAGTGCGTTCAGCGCGGATACCGTCGAGGACGCGGCCCTCACCCTGCAGCGGGTGCGGGCGGCGCTGAGCCTCGTAGCGGGCAATAATGGTTTCGTCCTTGGCGTCAAGGAAGAGCATGGAGAAGTCAATATCGGACTTGCGCAGAGTCTCAATCGCAGCGGGAAGATCGGAGAACAGTGCGCGGGCGCGAACGTCAATGCCGAGCGCCACCTTCGGAACTCGTGCACCGTCGCGGGTCACCAGCTCAGCCAGGGAACCGAGCATCTGCGGCGGGATGTTATCGATAACGTACCAGCCCTCATCCTCAAGTACGTTTGCGACAGTGCTGCGGCCTGCACCGGAAATACCGGTGATCACCAGAATCTGAGGGCGCTCCTCACTCTGGGCGGACTGTACCGTGGCGGGCTTGCTCTGATTCTCGGGCATGGTGCTTCTTCCCCTTCAACGCGAAATACTCTCTATGCCATGATACAAGACCTTTATCTGACGGTTCAGGGGTACGGTCAGAAATTTCACCACTATGACAGAAATATGAGACGCTGCCCCAGCCGAAGCCGAAAGGAAAGAAATCCCGGTCACAAATCCCTGCGCATAATGCTCCCCCAAGGGAGTCTACAAAAAGCGGCGGTCTACAGAAAGAGGCTGGCGGCAGAGCCGTAAGGGTACAGCAAAGCCCGCACGATACCTCCCACAGGAGGCACCGCACGGGCTCCACACTATAAACGCTCCGAAACTCTACGCGGATGCGCCAGTTGCCTTAGCCAGAAAGCTCAGGCAGGAAAGTCGCCACATGCTCCAGCAGACACACCGACAGTTCCTTCTTCGAACCGGAGAACACCGGCGCCTCATCATTCAGAGTCGACAGCAGCGTAATCGTGTTATCGTCCGTGCCGAAACCACGATTCACACCCACCGTATTGACCGCCAAGAAGTCCGTGCCCTTACGCTGCAGCTTCTCACGACCCAGCTCCAACGGAGTCTTCTCCGCCGAACCGGTCTCCGCCGCAAAACCAACAATGAGCTTCGGACCGAGGGTGCTCTCCCCCGCCTCATGAGCCTGCTGGCGGCGCACCACGACCTCACGCAGAATATCCGGGTTGCGCACCAGCTGAATCACCGGCGCATCCTCAGAATCGGCGCTCTTCTTAATCTTGAACTCGGCAAACTCGGCGGGCCTAAAATCAGCCACCGCCGCAGACATGATCAGCACATCCGCCGCCGCGCTCGCCTCAAGGGTCGCCTCGCGCAGCTCCAGGGCGCTCACCACGCGGGTCAGCTGCACGCCCTCCGGCGCGGGAACCTCAAGGTTCGCGCCAATCAGGTGCACGGTCGCGCCCAGGTCGCGTGCCGCCTCCGCGAGCGCCACACCCTGCTTGCCGGTCGAACGGTTGCCGAGGAAGCGTACCGGGTCCAGCGCCTCACGGGTGCCGCCAGCGGTAATGACCACGAGGCGGCCGGCCAGAGGGCCACGTAGCGATTCGGATGCGCCAGTTGCCTGGCTGTGTTCACCCTGGCTGGGTTCAGCCTTGCCCGAATCACCCTGACCAAGCAGGGCCGAAGTCAGCGTCGCCGCACGCGCCGCCGCCATACGCTCCTGCTCCGTGCCCGTGTACAGGGGCTCAGTCGGCGCGTAACCGGGCGTGTACACCGGGTGCACCTGCCCCTTCGGGAAGCGCTCAATCACATCCAGCGCGACCGCGAAAATATCCTCCGGCTCAGGCATGCGACCCGGACCAGAATCCGGGCCCGTCAAACGCCCAATCGCAGGCTCAATCACGTGATAACCCCACGAACGCAGCGTCTGCACATTCGCCTGAGTCGCCGGATGCTCCCACATCTGGGTGTGCATCGCCGGCGCCAAAATCACCGGGGCGTGCGTCGTCAACACCGTAGAAGACAGCAGATCATCCGCACGACCAGCCGCCAAACGAGCCAGCAAATCAGCGGTCGCCGGGGCAATCACCACAGCGTCAGCCTGCTCGGCCTGACGCACGTGGTTCACCTCCGGCACGCGGTCAAACACGTCCGTCGAGACGGGGTTGCCGCTCAGCGCCTCCAGGGTGGGAACACCCACGAACTTCGTCGCGTTCGGGGTGGGCATGGCGATTACCTCGTCGCCATTCTTCGCAAAAAGACGAAGGAGCATCGCCGCCTTATACGCAGCAATGCCCCCTCCAATACCAACGATAATGCGCATGGTACGTTAAAGAATCCTTAAACCTGAAAGAACGCAGATTACTCAGCGGACTCGTCGAGGATAACCTCTTCGATAGCAATAACCTCTTCGCTACCTGCGGGGATGTACTCCTCCTCGATAGCGCCAGAGAACTCAGCCGCGCTGAAATCAATCACAGCGGACAGATCCTCGGGAACGGGGTAGCCGTCCTCATCGAACTTAGCGTCCGGGTGGTGCTCCGCCACAACACGGTCAGCAATGATTTCACGCATTGCCACCGACAGAGACTTCTCGTTCGACTCAGCGTCAACCAGCGGGCCAACGTGCGCAGCAGTATTGTCCTGCAGGTTAGCGTAGTACGCGTTAATCTGGCGTGCACGGCGGGCACCGAAAATCACCAGGCCGTACTTGGACTCCGCCTTCTCAATCAGCGCGTCAGCGCTGGGGCTCACGATGCCCTCGGGAGCGACACCGTCAACGAAGTTGTAGTCCTCGTGTTCCTTGATTTCGTTTGCCACTAAAAACTCCAAATAGCTTGATGGAATGTACGTACCGAACGCCCCCGCACACCGTTCGCGCTATGGCGCAAACCGGGCACACTGAGGGCACGGTCAAAACTAAAGAACTATTCTACCCTCTCAACGGCTAAAACGCACGTACCAGCCCGGATAAAAGGCAGACCGGCAGGCACAGAGTAGCGGGCACAGGGCAAACAAAAGGCGGGGGCTCCGAAGAAAACTCTTCGAAACCCCCACCTTTCACAACGCCTCACGGCAGAACTACAGGTCGGAAGAAACTCTAGCCCCACCGCAAACGCAAAGCATGCAGATTAGGCAGCGCCAATCAGCTCAGCAATCTCCTTCGCTGCACGCTCAACAGAGTCGTTGACGACCGTGACGTCAAATTCCTTCTCAGCAGCCAGCTCAACCTTCGCGGTTTCAAGGCGACGAGCTTGCTCCTGCTCACTCTCGGTACCTCGACCCACCAGACGCGACACCAGCTCATCCCAGCTCGGAGGAGCCAAGAAAATCAGGCGAGCATCCGGCATGGTCTCGCGAATCTGGCGAGCACCCTGCAAGTCAATCTCAAGGATCACCGGGCGGCCAGCATCCAGAGCCTCCTGGACCTTAGCGCGCGGAGTACCGTACTTGTTCTTACCGTGCACCACAGCGTACTCAAGCATCTGACCGTCAGCGATCATCTGGTCAAACTCTTCCATCGAAACGAAATAGTAGTGAGTACCGTCAACCTCACCGGGGCGAGGATCACGAGTAGTAGCGGAAACAGAGAACCACACGTTCGGGTAGTTCTCACGAATGTACTGGCACACCGTACCCTTGCCAACAGCAGTGGGGCCAGCCAGTACGGTGAGAGTCGGCTGAGACATAGCTTCCTTACTGCGCCTTCATCGACTGAAGGCACGATGTGTTAGGACTGAGAAGATTCAGGAGGCAGAGTATTAGTCCTGCGACGTGCACGGTTCAAATACCGCGAATTACGGTTGAAGTACTCCACCATCTTGCGACGCTGGTGTACACCCAGGCCGCCAAGGCGGCGAGTCGGTGCAATATGAAGTTCTTCAATGATGCGTTCAGCTCGAACGGCACCAATGCCCGGAAGTGCGCGCAGCATCTGCCCCACCGGCATTTTAGCCAGTGCAGGGTCGGAATCGACCATATCAAGCACCTGACGCACGGAAAGTTCACGGTCACTCAGTGCACGCTTAATTTCCTGGCGGTGTGCTCGGGCAAGTACTGCCTTCTCGCGGGCGGAGGCGCGCGCATCCTCAGTTAGCGGAGTCAGCGGCATGGTTGGGTCCCCCATTTCTGCGAGTTATAGAATTTTACTTATCAACTAATGTATCACGGATAGCGCGAGAATCCTCGTTCCACCCGCGGCACTCACCCTCGCACCAACAATGCGTCTACGCACGTCAGCACGTAAATATCAGGGAGTACCCCTATAGCATAGCGGAGTATTCGCCCTATCAAAAGTGGAACCACAGAAGCGCCTCATAGAGCGGGCGCACTCCCCCGCTACAGAGGTGAGCAAACTCGCATCGGCGCGAGCGGGCGGTGGCAAAATTATGCATGCGGGTGTACCGAAAAAATGCGATAAAACAGGAACGCACAGGGGGTACGCAAAAGGGGGGCGCACACCCCGAGCAGACCCTCAACAGAATCCACTCGGAGCACACGCCCCTCTCACACAACACGCGAACTATGCGCCGCGAGCCGCCAATAGGTCATCACGAGCCGCCTGCGCAGCCTGAGCCAAACCCTCAACCGACGGGCCAGCAGCAAGCACGCCACGGCTGGAATTCACCAGCACCTGCGACTCAACACCCGCAAACACGCGGTACAAATCAGCCGCCGAAGCGCCCTGCGCACCATAACCCGGCGACAGAATCGGGCCGTTGAACACGCTCAGGTCAATACCCAAATCAACCAGCGCCTGACCAACAGTCGCGCCAACCACCAGGCCGCACGGGCCCATCTGCTCCCACTGGCGGGAAGCATTCTCAGCGGTAGCCGCAGCAATAATACGCTTAGCCACAGCGCCCCCAGACTCGCCGGAATGACCAGACTCCGACGCGCCCACGTGCTGAACGCTCTTACCCTCAGGGTTCGAGGTCAACGCCAGCACGAACGTGCCGCGGTCATTCTCATCAGCCAAATCCAGCGCCGGACGCAGCGATTCAAAACCCAGATACGGGCTCAAAGTCACCGAATCGGTACCCAGCGGCGAAGACGAGCCGAGCCACGCATCCGCGTACGCCTTCATAGTCGAACCGATATCGCCGCGCTTAGCGTCAGCAACAATCAGCACACCATCAGCGGCAGCGCGGGCAAACAGCGCCTCCAGCACAGCAAGACCAGCCGAACCGTGACGCTCAAACAGCGCCACCTGAGGCTTCAACGCCGCCGCAAACGGGGCGCAACCCTCATAGACCGCCTCAGTAAAAGCAGCCAGACCGGCAGCGGAATCCTCAAGACCCCACTGCTCCAGCAGGTTCGGATGCGGGTCAATACCCACACACAGCGGGCCGCGCTCCGCCATCGCCTTCGCCAGACGATCACCAAAAGTAGCGGACATTACGCCTCGCCACCCTCGGAACGAGCATCCACAGCGGCAGCCAGCTGAACGCCGTGCTCCTGCAGGCTCATGATGTCCCAGCTGTGCTCACGCAGAGCATTAATCGCCTGAACAGCCGCAGCGAACTCAGAAATGGTGGTCATGACCGGGCAGCCCACCGAAACAGCAGCAGCACGAATCTCGTAACCATCGCTACGAGCAGCACCACCGGCAGGGGTGTTCAGAATCAGGTCAATGTCACCGTTGCGGACCATGTCCACAATCGAGTGGTCGCCATTCGCCTCAGCGAACTTCGAAGCCACAATCACCGAGTTCAAGCCGTTACGACGCAGAACCTCAGCGGTACCACCGGTCGAAACAATCTCAAAGCCCAGCGACTCCAGCATCTTCGCGTAAATAATGACGTTACGCTTATCGTGGTTAGCCACCGAAATGAACACCTTACCGGAGGTCGGCAGCGGCGAACCGGCGCCAGCCTGAGCCTTAGCGAACGCGGTGTCATAGTGCTTATCCAGACCCATGACCTCACCGGTCGAACGCATCTCCGGGCTCAGCAGCGAATCCACCACAACACCCTCGGGGGTGCGGAAACGAGCGAACGGCAGAACCGCAGCCTTCACAGCAATCGCGGTCTCCTGCGGCAGGGACGCACCATCCATCTTCGACGGCAGGTAGCCCTCGGCCTTCAGCTCAGCAATGGTCTTACCCAGACCAATCAGCACAGCGGCCTTAGCCATCTGCACGCCGGTAGCCTTCGACACGAACGGAACAGTACGGGACGCACGCGGGTTCGCCTCAATCACGTACAGGTTCTCAGACACGTACGCGAACTGAATGTTAATCAGGCCGCGCACGCCGGTGCCGCGAGCAATCTTCTCGGTAGCGTCCTTCACCTTCGCGATGATATCCGGGCCGAGAGTAATCGGAGGCAGAGTACAAGAAGAGTCACCCGAGTGAATACCGGCTTCCTCAATGTGCTCCATGACGCCGCCCAGGTACAGCTCCTCGCCGTCGAACAGGGCGTCAACGTCAATCTCGATAGCGTCCTCAAGGAACTTATCAATCAGAGCCGGCTGCGAGGGCGAAACCTCGGTAGCGTTCTCCAGGTAGCGAGCCAGGTTCGCCTCGTCGTAGACGATCTCCATGCCGCGGCCGCCCAGCACGTACGAGGGGCGAACCAGAACCGGGTAACCAATCTCGTCAGCGATGCGCTTAGCACCCTCGAAGGTGAACGCGGTACCGTTCTTGGGCGAAATCAGGCCGCCCTCCTCCAGCACGCGAGCGAACTCGCCGCGGTCCTCGGCCAGGTCAATGGCCTCGGGGGTGGTGCCCAGAATCGGCACGCCCGCGTCCTTCAGGGCACGAGCCAGCTTCAGCGGAGTCTGACCGCCCAGCTGCACGAACACGCCCATCAGACCGCCGGTACGACGCTCGGACTCAACAATCTCAAGCACGTCCTCAAGGGTCAGCGGCTCGAAGTACAGGCGAGTCGAAATATCGTAGTCAGTCGAAACGGTCTCAGGGTTGCAGTTGACCATGACGGTCTCGTAACCCAGCGAACGCAGCACCAGCGAAGCGTGCACACAGGAGTAGTCGAACTCGATACCCTGACCGATACGGTTCGGGCCCGAACCCAGAATCATGATCGAGGGCTTCTCGTGGTGGGCCACCTCATCCTCCAGGTCGTAGGAGGAGTAGTGGTACGGAGTGAACGCCTCAAACTCGGCAGCACAGGTGTCAACAGTCTTGAAGACCGGGCGGATACCCAGGGCGTGGCGTACGCCGCGCACCACGTCCTCGGAGGAGCCAATAATCTCGGCAATCTGTGCATCCGAGAAACCGTGACGCTTGGCCAGCTTTAGGGTTTCGGGATCCAGGTGGTCGCGCTTGGCGTGAACCACGCCGGCCACCTCATTCAGCAGCACCAGCTGATCCAGGAACCACGGGTCAATCTTGGTGGCCTCGTGCAGCTGCTCCACGGTGGCACCGGCCAGCAGGGCCTGCTGCACCTGGTAGATACGCTGGGTGGTCGGAACCTTAGTCTTCTCAATCAGCTCAGCCAGCTCAGCCTCAGAGAGGTTCAGCGGCTTGAACGAGAAGGACGCACCCTTCTGCTCCAGCGAACGCATCGCCTTCTGCAGAGCCTCAGTGAAGTTACGGCCCAGAGCCATAGCCTCGCCAACACTCTTCATGGTGGTGGTCAGGGTCGGGTCAGCAGCCGGGAACTTCTCAAACGCAAAGCGCGGAACCTTCACAACCACATAGTCGAGGGTCGGCTCGAAGGACGCCGGGGTCTTCTGGGTGATATCGTTCGGAATCTCATCCAGGGTGTAACCCAGAGACAGCTTGGTCGCAATCTTCGCAATCGGGAAGCCGGTAGCCTTCGACGCGAGCGCCGAGGAACGAGACACACGCGGGTTCATCTCAATGACGATGATGCGGCCGGTCTTCGGGTCAATCGCGAACTGGATGTTACAACCACCGGTGTCCACGCCAACCTCACGAATCACGTTGATCGCGATATCGCGCAGCTTCTGGAACTCACGGTCGGTCAGGGTCAGTGCGGGTGCCACGGTGATGGAGTCACCGGTGTGCACGCCCACGGGGTCGAAGTTTTCGATGGAGCAGACGACCACGACGTTGTCGTTGGTGTCACGCATCATCTCCAGCTCGTATTCCTTCCAGCCGAGGATGGACTCCTCCAGCAGGACCTCGCTGGTCGGCGAGTACTGAATACCGGCGCCGGCAATACGGTAGAGGTCTTCCTCGTTGTACGCCATACCCGAGCCGAGACCACCCATGGTGAAGGAGGGGCGGACCACCATCGGGTAGCCCAGCTCCTTAGCGGCTTCCAGCGCCTCCGGCATGGAGTGAACAATCACCGAGCGTGCAGACTCGCCGCCGGCGCGCTCCACCACGCCCTTGAATGCTTCACGGTCCTCACCGAGGTTAATCGCCTCAATGTTCGCACCAATGAGCTCAACATTGTACTTGGAGAGCACGCCGCGCTCATCCAGGGAGATAGCCGCGTTCAGTGCGGTCTGACCACCCAGGGTCGGCAGGATTGCGTCCGGCTTTTCCTTCTCGATGATCTTCTCAATCACCTCGGGGGTGATGGGTTCAATGTAGGTGGCGTCCGCGAACTCGGGGTCGGTCATGATGGTTGCCGGGTTCGAGTTCACGAGGATGACGCGCACGCCTTCCTCCTTCAGCACGCGCAGCGCCTGAGTGCCGGAGTAGTCGAATTCCGCTGCCTGACCGATGACGATGGGGCCGGAACCGATGACGAGGACGCTATTAAGGTCAGTACGACGAGGCATTTATGCTTCCTTTGCAGTCTTGGTTGCGACCATCAGGTCGATGAAACGGTCAAAGAGGTAGGCGGAATCGTGCGGGCCCGCAGCAGCCTCGGGGTGGTACTGCACGGAGAACGCGGGGATGTCCTTACAGGTCAGGCCCTCAACCACGTTGTCGTTCAGACCCACGTGGGAGACCATGACCTGACCGAACTCGGCGTTCGGTGCAGTCACGTAGTCGCCAATCGGCGCGTCCACAGCGAAGCCGTGGTTCTGTGCGGTGATTTCAACCTTGCCGGTGGTCTTGTCCATGACCGGCTGGTTGATGCCGCGGTGGCCGAAGGGCAGCTTGTAGGTGCCGAAGCCCAGGGCGCGGCCGAGCAGCTGGTTACCGAAGCAGATGCCGAAGAACGGGGTGCCCTTACGCAGCACGCCCTGCAGCAGCTCAACCTGCTCGTCAGCGGTTGCCGGGTCACCGGGGCCGTTGGAGAAGAACACGCCGTCGGGGTTGTGGGAGTAGATGTCCTCGAGGGTTGCGCTTGCGGGCAGCACGTGCACGCGCACGCCACGCTCAGCGAAACGCTGCGGGGTCATCGACTTAATGCCCAGGTCCAGGGCGACAACGGTTGCGACCGGGGGTGCGAACCAGTTGAACTGGTGCGGCTCAACGGTGTAGGCGGTGTCAACCGAAACGGAGTCAGCGAGCTTACGGCCAGCCATCGGCTCGGAGGCGCGCACCTCCTCCAGCAGTTCAGCTTCGGGGCGTTCTGCGTGCTCACCGGAGAACACGCCCGCACGCATCGAACCGCTCGAACGCAGGCGGCGGGTCAGGGAGCGAGTGTCAATGCCCTGAATACCGACGATGCCCTGCTCGATGAGCTCTTCGTCGAGGGTGCGCTCAGAACGCCAGTTGGATGCCACACGTGCGGCGTCGCGAACCACGTAGCCGGCAACCCAAATCTTGCGGGACTCAGCGTCGGTGGTGTTCACACCGGTGTTGCCGATATGGGGAGCGGTCTGAACCACAATCTGACCCGCGTAGGAGGGGTCGGTCAGGGTTTCCTGGTAGCCGGTCATACCGGTCGAGAAAACCGCCTCGCCCAGGGACGCGCCGGTTGCGCCGTAGCCGTAGCCGCGGTAGACGGTGCCGTCCTCCAGGACGAGCAGCGCGCGGTCCGTACGCAGGGCGCCGGATCGTGTCATGTCAGTCATGCTCTTCTTCCTTTTCTCTGGTGTTCTCCCCCGCTTCCTGTACGGCCTCTACCGTGCAAGTTCCGGGGTAGTCTATGGTGCCTTCGGCGGGGTTTTCGCCTGCCGTGGGGCAAAATCTATGGGTGTGGGTGCGCAGGGATATTGCGCCGGGATATTACACCGGGATTTAGGCTTCCGGTTCTGCCGCCCACTTCTCGGGCGCATCCACCGCATTCGGGGCGATGCGGCGCAGCTCCCGCAGTACCGCCTGCTTGTCCTCGGCGTAGCGGGTGCGGAAGCCGGTCTGCACGCGGTGACCGTCCAGGGTCCAACCAATCACGACCAGGCCGTTCTTCTCCACAACCTTGCCCGCCATACCGCGGTCGGTGGTGATGACTGCGAGCTTCTTCGCCGGAATCCACAGGTCCTTCGCGCCGTTACGGGTGAAGATGATGCTGTCCGGGTAAATCAGCAGGGTGGACTTGCTCTTGAAGCCGAGCGAATCGAAACCCACGCGGTCCAGCCAGTTACCGAAGATCGTGGTGCTGACGTACTCGCCCTCGAAAGCGGCGTCAGCGGTCATACCCTCGTAGCGTTCGGGAACTTCCTTGAGGGAGCCGAACATGTTCGCCTGGCGTGCCAGGCGCGAGCGCCATCCGTGCCACATGCCGTAGATGCACAGGGCGACCAGGGCGATGCAGATGACGGCGGTCAGGAACTTTCCCACGAAGGTTCTCTCTTTCGGTTGGGGTCTCGGTCGATGATCTCGGCCTGGGTTGGTGAGGTTGGGGACGGTGCTCCCGGCGAGGCGGTGGCAGGCGTGAACCTACCACCGCCAGGCACGGTCACTACGTACGTTTGCCTCGCGGGTTAACGGCGCGGGGTTGCCAGCTCGCCGTTCAGCACGGTCGGGTGGCCAGCGTAGAAGGTTGCACGGATCGAGCCGGGTACCTCCATGTCGCGGTAGGGGTTGTTCTTACCCTTGGTTGCCTGCTCCTCCGGCTTAATCACGCGGGTTGCCTTCGGGTCGACCAGCACAATGTTTGCCGGTTCGCCTTCGGCAAGCGGGCGGCCCTGCTCGTGGTCCAGGCGACCAATCTTCGCGGGCTCCTCGGAGAGGATGCGTGCCACATCGCGCCAGGTAATCATGCCGGTGTCAACCAGGGTCATCTGGATGATGGACAGTGCCTGCTCCAGGCCGGTCATACCGTTCGCGGCGCACGCCCACTCGCATTCCTTGGTCTCTGCCGGGTGCGGTGCGTGGTCGGTACCAATCACGTCGATGATGCCGTCAGCAACAGCCTGACGCAGCGCCATGACGTCCTCTTCGGTGCGCAGCGGCGGGTTCACCTTGAAAATCGGGTCGTAGGTGCGTGCGGTCTCGTCGGTGAGCAGCAGGTGGTGCGGGGTTGCCTCCGCGGTCACCTTCACACCGCGGGACTTAGCCCAGCGCACAACCTCAATGGAGCCCTTGGTGGACAGGTGGCAGATGTGCAGCTTGGAGTCCAGGTGCTCAGCCAGCAGCACGTCGCGGGCAATGATTGCCTCTTCAGCGACGGCGGGCCAGCCGGTCAGGCCCAGGTCAGCGGACACCTTACCTTCGTTCATCTGGGCGCCTTCGGTCAGGCGCGGCTCCTGTGCGTGCTGTGCAATAACGCCGTCGAAGGTCTTGACGTATTCGAGGGCGCGGCGCATCACTGCGGGGTCGTACACGCACATGCCGTCGTCAGAGAACACGCGCACGTTCGCGGTGGAGTTCGCCATGCCGCCAATGTCGGAGAGGCGCTCGCCCTTCAGACCCACGGTCACTGCGCCGATGGGCTGCACGCGGCACCATGCGGATTCCTTGCCGAGGCGGTCAACCTGCTCAACGACTGCGGCGGTGTCTGCCACGGGCATGGAGTTTGCCATGGCGAACACTGCGGTGTAGCCGCCCAGGGCTGCTGCGCGGGTGCCGGTCTCGACGGTTTCGGATGCCTCGTAGCCGGGCTGACGCAGGTGGGTGTGGATGTCGACCAGGCCGGGCAGCGCCACCTGGCCTGCCGCCTCGACGACCTGTGCGTCTGCGGCGTCAATGTTCTCTGCGATGCGGCTAATCACGCCGTCCTCGATGAGGATGTCGGCGACCTTTTCGCCGTAGAGGCTTGCGCCCTTGATCAGGTACTTGCTCATGGTGTTGGTTCCTCTCGTTAGGAAGGTCGTTTAGGATTCGTCGCCGGCGTAGAGCTTGGCGCTGGAGCCGTCGGTCAGAAGCAGGTAGAGCACCGCCATGCGCAGCGCCACACCGTTGCTGACCTGGCGCAGGACCCAGGAGTTGGTGGCGTCGGCGGCTTCGGCGCAGATTTCCAGGCCGCGGTTCATGGGGCCCGGGTGCAGGATTGCGACCGGCTGCGGCTGCTCCTGCAGGGTTGCGAAGCGTTCGGCGGTCAGACCCCACAGGTCGGTATACTCCTCTGCGGAGGGGAAGTACGCGGCGTTCATGCGTTCCTTCTGGATGCGCAGCAGCATGACGGCGTCGGGGTTGGTGGCGATGGCTTCGTCGAAGTCGTGGAAGATTTCCAGGCCTGCTTCTTCAACCCAGGAGGCGGTGTTCAGCGGCAGCAGGGTCGGCGGTGCGACGAAGACGACCTGCGCGCCGAGGGTGGTTAGCAGCCAGAGGTTGGAGCGTGCCACGCGCGAGTGCAGGATGTCGCCGACGATGAGCACGCGCATGCCGGACAGGTCGGTGCCGCGGGGGCTGTCGAGGCCGTCGAGTTCTGCCTTGTACTGGCGCAGGGATACGGCGTCGAGCAGTGCCTGGGTGGGGTGTGCGTGGGTGCCGTCGCCCGCGTTGAGTACGGGGATGTCGGTCCAGCCTGCCTCGGCGAGGCGCTGCGGTGCGCCGGATGCCGAGTGGCGGATCACGAACGCATCCGCGGCAATCGCCTTGAGGGTCTGCGCGGTGTCCTTGAGCGACTCGCCCTTAGACAGGGAGGAGCCAGATGCGGAGAAGTTGGTGACGGCGGCGCCCAGGCGCTTCTCTGCGGCTTCGAAGGAGAGGCGGGTTCGGGTGGAGTCCTCGAAGAAGAGGTTGACGACGGTCTTGCCGTTGAGCACGTTGAGGGTGCGGTTTTCGGCTTTGACCTGCGCCATGTAGTCGGCGACGTCAAGGATTTCGATGGCTTCTTCGCGGGTTAGTTCGCGGGTGTCGAGCAGATGCTTCATGAGAGCCCTCCCAGCTGGATAATGTCAACTCGGTCTGTTGCGTTGTCGGTTTCGGTGAGTACGACGCGCACGGTTTCGCTGGCGCTGGTGGGCAGGTTTTTGCCCACGTGGTCGGCGCGGATGGGTAGTTGCCGGTGTCCGCGGTCTACGAGGACTGCCAGGCGTACGAGGGCTGGTCGTCCGTGGGCGTTGAGTGCGTCGAGGGCGGCGCGTACGGTGCGGCCGGAGTAGAGGACGTCGTCAACGAGGACTACGGTTTTGCCTTCAATGCCGATAGTGGGCATGATGCTTTCCCCTGCGGTGTCTGGGGAGGTGGTGCCGCCGGTTCGCTGGTCGTCGCGGTAGGCGGTGATGTCCAGGGCGCCGATTCGTGTTTCTGCGTTGAAGTTCGGCTCGATGGCTTGGATGCGGGCTGCGAGTCGTACGGCGAGGGGCACGCCGCGGGAGCGGATGCCGATGAGTACGAGGTTTTCTACGCCTTTATTGGTTTCAATAATTTCGTAGGCGATGCGGGTGAGGGCGCGGCGGATTTCGTCCTCGCTGAGGATGGTGCGGCCGACGGTGGTCGCGTCCTCGGAGGTGCTTTGAGGGGTTGCCGAATGGGGGGCTGCGGTTAGATTTCGCCCCTGATTCGCGCCGGATGTGGGTACAGTTGACCCAGGCATAGCCGTCTCCTTCCCCGCCTCACGGGACGGATTTAAAGGTTTTGTGCTTCTAGTAGGGTACCACAGTTCACAGGCTACGTTCAGGTTCGGCGAGAGACCGCTCACGGTGAGGGGGAAACAGGATGAGGCATATGCTGAGTCCCTAACCTGCACTGCAATGAATGGAAAATCGATAAAATGAACAAATAATACGCTGGGGTGTGTGCTCCGTGGATATATGTTAGGGTAATGGCATCAACCGATAACATTCCGCTGAATTCCACACGTTGTTGTATGGATAATTCTGCGGTTTACACAACCACACACCAGAAAAGAACTAACAATGATGTTTAACCGTAGTTCTATTGCCGCGCTTTCTGCGGCAATGATGCTCACCCTGTCCGCTTGTTCCGGCGGCGTGCAGGTCAGCGCAGAATCGAGCACTTCAACTTCCGCAAGCGCTGAAGCTTCTGCAACTGCCACTCCTTCGCCCACCCCGACCGGTCCGTCTGGCTCCGAAATCGTAATGATTCACGCAAGCATGGGCGTGAACAATGATTCTCCGGAAGCCGCTGAGGTAACTGAAAAGACTGCACTCATCGCATTTGAGCAGCATCAGCGCCTCTGGAATGCCTGGAGGCACGGAAATGTGGAACACACCAGTGATGAAGAACTGACGCGATACGCGCACGCAAACACTCTTGAAAAGCTGAGGGAGACCGTGAAGGAATTTCAAGAGCTTTCACAGGAGATTTCCCCGGAAGGCGACATTATCTTCCGTGACGTCAAGACAAAGCTAATTTACGGAAGCAGCAACGAGGACGGCACTGTCGAGCCCAATACCGGTGTGATTCTCCGCTACTGTGAAGACTGGAGCGATCTTCGGGGGCCCAAGGGCGAGAAATTTAAGGACCCTCAGCTAACGCAAGAAATTATTTTTATTCGCCGTGCCGAAGACGACGCATTCGTTGTTGCTGACATAAGGACCACACATATTGGTTGTGGTAGCGAAGCAATTCCGGCAGACAAGGCGACCGCATCCGCTCAAAGCGAGTAGTCATACTAAACGAGGCGCATACCGGACACGCAGGGCGGGGGCTCCGTCCTCAAGGCGCTCAGCGCCGCAGAGGGGGCACTCCCCCGCCCGCGTTGTCCGGTGAAGCCTCGACTGTTGCCGCCTACCCTACCCACGGGCTCCGATGAAACCTCAACTGTTGCTAACAAACCCTGCGAGCGCATCCGCACCCAATACGGAACCCCACGCAGAACTGCACCAACCAAACGCAACCTAGACACAGAAAACCCCCGCCGTCCTGTAGCGAACTACAGCACGGCGGGGGTTTCACGTACGCTCCCCTGCGGGCACATCCTCAACAGCAGCAAGCAACCAACCAACCATAAAAGCTGGAGGGCAGGCCGCGGCGGGACGTCTTACGCGAGCAGGGTCGGCTTCACCTGACGGAGCTTATCCAGCAGACCGTTCACGAACTTCGGAGATTCATTCGTGGACAGCACACGCGCCAGACCGACAGCCTCAGAAATTGCGACAGCATCCGGAACTTCGTCATTGTACAGAAGCTCCCACGTGCCAATACGCAGCACGGCACGGTCCACGGCGGGCATACGCTCGAAGGACCAGTCACGGGCGTAAGTCTCCACAAACTCGCGAATCTCTTCGTCGTGGTCGCGGACGCCACGAATGATTTCCTCAGAGTAAGCAGAAATCTGCGCTACCGTGTACAGTCGGCGGCGGCGGAGTACCTCAATATAATCTTCGTTGCGCTGATCCGCCTCGAAGAGCACTTCGAGGGCGCGCAATCGGGCTTTCGTACGCGAATTCATTAGTCGTTCACGCGACCGAGGTACTCACCGGTGCGGGTATCAACCTTGACCTTGGTGCCGGTCTCCAGGAACAGGGGAACCTGGATCTCGTAGCCGGTCTCAACGGTTGCGGGCTTGGTGCCGCCGGTGGAGCGGTCACCCTGCAGGCCGGGCTCGGTGTAGGTGATTTCGAGGACCACGGATGCGGGCAGCTCGATGTACAGGGGGCTACCCTCGTGCATTGCGATGGTTGCGGTCTGGGACTCGAGCATGTAGTTTGCTGCGTCGCCGACAACGGTTGCGGGAACGTTGATCTGGTCGTAGGTCTTCATGTCCATGAAGACGTAGTCGTCGCCGTCCTGGTACAGGTACTGGTAGTCGGAGCGGTCAACGGTTGCGGTTTCGATCTTAGCGCCAGCGTTGAAGGTACGGTCGACGACCTTGCCGGAGGTAACGTTGCGCAGCTTGGTGCGGACGAATGCGCCACCCTTACCGGGCTTAACGTGCTGGAACTCAACGACGGACCAGAGGTTGCCGTCAATCTTCAGGACGGCGCCGTTCTTAATATCGGTAGTGGATGCCATGGGGCTCTCCTTCGTGTCATCGACGCTCACGCCGTAGTGGTACCCGGCGAGGCGCTAAGTTTTCAATGAGCAAAAATATGTCCCGTACATTCTACAGGATGCGCACGAGTTTGCCTAGCAGGGGCGCCACAGTTTTTCTGTGGCACCCCGCCCGGCTGCCGCATGCTGGTGTGCGTGGCGGTGATTGTACGGACTCACGCCTACTCGGAGATGATCTCCTGGTAGGTCATGTACAGGATCGAGTCGTCCGGCACCTCGTAGACGCGCGGGCGAGCCAAACCGTCAAGAATAATGAAGCGCAGCAGGTTGCCGCGTGCCTTCTTGTCGCGGCGCATTGCTTCGAGCAGCTGGGGCCATGCGTCTGCCTTGTAGGAGGTGGGCAGGCCCAGGGATTCGAGGATGTGGCGGGTGCGTGCCACGAGTTCTTCGTCGGCGTGGCCGGTTGCCAGCGCCAGTTCGGCGGCGTAGACCATGCCGACGGACACTGCCGCGCCGTGACGCCACTGGTAGCGTTCGTTGCGCTCGATGGCGTGGGCGAGGGTGTGGCCGTAGTTCAGGATTTCGCGGCGGCCGGATTCGCGCAGGTCCTCGGAGACGACCTCCGCCTTCACGCGTACGCTGCGTTCAATGAGTTCACGCATCACGGCGGACTGCGAGTCGCGTACGGCGTCCGGGTTCGCCTCGATCAGGTCAAGGATTTCGGGGTCTGCGATGAAGCCGCACTTGACGACCTCACCCATGCCGGTCAGCAGCTCATGTTCAGGCAGGGTGCGCAGGGTACCGATTTCGCAGAGCACCGCTGCGGGCGGCCAGAACGCGCCGACCAGGTTCTTACCTTCGGCGGTGTTGATGCCGGTCTTACCGCCCACGGCAGCGTCCACCATGCCGAGCAGGGTGGTCGGAATGTGAATAACGCGCACGCCGCGCAGCCAGGTTGCCGCGACGAAGCCGGCAACGTCGGTAATAGCGCCGCCGCCCACGGAGATGATCGCGTCGGTGCGGGTGAAGTCGTTCTGACCGAGCACCTGCCAGCAGAACGCCGCCACCTGGTAGTGCTTCGCTTCCTCAGCGTCCGGGATTTCGGCGCTGAACGATTCGTAGCCCATGGCGCGCAGGTCTTCCATGACCAGCTCACCGGTGGAACGCAGGGCACGCGGGTGAATCACGAGCACCTTCTTGGCGCGGTTGCCCAGAATTTCGGGGATTTTACCGAGCAGGTTGTGGCCGATGAGAACCTCATAGTTCTCACGCGGGGAACTGCCGGTCACCGGGATGCGGGTAATATCTTCCGCGCCGGAGGCACCGAAAGTGGGGGTGGGCTGAGTGCTCATCATGTGTCCTTTCACAGGTGAGGGGTTATGCTTGGGGGCGCTGCGCGCGGGAGGTGCGGGTTGCGGTCACGTACGCCTGGATTTTGGCGGTCATCTCGGTGATGGGGCGGCCGCCTCGTGCGTCCAGGGTGAAGTGCGCCAGCTCTTCGTATCGGCTGCGGCGGCGCTCAAAAATTTCGGTCCACCGCTCGACCGGGTTCGGCTGCAGCAGCGGGCGGGTCTTGTTGCCGGTAATGCGCGGGGTGACGGTGTCAGCATCAACGAGGATGTACACCACGCATTCGTCCTTGAGCAGCTCCGCGACCGAGTCGGTCATGGGCGCGCCACCGCCCAGGGAGAACACCGTGTTGCGGTACACGGGCGAGGTGAGGACCTCTTCGATGGTTTTGCGTTCGAGCTCGCGGAAGTACGCCTCACCGAAAATTTCGAAGATTTCGGAGACTTCGCCGTAGCGTTCAACGATGAGCTGGTCGGCGTCGAGGAACTCGTAGCCGTAGAAACGCGCCAGGTGCGTACCGATGTAGGTCTTACCTGCCGCCATGGGGCCGATGAGCACGATGGGTCGGGAGCGTTCCGCGAAGTTCTCGTGCATTTCACGCACCTGCTGCGGGTGGATGCGAGCGCCGGCGGACTCGTCTTCTGCGAGCACCTCTGCGGGGACGGTGAGCTCTGCGGGTGCCACAGATTCAGCCGGGATTGCGGGCAGTTCGGAAGCGTCGAGGGGCGTCTCCCCCGCCAGGCTCTCTTCTTCCGCGGCGGGTGCAACGGGTGTTGCAGATACTGCGGGTGCGGCAACCTGAACCTTGCCGAACAGCGCCGGGGTCGGACGAACCGGCTTGGTGGGTTCAGCCGCGGGCACAGCTACAGGATGTGCAGGTGCGGCTACGGGAGCAGAAGCGGTAGCACTCTCCCCCTCCGCTTCTGCAGGCTGAGCCTGCTTCGGAGGTGCCGGCTTAGGCACAGTCGGCTTGGGCGCAACGACTACTGACGGCGCGGCCGGTTTTGGAGCTGCGGGCTTGGGTGCTTCCGCCTTCGCGGGTTCCCTGCGGGGTTCCTCTTCAGCGGTGCCCATGCCCTGCAGGGCGCTGAGCAGCTTCAGGCGCAGGTCCTCGTCCAGGCCGAGCGCCGGGTCGGCGTCCTCAGACACCGAGGAGGCGTACAGGCGCACACCCTGCGTGCTCGCCGTAGTAGCGGCGGCGGGCAGGGGGCGGGTGCCAGAACGCATCAGGTCAGCGGGGGTGGGCACGCGAGAAGCCGGGCGGGAAGAAGCCTCACGCGCAACAGCCTCATGAGCCTCCGCACCCGAAACCTCAACACCCGATGCCTCAACAGACTGCTCAGCCGCAACAGATACGCCGGGTTCCGCACCGGATTCTGCGCCGGGTTCCGGGCGCGGCGAAGCGCCCCCTCGCGCACGCTGCGTTGCCGCAGCAATACGCGCAAGGGGGCTCGAAGCGACCGGGCGAACACCCTGCTCCACAGAAACCTCCCCGGACCCGCGACCCTTCGCGCCGCGGCCCTCAGACTCCGCCGGAAGGGGCACTACGCGTCCCAACCGGCAACGTTAGACTCCCACGCCAGAGACGCCGGAATGGCGTCCAGGTAGGAATCCATGTTGCGGCGAGTCTCACCAATCGAGTCGCCGCCAAACTTCTCCAGTGCCGCCTCGGCGAGCACCAGGGCGACCATGGCCTCCGCCACCACGCCGGCGGCGGGAACGGCACACACGTCCGAACGCTGGTGGTGGGCGCGTGCCTCTTCACCGGTGGAAGTGTCAATGGTCTTCAGGGCCTTCGGCACGGTCGCAATGGGCTTCATTGCCGCGCGCACACGCAGCAGGTCGCCAATGCTCATGCCGCCCTCAATACCACCTGCACGGTTGGTATCGCGGGTTACGCCGTTTTCGCCAATGGAAATCTCGTCGTGAGCGGCAGTGCCCGGGCGGTCAGCGGTCGCGAAACCGTCACCAACCTCAACGCCCTTAATAGCCTGAATACCCATCAGCGCTGCGGCAAGGCGCGCATCCAGGCGGCGGTCCCAGTGCACGTACGAACCCAGTCCGGGAGGCATACCGTACGCGAGCACCTCAACCACACCGCCGAGAGTCTCGCCGTCCTTGTGTGCCTCGTCCACACGCTGAACCATCGCCTCGGAGGTAGCCTTATCGAAGCAGCGCAGCGGGTCAGCGTCCAGCTGATCAACGTTGCGCGGCGAAGGTACCGGGGCACCCTCGGGAGCGTGCACGCCACCCACAGCCACGGTGTGAGAAACCAGCTCAACACCCAAAGCCTTCAAAATCTGTGCGGCAACCACACCAAGCGCCACGCGGGTCGCAGTCTCACGAGCGGAGGCGCGCTCCAGCACCGGGCGAGCCTCAGAGAAGTTGTACTTCTGCATACCCGCAAAATCGGCGTGACCGGGGCGCGGACGAGTCAGCGCAGCGTTACGCGCACGACCCTCAATCAGCTTCGGATCCACCGGATCGGAGCTCATCACGTCAGTCCACTTGGGCCACTCGGTGTTCGCAATCTCAATCGCGACCGGGCCGCCCTGAGTCAGGCCGTGACGCACACCGCCCAGGATGCGCACGCGGTCCTCCTCGAACTTCATGCGGGCACCGCGGCCGTAGCCGAGGCGGCGGCGAGCCAGGGCGTCACGCACCATGTCGCTGGTGAGTTCCACACCGGCGGGTACGCCCTCAATAATGCCGACGAGCGCCTCGCCGTGGGATTCTCCGGCAGTGAGCCAACGCAGAGCCATAGGTTAACCTCTTTTCATCGCACCCGCACCGCAGCGCAGGAGGAAGGAATAATAATTCTTCACGTGTATAAATAGTGTATAAAATGCCTGTTTACTGAGCGAGTGAAAGCACGCTTTTTTCACGAAACGGAAGCACGAAGCGGAAGACCAACCGCCGCGCACATCGCATTCACCAAACCCAGCAGTTCACCCTCAGACAGGGCGCGGTCAGTAAAAAGCAGAACCTGCTCCACCGCCTGATAGAGCAGCATCTCCAAACCAGAAACCACCGTGCCGCCGTTCGCCTCCCAAGCGCTCGCCAGCACCGAAGGCCACGGGTTATACGCAACATCGAGCAGTACCGGCCGGTGCGTTGCGGAGGCGCCCTTCAGCCCGCTCAGCTGGCTCGCCCACTCATCCGCCGCATGGGCAGGAAGAGTAGACACCACCGGGTGATGACCGCGCTCCGCAAGATTCTGCGGCAAATCAGCCAGGGAAACCTGCTCCAGCTGAACGCCCAGGCGGTCCGCCGCCTCCTGCACGCTACCGAGCTTATGCAACGAACGGGCGTACACGCTCACACGGGAGTACCCCAGCTGATGCAGTGCGGTCAGGGCGGAAATAGCGGTCGCTCCCCCACCCACAATCGCGGCAGAATCCTTAAGCGGCTGCGGCTCCAAACCGGCGTGGCGCAGCGCGTTCACAATGCCGATCACGTCCGTGTTATCGCCCAGCACCTTCTCACCGCGCGGATACACCGTGTTCACCGCACCGGTCACGCGGGCAGTCTCACTCAGCTCATCGCAATACTGAATGACCGCGGTCTTCAACGGCATCGTCACCGACAGACCCGCAATATACGGGGCGTCCTCCGTACCGTCCGGGTGGCGTACACCGTGCATAATCTCCGGCAAATCATCGGGCAGAGTATCGCGGCGATCATAACCCAAATTCTGCTCACCCAAAAAGTCATACGCGGCACGATGCAGTGCAGGCGACAGCGAATGCGCAATCGGGTGCCCCAGCACGTAGGCGCGGCGAAGATACGGGGCCTCACGGTACGGTTCAGTCTTCATCGATAGATACTCTTTCGCTCTCAACGCTGGGGAACGCTCTCAACACTTGGGGCTTGCGGACACGCACGCCACGAACCCAAGTTCATAGGCGCACTCTACCCATTTTAAGGGACAAACCAATATTCAGGTATAGCAAAGGCGGGCACCTCCCCCACTCTCGTGGAGGCGGTACCCGCCTCAGCAAGGAACCTTCAGTCCAAAGCTACCGAATCATAGCTACCGGCTAAACCGATTAGCTACAACGGTTCGGGTGCTTAGAACACCACTGGTTGTACTCTTCAACATAACGCTGGTGCTCAGCGTAAGTACGGGAGTACTTAGTCTCACCGGAGTCCAGGTCCACAGTCACCCAGTAGTAGTACGGGTTTTTCTCAGGAGCCGCGGCAGCCTTAATCGAAGCCAGCTGCGGGGAACCAATCGGACCCTTCGGAAGACCCTTATTCGCATAAGTGTTGTACTTATTGCTCTTATCGGCCTTCTGCTCTTCAGTCAGGTGGTACGAGCGGACACCCAGACCGTAAGTCACGGTCGCATCCGACTGAATCAGACCCGAGGTCTCACCATCGGGGTTGTTCAGACGGTTCTCAATGATGCCTGCAACCGCCACGTAGTCCTTCGGCTGAGCCTCAAGCTCCACGATGGAGGCGATGGTCAGCACCTCAAAGGTCTTCTGGTCGCCGCTCACGCCGGCTTCCTTCAGGTCAGCCTTGGTCTTATCAACCATGGTCTGAATGACCTTCTTGATGTCGGTGTCCTTCGGGAAGCGGTACTCGCCCGGGTGCAGCCAACCCTCAATCGAGGGGAAGTTGCTCGGCACACCGTACTGGGTGTAGTTGCTGACCGCGTCCTCAACCTGCTTGCGGGTGAACGCACCATCGGAGCCAGAAACAATCAAATCGATGGTCTCGCTCACGCGCTTACCCTGCGGAATCGCCAGGTACAGTACGTTGCTGTTCGCCTCGATAATGGTCGTAATCGCGCTCGAGCTGCTCATGTGCTGCTGCAGTTCGTAGGTGCCAGGCTGCAGGTACTTGCCCTTGCTCTCCTTGGTGTACACCTCGACGAACTTATCAGCATCAGCAATAACGCCCGCCGCCTCAAGCTCCTGCGCCACCTGCGCGGTGGACTGGCCAGAACGAATCGTGAACGTCACGGTCGTGCCGTTACCGCCACCCGAGTAGTCACGAGTCTTGAACGGGTCGTAGCGAGTAATCAGGGCACCAGAAATGATGACCAGAGCCACGACAAACAGGGAAATTGCGCTCAGCAAAACGGCGTGGCGGCGGCGCTTACGCGCACGCAACGTAGCCACCGACACGATTTCCTGTTCCATCGTGATGCCGGTGATGCCCTTACGTTCATCCTCGGCTGTCGGCCTAAAGAGGTCGAGCCCGCTCTCTTCGGGATGTTTATTATGTTCGGTCACTGAAGGTTCTCCGTTTCGTTGACGGCACCGACCGTGGTCCCTTCTGACTCGGACGGTCGGTTTTCTTCGTGGGCCGGATCGCTCACCTTGTACCCGGCTACGGACTGCCCCGCCTTGAGGGCATCCAGACTGTACTGCAAAATGTTCACAGCCGCCACCTGGTCAACCATAGTCTTGAAATCTCGGCTGGAAACCCCAGCCTCGTGCAGTGCACGGTGAGCGCTCACGGTGGTGAGTCGCTCATCCACCAGCCAAATGTTAATGTGTGTTTTGTCTTCGGCATCCAGCTCGGAGCGCAGAGCCTGAGCGTACTCCCGAGCCATTTCCGTGGAGGGAGAATCCCCACCACGCATGGTCTTCGGAAGCCCGACGAAAACCTCCACCACCTCGTTCACCTCAATCAGCTTACGCAAAACACGGCGGTCAGAGTTCTTCTTCGCGTCGCGGCGCAGCGTCTTGAGCGGGGTGGCGAGGATACCATCGGGGTCGCTGAGGGCGGTGCCGACGCGGGCGTTACCCACATCGACACCCATCCGCACTCCGCGCTGGAATTCTGCCATGTTTAGGCCTGAGCCTGTGCGATAGCGTCGCGGACAGCGTCCAGTGCAGCACCAATCTTGGATGCGTCCTGGCCACCACCCTGAGCGACGTCGTCCTTACCGCCGCCACCGCCGCCGAGAACACCGGCAGCGACGCGGACCAGAGCGCCAGCCTTCACGCCAGCCTCACGAGCACCCTCGTTGGTTGCCACCAGGACGACGGGGCGGCCATTAGCCACACCCACCACGGCGACAACAGCGGCCTCGGAACCGAAGCGCGAACGCAGGTCCAGAGCTAGGTCACGAACGCCGTTAGCGTCCAGTTCGCCAGCGTCATGCGCCAGAACGCGAACAGAACCGATGGTCTGTGCATTCTCCAGCAGCTTGCCAGCCTCAGCCTGCAGCTTCTCTCGGCGCAGCTGAGCCAGCTCCTTCTCAGCAGCCTTCAGCTTAGCCAGAGTCTGGTTAATCTTCTCGGGCAGATCAGCGGAGGACTGAACCTTCATCAGGCCGGTCAGCTGGTTCACCAGGGTACGCTCAGCAGCCAGGTGGTTGAAGGAGTCCAAACCCACCAGAGCCTCAACACGGCGGTTACCGGAGCCAACAGAGCCCTCGGTCAGCAGGGTCAGGGAGCCAATCTCAGCGGACGAACCAACGTGGGTACCACCGCACAGCTCGCGGGAGAACTCGCCGCCGATTTCAACAACACGCACCACGTCGCCGTACTTCTCGCCGAAGAGGCTCATAGCGCCCAGAGCCTTAGCCTCAGCCAGCGGCATCTCACGGGTAATCACCTCGTGGTTATCGCGGATCGCGAGGTTAGCAACCTCTTCAACCTCACGCTTAGCGGACTCGGACAGACCCTCGCCCCACGCGAAGTCAAAACGCAGGTAGCCTTCCTTGTTGAAAGAGCCACGCTGAGTAGCCTCGTTGCCGAGCACCTGGTGCAGGGCAGCGTGAATGATGTGGGTACCGGAGTGTGCCTTCTCACCGTCGCGGCGGCGCTGAACGTCAACCTGTGCCACAACATCGGCACCGACGTGAACCTCGCCCTCACGCACAACGGCGCGGTGAACGCTCAGGCCCTTCACGGGCTGCTGAACGTCCTGAACGTCAATGATGAAGCCGTTACCGGTAATGACACCGGTATCAGCTGCCTGGCCACCAGCCTCCGCGTAGAACGGAGTCTCATCCAGGACAACCTCAATCTTGTCGCCAGCCTTAGCGGCGGGAACCGACACGCCGTCCACCAGGATCGCGCGCAGCTTAGTCTCAGTACGCAGCTCGGTGTAACCGGTGAAGATGGAGCCACGCTCGTCCACGAGCTTACGCAGCTCGGACAGGTCAGCGAACGCACCCTTCTTCGCCTTAGCGTCAGCCTGCGCACGGTGACGCTGCTCAGCCATCAGCTCACGGAAAGCCTTCTCATCAACCTTCACGCCAGCCTCAGCAGCCATCTCCAGGGTCAGGTCAATCGGGAAGCCGTAGGTGTCGTGCAGAGCAAACGCCTCAGCACCAGAAACAGCGTTGGAGCCGTCCTTCTTAGCTGCCGCAACAGCCTCTTCCAGACGCTCAGTACCGGTCTCAATGGTGTGCAGGAACGCCTTCTCCTCAGCGTACGCAATACGGGAAATACGCTCGAAGTCGTCAGCAACGTACGGGAACGCACCCTTCATCGCATCACGCGAAGCCGGGAACAGCACGGGCAGGCAGGGCTCAGTAACGCCCAGCAGACGCATCGCACGGATAGCGCGGCGCATCAGACGGCGCAGAATGTAGCCGCGACCCTCGTTGGAGGGGGTCACGCCATCAGCAATCAGCATCAGCGAGGAACGGATGTGGTCAGCCACCACGCGCATACGCACGTCATCCTCGTAGCCCTCGTCCTCAGCAGACTCAGAGCCGTGGTACTTCTTACCGGACAGTTTAGAAGCAGCGTCCAGAACGGGGCGGACCTGGTCGGTCTCGTAGAAGTTCTCAACACCCTGCAGCAGCATGGCAAGACGCTCAACGCCCAGACCGGTATCGATGTTCTTCTTCGGCAAATCACCCAGAATCTCGAAGTCATCCTTACCGATGCCCTCGCCACGCTGGTACTGCATGAACACAAGGTTCCAAATCTCAATGTAACGGTCGTCGTCAGCCGCCGGGCCGCCTTCCTTACCGTACGCGGGGCCACGGTCGTAGAAGATCTCCGAGTCGGGGCCTGCGGGGCCGGGCTGACCGGTGGACCAGTAGTTTTCCTTCATGCCCATACGCTGAATACGCTCAGCCGGGAAGCCCACCTTGTTGTGCCAAATGTCGAAAGCCTCATCGTCACCCTCATAAATGGTGACCCACAGGCGCTCCGGATCCAGGCCGAAACCGCCCTTATCCTGAGGGGTGGTCAGCAGCTCGTAAGCGAAAGGAATAGCCTGCTCCTTGAAGTAATCACCAAACGAGAAGTTACCAGCCATCTGGAAGAAGGTACCGTGACGCGCAGTCTTACCGACCTCTTCAATGTCCAAGGTGCGGATGCACTTCTGCACGCTGGTCGCGCGGGAGAACGGAGGGGTCTCACGGCCCAGGAAGTAGGGAATGAACGGCACCATACCGGCGATGGTGAACATAGCGCCGGGCTCGTTCGAAATCAGCGATGCCGAAGGCACCACAGTATGGCCGCGGGAAGCGAAGAAATCGATCCAACGCTTAGAAATCTCCTGTGAGAGCATCTCGTTCCTTAGAGTAATCTGTGCGAAATTCTAAATTAGTCTACTGACCTATGGTGCCTGCCCGAGAGCAAAATGGCTAATCGAGCCAGTCTCGTACCGTGGTTTACGGGCGAAAACACCATCTTTTAAAACCTAGTTGAAGAAGCCGTCACCGAGCTGACGGTCACGCGCAATACGCTGCTCACGCGCTCGCTTCTGAGCCTCTTCCAAAGAGGCAATCTCAGCCTCCACCTCAATGAGTTCACGCTCAGCCAGGCGGCGGTTCGTGGACTCAATCTCAGCCGAGCTCATCTGGCGGTCCCACGTATCCAGGGAGCCAGGACGCAGATCCTGCTTCTGGCGCTCCACCTTAGCGTTGAGCTCCATCTCCTTCTCCTGCATGCCTTCACGCACGCGGGCGGCGAACTCAACAGCACGCAACGCATACGGCTGCAGGGGCTTGCCAATCGGCGAATCGAAGAACTTTCCCATCTGAGACTCCGGGTTGAGGGCAAGCTCACCATGCTCACGCATGAGCAGGGCGCTGCCGGGGGTACGCTGAGCAGGTTCGGAGGCGGCACGCCTGGAAGCGAAGTAACCAACCGCCGCGCCGGCGCCAAGCAGAAGAGCTGAACGAAGCAGACCCATTAGTTTTCACCGCCTGCAGAGTAAGAGGACTGTGCCGAACCGTACTGGCCGCCAGCGTGGGTGTTGCCAGCGGTGCCGTGTGCATCGCCGGTCTTACCGCCGCGGAACGCCTGACGCACACCGTACGAGAAGGACGCAACCTTAATCAGCGGCTGACCCACAGTCGAGGTCACCAGCGAGGACAGCGCAGAAACGTTCGCGGACGCATCCGAAACGTTCGAGGTGATGTCGTCAACCTTCTCCAGCTGCTCATTGGTGGTCACCACAGTACGGGTCACCTCTTCAATGAGAGGGCCGGTGCTCTGGTTCAGCGAACGAATCGTCACGATAAGCTCATCAAACACCTTAGTCAGGCGAATAATGGGTAGCGCAAGAAGAGCCACCAGAATCGCAAAAACTCCTGCTGCAATCAGGCCCGCAATATCTCCGCCGGTCATCTATAACCCCATTCCGCTCAATGCATGATGCTTATCAATAGTCGTACAAAGCTGGACGCCACCGTGGCGCGCAGCCGGATCGTGCATACAGTTCAGGACTGTATACACAGCTCAATCCCCTATTTTAGTCGAAAAATCCTTCAAGCGCCCCCTAAACTCTCATGAAACTCCCAGCGACGGAAGATTCACAGGTTCCGCAGCGCCACAGCCCTGTAGTGTATAAGCCCCAAAAACCCGCGCGTTAAACGGGAACAACCCGCCCCCACCGAACGGTGCAGGACGGGTTGCTTCTCGAAAAATCGAGATTATGCCAGACGCGAGTAGTACTCAACGACCAGCTGCTCGTCGCAGATCACGGGGATCTCTTCGCGCTTGGGCTTGCGCTCAAGCTTTGCGTGCAGCTTCTCGATCTCAACGTTCAGGTATGCGGGAACCTCGGGCAGAACTGCCTGGTGCTCGCCTGCAGCCGCAGCCTGGAAGGGGGTGGTCTTCTCAGCCTTGGGGTGAACGTGGATCAGCTGGCCGGGCTTGACGTGGAACGAGGGGCGGTCCACGCGAACGCCGTCAACCATGATGTGACGGTGAACAACCATCTGACGTGCCTGTGCAATGGTGCGGGCGAAGCCTGCACGCAGAACCAGAGCGTCGAGGCGGGTCTCGAGCAGCTCGACCATGTTCTTACCGGTCTGGCCCTCGGTACGCTTTGCCTCGAGGTATGCGCGGCGCATCTGTGCCTCGCGGATGTTGTACTGAGCGCGCAGACGCTGCTTTTCCTTCAGCTGGGTAGCGTAGTTGGAGTCAGCCTTCTTGCGGGCACGGCCGTGCTGGCCGGGGCCGTAAGGACGACGCTCGAGGTACTTTTCTGCCTTCGGGGTCAGTGCAATGCCCAGGGCACGGGACTGACGCACGGTACGGCGGGTGCGGTTGTGCTTAGCCACAATCTACCTTTCTATGTGAGGCTCCTGCACCCTCACGGGTGGGGCCTCGGTCTGTTGAATACTGGCCTCCTCGGTTGACCCCGCCGGGATCCGTACGCGACCGATTCGGTCGTTGCTGTACGGCGGTGGGGCGGAGAGCTCGGGGCAGAGTACCCCGCAGCTACATTACTGACACCCGCACGGAAGCGGGCATAGTAATTGCCAGACCCGTCAAGCTTACCGGATGCACCCGGGCTTTACCAGCCTTTTGGGAAATCTTTGGTTCAAATCACTGTGCGTGTGGGTTTTTGATGCATACCCACACGACCCCCACAGGAATTATTTATGCCAGTCAGAGCTATTTAGGCGCGACTTCCCCGAAAAATTGCGGCACTAAGATGTTGGATTGTAATCATTTCGTTATTTTTAACCTGTGTCTTTATGGGAAATAGCTTGAACCACGCCCCCATATCGCCTAGACTAGAGACCATAACAAGCTTGGCGTCCGCCCTTCCGGGAAGGCGGACAGCCAAGACGTCTATCACAACTCAAAACTCTGACGCGGTGCGCAGTACTACCGAGGTACTACGCACCGCTTTCTGTTTGCTCACTATCTGGCGCGGCCGTTTCATGTGGCTAGCTCGCGCGGCTGGCTTGCCCGCCGAGGCGCGCCACTCCCCCGGTGGTCAGCAGTCAAAATAGTAGGTATCTCGATGGGAGCCGCGTATGCTAACGGGTCGTATCCTGCACCGGAGCCGCATCCAAAATACGGCGAATACGCTCACGACGCTCCGTCAACGTACGCTCAAAACCATGCTGAGTCGGCTCATAATACACCGTGCCACGCAGAGTATCCGGCAGGTACTGCTGCGCCGCCACATGCCCCGGCTCATCATGCGCATACACATACCCCACGCCGTGACCAAACTGCTTAGCCCCCGCATAATGACCATCACGCAAATGCACCGGAACCTGACCCGAAGCACCCGCACGCACATCCGCAATCGCGCGGTTAATCGCGTTATACGCCGCATTCGACTTCGGCGCGAGCGCACAATATATCACCGCCTGCGAGAGGATAATGCGCGCCTCCGGCATGCCCACCAGCGCCACCGACTGCGCCGCAGCCGTCGCCACCTGCAACGCCTGCGGATCAGCCAGGCCAATATCCTCACTCGCTAAAATCATGATGCGACGAGCCACAAAACGCGGATCCTCGCCGCCCTCCAGCATGCGCGCCAGGTAGTGCACCGCGGCGTCCGCGTCAGAGCCGCGCATGGACTTAATGAACGCACTCACCACGTCATAATGCTGATCGCCCGAACGGTCGTAGCGGATCGCGGCGCGGTCCACCGCCTCCGTAGCATGCGCCAGGGTGATGCGCACGGGCGCGGCAGGTTCGGCCTCTTCGGCACCGGTTTCTGCGGGGCCGGTTTCTGCAGGGGCATTTCCCGCAGCTTCAGCCTCGCTAAAGGCAATCGCAGCCGCCGCCTCCAGGGAGGTCAGGGAGCGGCGAGCGTCGCCTCCCGAAACCGCGGCGAGGTGGGCGCGCGCATCCGCGTCAATGACCGCCGCACCATCAAAACCGCGCGGATCAGCCAACGCACGGTCAATCAGCTGCTCAATATCGGACTGCTCCAGCGAATGAACCCGCAACAGCAGCGAGCGCGAGAGCAGCGGCGAAATAATGCTGAACGACGGGTTCTCCGTCGTAGCCGCCACCAGAATCACCCAGCGGTTCTCCACACCGGGCAGGAGCGCATCCTGCTGAGCCTTCGTAAAACGGTGAATCTCGTCCAGGAAAAGCACGGTGGTCGTGCCGTACATGTCACGGTCGAGCAGTGCCTGATCCATGACTGCGCGCACATCCTTCACACCCGCAGTAATCGCCGAAAGCTCCACGAACTTACGACCCGGCGCACGCGCAATCACATGCGCCAGGGTGGTCTTACCCGTACCCGGCGGGCCGTAGAGAATGACCGAGGACGGGCCAGCCGGGCCGGTGTTCTCCCCCGCCAACACGCGCAGAGGCGCACCCGGAGTCAGCAGATGCTCCTGGCCGAGAACCTCATCAATCGTGCGCGGACGCATACGCACCGCCAACGGCGCACGCGACGCCGAACGGGAAGAGTGCGCACGCGGCGCCGAGGCACGCGAGGAGGCGGGCTCCTCAGCGGGCGCACCAATCAGGCTCACGCGGTCCCCGTCATCGGGCAACTCAAGATCAAAGAGGGAATCAGCCATAGTCTTACTCTATCGTTTCACAGGCTTGAGGTGGGCGCGGGGTGCGGATTTAGCTCGCGGCGTGAAGCCACATGGGTTTTCGATGGGGTTTCGATAGGTTAGTGTCTTCGCCGTGGGTTTTAAACCCCGGGGCAAGGCTTTAAACCTCGGGGCAATCCACTAACCTATCGAAAGCACCGCTTTTAGAGGGTCTCACTATCGAGAATCAGGGTCACCGGGCCGTCATTGACCAGCTCCACCTGCATGTCCGCGCCGAACACGCCGGTCTCCACGTGCAGGCCACGCTCACGCAGCGCCTGAACATAGTCGTTGAACAGCGGCTCACTCACCGCGCCGGGCGCAGCGGCAGACCAGGAGGGGCGGCGGCCCTTCTTCGCATCCCCGTACAGGGTGAACTGGCTAACCGCCAGCACGGGTGCGCCCTCATCGAGCAGGGACTTCTCCCCCTCCATCAGGCGCAGGTTCGCGGTCTTATCGGCAAGCTTCGCAACCTGCGCCGCACCGTCACCGTGCGTGATACCGACCAGCACCAGGTAGCCGGGCTGCTCAATCGCGCCGACCGTCTCACCCGCCACGCGCACCGCTGCGCGGGTCACACGCTGAATAACTACTCGCATCGTTCACCTTTCAACTGGGTTCATCTTTCAACTTGGAGCCGGCCTTCACCGAGCTCATATATCTCTTTCGACACCACACTCGGTAGCCGTTTTAGAGGCGGCTGTTTTAGACGCGGCTGGTTTAGGGGGAGCCGCAGTTCTAGAGGCAGTCGCCTCAGAGCACGCCGCGCAGCTGCACTGCACGCAAAAACTGGTTCGCCGCCCGCGGGGTACGAAACTCAATAAAACGCTTCTGCAGATGCTGCCCGCGAGCCTCCGCCAACAACTCCCCTACGTGCGGGTAGCTCCTCCACGTGTACCGAATCATGTTGTCCGGGTCGCGCAGAATATTCTTCAGCGGCGGCTCCACATTATCAGCCCACAGCCTCTGACCCGTCACCGCACGGCTATAGCGCAAGTAAATCACCACATCCGCACGCTCCAGCAGACGGCCGCGCACCTGCGGATACTGCCACTCCGTAATCCACGCAGGCCGCTCAATGAGCGTCTGAACATCCGCCTCAAAACTAGGGCGCGGAGTCCAGTTCGGACCCCAATGCAACGAGTCCATCTCCGTATGCGGAATGTCCAGGAGGCGCCCCAACCGCGCCGCGAACGTCGTCTTACCGCTACCGCTCGGGCCGGCAATCAGAATACGCATGCTCCCCTCCCCCTTTGGTTAGTACACAAATCGGCACGCACGCCAGTTGATACAAAAGGTGGGCTGCGACCCTGCACCAGCAGAATACACAGCCCACCCTCAACGGCGACCCCGGCACAACTCAACGCCCGCCGGGTTCACGCCGCACAGGCCCACACCCCTACGGGGCGCACGACCAAAGACTAGAGAAGATTACTCCTCGTCCTTCTTCTTCGGCTTGAAATCAACGCCAGCTTCCTTACGCTGCTCCGGAGTAATCGGTGCAGGAGCCGCAGTCAGCGGATCAAAACCGTTACCGGTCTTCGGGAACGCAATAACCTCGCGGATCGAATCAACGCCAGCCAGCAGAGACACAATACGGTCCCAACCGAATGCAATACCACCCATGGGCGGCGCGCCGTACTTGAACGCATCCAGCAGGAAGCCGAACTTCTCCTGAGCCTCTTCCTCACCAATGCCCATCACAGCGAACACGCGTTCCTGCACGTCACGGCGGTGAATACGGATCGAACCGCCACCAATCTCGTTACCGTTGCAGACAATGTCGTAAGCGTACGCCAGAGCCGAACCCGGGTCAGTGTCGAAAGTATCCATGAACTCGGGCTTCGGGGAGGTGAACGCGTGGTGCACGGCAGTCCACGCGGAGTGACCCAGAGCCACGTCACCGGACTCAGTAGCCTCAGCAGAAGACTCAAACATGGGAGCGTCAACAACCCACACGAAAGACCACTCGCCGTCCTTAATCAGGCCGGTACGGTGACCAATCTCAACACGAGCAGCACCCAGCAGTGCACGGGAAGCCTTAGCCTCGCCAGCAGCGAAGAAGATGCAGTCGCCGGGCTTCGCGCCGGTAGCCTCAGCCAGGCCAGCACGCTCAGCGTCAGTGATGTTCTTAGCAACCGGACCGGTCAGCTCGCCATCCTCCTGAATGAGGACGTAAGCCAGGCCCTTAGCGCCACGCTGCTTAGCCCACTCCTGCCAAGCGTCCAGAGTACGGCGAGGCTGAGAAGCACCACCGGGCATCACAACAGCACCCACGTAAGGAGCCTTGAACACGCGGAAAGTGGTGTCCTTGAAGTACTCGGTCAGCTCGGTCAGCTCCAGGCCAAAACGCAGGTCAGGCTTGTCCGAACCGTACTTCTCCATCGCATCCTTGTAGGTCATGCGCTGAATCGGGCGGGGAACCTTCACATCAATCAGGTTCCACACAGCCTCAACGATGCGCTCGCCCAGCTCAATGATGTCTTCCTGATCAACGAACGACGCCTCAATGTCCAGCTGAGTGAACTCAGGCTGACGGTCCGCACGGAAATCCTCATCACGGTAGCAGCGAGCAATCTGGTAGTACTTCTCAATACCGCCCACCTGCAGCAGCTGCTTGAACAGCTGCGGGGACTGCGGCAGAGCATACCAAGAACCCGGAGCCAGACGAGCCGGCACCAGGAAGTCACGCGCACCCTCAGGGGTCGAACGGGTCAGGGTCGGGGTCTCAACCTCAATGTAGCCGTCTTCGGCCAGCAGGTTGCGTGCCGCACGGTTCGCGTCCGAACGCAGGCGCATGATGCGAGCCGGCTCCGGGCGGCGAAGATCCAGGTAGCGGTAGCGCAGGCGCGCCTCCTCACCCACCTCAACGTGCTCGTCAATCTGGAAAGGCAGCGGAGCGGCAGTGTTCAGCACCTCAACGGCGGACACCTCAACCTCAATCTCGCCAGTCGCCAGGTTCGGGTTCTCATTACCCTCCGGGCGCTTAGTCACCAGACCGGTCACACGCAGCACATACTCGTTGCGCAGGTGCTCAAAATCAGCCTCATTGTGGAAAACACACTGGGTGACACCCTCACGGTCACGCAGGTCAACGAAAGCGACACCACCGTGGTCGCGGCGGCGAGCCACCCAACCGGTCAGGGTAACAGTCTCTCCAATATTTGCGGCGGTCAGCTCGCCGTTGGTGTGAGTGCGAAGCACAGACATTCCTTTCATAGCGGGCACCTCACGACTATAGACAGTAGCCGGGTACACGCGGTTGATGATATGCGCACACTGCGTGCGCCTCATATATTGTATCCCCTCCGGGCAGGTCGATGGCGGGTCGGGGCAAGTCAGGGCAGGTCGGGCGCCAGAAAATGGGGTGCGGAGGCGGGGGTGCAGGTTTGTGCCATGGGTTAGTGTCTTCTGTCGTAGTTAAAAACCATGGCAGAAGACACTAACCTATGGTCGAAATTTGTAGCGTTCACCTTACCGCATGAGCAGTCCCCGAAGATGGGTGATGGCTTCCCGCTCTTTCTGAAAAATATCAGCCCAAGTTAGGTGCACGACCGTCCACCCGGTGCGGGTCAGTGCGCGATCGCGGGCTGCCTCGGAGCGATCCCTGCCGGGGTGGTCCACGTATTTCTGTTCGCCGTCAAACTCGAGAATCACCCGCGCCTCGGGCCAGGCGAAGTCCACCCGATAGTTACGACCCTCGCACGAAATCGGGTACTGCGTCATGGGAGTAGGCAACTCATGTTCCATAAGCAGGCATCGGGTGAGGCTCTCACCTGCCGACTCGCTGGATGCATCCACCGCCTGCGCCAGAGTGCGCCCGGAGGAACCGCCGTACCCGGTGAGGTTCAGCAGAGCCTCGATAACTTCGTGGGGTTCCATCAGTCCCCGTCGCATGATGGAGTCGGCGAGGACCACCGCCTCCCGAAAGGGCATAGTGCGAGCGCAATCCTGCAACGTGCGGGCCACCGTTGTCGCCATGACGGGTGTACCGGGTATTGCGGTCACCGCGTTAGGGTCAAAACCTCGCCTGTGCCTGCAGATGCGCCCCCTATCAGACGGACTAGTGGCGGTACTGTACACATGCACGATTGAGGGCGCGTTGAGTACATCTAGCCCCCAGAGTGCAGCTGCTGATGTGTGTGAGAAAACCCCTTGAAGACCCATGAGATGGGCGGCAATGCACCGTACCGCGAGCCGCTCATCGGGGGTGAGCGCCTGGGCATCGCGGGTGTAGATATAGGCTCCTCGCTGAATACGTTGTAGGGTTCCTGCCGCCACCATCGCACGGATATGCCGGGCACTAATACCTCGTGAGTTGAGGATGCGAGGGGTGAGCACGAGAGAGTAAAGCTCGGCTGCACGTGTGATTGGGGGTTGCACGGCTGGGATTCGGGGGTTCAGGATATTTTCGGTATTCATGGCTTTATCCTGGCAGTCTCTGCGAAGTTGTGGGGCCTGTTCGTGAAATCTGTGGATAACTTCGCTGTTTTTAGAGAAATATTCACTATCCACAGGTTTAGGTTGTATCTCAGGATTTTTGTGCCATAGGTTAGTGTCTTCTGCCATGGTTTTTAACTACGACAGAAGTCGCTAAACCATGGCACAAATTCACGTGACCGAAAAGCACACAAAAAACCCGCCTGGCAGGGAGGTCAACATCCTCCCCACCAGGCGGGTACACGTCCATATGCAGGCTTGCAGTGGCCAAATACTCCAGCAGCCAGATATTACGGTATGACAGGTACTTACAGGCCCTCAGCACGCACAATCTGAACGTGCAGGTCCTCAGCCGGCGGCATCCACGAAGCCGGATCAGCAGCAACCTGCTCACCCGAACGGATATCCTTCACCTCGTGAACCGGGGCACCCGACTCATCCGAAGAAATGAACCACACGAACGGAATGCCGCGCTTCTCAGCGTACTTAATCTGCTTACCGAACTTTGCCGCATTCGCAGACACCTCGCAGGCAATACCGCGGGCACGCAGTGCATCCGCAACATCATTCGCAGCAGACCAGCCCTCATCATTCGTCAGAGCCACGAACACAGCCGAAGGCACCTTACGGCTCGCCTGCGCAAAACCCTGCGACAGAATACGAGCCACCACACGAGTCACACCAATCGACAGGCCAACACCCGGGTACGTCTTCTTACCATTCGACGCCAGCGACTCATAACGGCCACCCGAGCAAATCGAACCCAGCGACTCGTGACCAACCAGAACAGTCTCATACACGGTGCCGGTGTAGTAGTCCAGGCCGCGAGCAATCGACAGGTCAGCCAGCACCTTACCCGGCGCACGGCGAGCCGCCTCCTCAATGACCTCAGCCAGCTCAGCAAGACCCTGATCCAGCAGCTCATGCTCCACCGAATACTTAGCCGCAAGCGCACGCACCTGCTCCACAAAAGAAGCATCCTCAGTGCGGATCTGCGCCAGCTCCAGGGCGGCAGCGGCAGCATCCGCGCTCGCACCAGCCTCAGCCTGCAGCTCCTCAGCCACACGCTCAGCGCCAATCTTCTCCAGCTTGTCAATAGAACGCAGAACAGCCGCAGTATCAGTCAAACCCAAGCCCAGGTAGAAACCCTCAGCCAGCTTGCGGTTATTCACACGCAGCTTGAACTCAGGAATCGGCAGCTTCGACAGCGCATCAACAACAACCAGTGCCAAGGTCACGTCGTAACGGAACGGCAGCTCGCCGTCGCCAACCACGTCAATATCAGCCTGAGTGAACTCGCGGGCACGACCCTCCTGCGGACGCTCACCACGCCACACCTTCTGAATCTGGTAACGCGAGAACGGGAAATTCAGATAACCGGCGTTCTCCACCACGTAACGGGCAAACGGCACGGTCAGGTCAAAGTGCAGAGCCAGCTTTTCCTTAGCCTTAGCAGCCTCGTCCTCCTGCAGGCGAGAAATTGCGTACACTTCCTTGTCAATCTCACCCTTGCGCAGCAGCTGCTCAATAGTCTCTACCGAACGAGTCTCAATCGGGGAGAAACCGTGCAACTCAAAAGTCTCACGCAGAGTGTCCAGAACATGATTCTCAACCAACCGCTCAGCCGGAAGATACTCGGGAAAACCAGACAGCGAAGCCTTGCGAGCCATACGCGATACTCCTTGACAAAGAACTCGACAACAAAACCCCGGAACACCTCCGGGCATATCTACCCATCATACCAACACCCACCCCAGCACAGCACCCGCTCCCCCAGCTCACCCGACACAAACCCACGCAAACCCGTAGCCGGCAGGTTCGCCCACAACACAACACGACCAGACACTACTCACACACACCCCACAGAGGCTATGCTTAGGAGGTGCACACGCACACCCAAACGGGTGCCCACCACGGGGAACAGCGCAAAGGCGCCCCACCCCCAGCACCCCCGAGTGAAAGAGTTATAGCGGTGACTACCAAACCCGACGACACTGTAAACCTCGAAAAGGCACGCCAGTACGGCCGCGTCTCCGAGGACGGCCACGTCTTCGTCATTGTCGACGGCGAAGAATACGCCGTAGGCCAGCTGCCCGGCGCCTCCGAAGAAGAAGCGCTCAGCTACTTCGCCCGCAAGTTTGAAAACGTCGAGGCGCAGGTTGCCCTGCTCGAATCCCGCCTCGCCAACAACGCCCCCGCCGCAGACCTGCAGAAGGGCATCACCTCCATCGGTGCACAGATCGGTGTGCGCAACATGGTCGGTGACTACTCCGGCCTGCAGAAGCGCCTCATCGCCCTCGCAGAGCAGATCGCTGAACTCGGCGAAAAGCAGCAGCAGGCACGCACCGAAAACCGTGAACGCGCCCTCGCCGTCCGCGAAGAAATCGTCGCGGAAGCCGAGCAGATCGCCGGCCAGGACCCCGACCAGATCCACTGGAAGAACTCCCACTCCCGCATGAACGAACTGTTCGAAGCGTGGAAGAAGGCACAGCGCGAAATTCACCTGGCAAAGAGCGTAGAGGACGAGCTGTGGAAGCGTTTCCGTGCAGCCCGCACCACCTTCGACCGCAACCGCCGCGCACACTTCTCTCAGCTCGACGACCGCAACGCACGCATCAAGCGCGCCAAGGAAGAACTGATTGCACGCGCGGAAGAGCTGTCGACTTCGACTGACTGGTCTGAGACTTCCCGCGCATACGGCGACCTGATGCGCGCCTGGAAGCAGGTACCCCGCGGCCACCGTCGCGAAGACGACAAGCTGTGGGCACGCTTCCGCGCGGCACAGGACGTGTTCTTCAACGCCCGCAACGAAGCCGAAGCAGCGCAGGACGCAGTCTACGCCGAAAACCTCAAGGTCAAGGAAGCACTGCTCGAAGAAGCACGCGCACTCCTGCCCGTCGAGGACATTGAGGGCGCGAAGGCCGCCTTCGAGAAGATCCTGGACCGCTGGGATGCGGCAGGCCGCGTACCCCGCAACGACCTGCGCCGCGTCGACGGCGAACTGCGCCGTATTCAGGACGAAATCAACGGCGCCGAAGAGGCAAAGTGGAAGCGCAACGACCCCGCCAAGGCGGCACGCGCGAACTCCCTGCTCGCACAGATCGAGGACTCCCTCGCCGAGCTGGAAGCAGAGCTCGCAGCAGCTGAAAAGGGCGGCGACTCCAAGAAGATCGCCAAGGCTAAGGAAGCTCTGGAGGCGCGCCGCGCCTGGGCAGCAACTCTGCAGGGCTTCGGCAACTAGGGTCTAGCAGACGGTCTAAATAACGGTCTAATTAACGCCGAGAAGCCACATGTGTTTCGAAAAGCCACTTC
>NZ_KV801780.1:160930-161949 GCF_001810515.1 Rothia sp. HMSC075F09
TTTGGTGGCTTCTCGAAACACATGTGGCTTCTGCGTGTCTGCGGGGGTTATATTCGCGCCCCCCCACCCGATGCAGATGGAGGGCGCACCGGGTTCATGGATTTTCGATAGGTTAGTGACTTTAATGCGGGTTAAAGACCCACGGCAAAGACACTAACCTATCGAAAACCTCGGTCTAAAAAGCAGGCGGCCCCGGATGCGTCAGGTAGATGGGCGGGAGTCGGTTATGGTTTAGCTTTTTCGGTAATGGGTTAGTGACTTTGGGTTGGGGTTTTAACCATTACCAAAGATGCTAAGTCATGACTGAAATTGCTAAGTCATGACCGGATTTTCACCGGTGCTGAGGTGTCGCCTTCGCAGAATTTGTGCCATGGTTTAGCGTCTTTGACCATGGCTTTTAACTACGACCAAAGACGCTAACCTATGGTCGAAATTTTAGACACATAAAAGCAGGCGGCCCCGGATGCTCAAACATTCGGGGCCGCCTGTTGCGGTTATCTATATATTGGGTCAGAAGTGGTTTACATGTCGGGCCAGTCGCGGTGCAACGAATACTCCGTGTCCCCGTCACCGCTGTCGTTCAGGTGCCATCGCTGACCGGTACGGATGTCGGCCTTGCGCAGACGCGGGTTCGGATTATCCTTCTTGCCCATCGTCGGGTCATTCTTGCAGCCCCAACGAGTATCGTCTTCATCGCAGGTGCCGCCGACGCGTCCCACATCAACCCACCACACACGGATCAGCAACGGGTCACTGGTTGCCTGCGGGGTCACCTCCATCATCTGCCACGGGCCACCATCCACACGGAAACGAGCCGTGTAATGCACGGTCGCGTACGCGTGGAAGTTACCAGACCGCTGGTAGGCGTAGCTGGTATCCGTCTGCCTCGGACGCTCACGAGGGTAGGTGGTGACCGGTTTGCCTGCCGTGTAGTTAGTGGCAGTATCGCCATTGCCGTACTCGATGACGTACGAGGAGGGCATGAGTTCAATTTCGACGTGTCCGGCGAGCATGTCTGC
>NZ_KV801780.1:162049-165398 GCF_001810515.1 Rothia sp. HMSC075F09
AGGCGGTAGGGGCCTCCGTCATCGACGTAGAAATTGATCTGATCGCCCTTGTAGACGTTGGGATCGCCTTCTGCCCTGCCGGTTCCTGCGGGGTTGTTGTAGGACTGGTGCAGGGTCGGCTTGCCCGGCTCTAGGGATTGGGCGGCGTGAAGGATTTCCTCCATGACTTCTTCGTAGGTCGGACCGGTGGGACCCGGACTGTCGGCACTGGTGAAGGTGCGGGTATCGTCGGGGACACAGGTTTCTGAGGTGGGGCTATATTTGCCGAGGCCACCATCGATGTAAGTCCCATCGTCACGAACAATGAGATTGTTGAGTTTTACGTGTCCAACCTTTCCGTCCTTTACGCAGCCAAGGATATTAGAGTCACTTTTGGAACGAATTAGGGTAAGGCCGTTGGCGCCTTTGGTGGTGTAGGTGCTAGGTTCTGAATTTGATGACTGAGATGGGTAATTTCCGTCATTTATATTTTCTGAGGTATGACCTGTGTTTCTATTGCCTCCGCTTTTGTCTTTATATTTTGTATTCTTAGTGGTTTGACATACTTTGGCGCTATTTTCAGATGAACATTCTTTTGTCGAGTCGCTACCTAATGCCGGAGCGATTGGTGAGCATACAATATTTATTCCAATAATTATCAATGAAATATTTTTAATATTCTGTCTCATGTTTAGTCCTCAACACTTACATAATCAATGATTTCCCATTTTTGACCGTTGTGCTTCAGTTCAAATTTGAAGGTATCGTCAGTTTTGTCATCATTGGTCCAGCTAACCCAGCTCCCATCAGACTCAACAAAGATCTCACGATCCCATTCGCGATAGGCTTTCCAGAAGTAGGTTTCACCGTCTTCGGACCAAGGGTTTCCATCGGCTAGAAAATGGTCGATTCCACCAATAATCCATCCACCGCTTTGATAAAGCTCTTCTGCATTTTTATACTCTTCCAATTCACGTTTGAAATTTGGCGAGATGAACTTGCGAGCCATCGAGTAATCGCCAGTTTGAGTGCCGTAATTTGCCCACAAAATCCAGGCGTCCAAAGTCTTGCGGAGGCCTTCTAGAGATTTTTCGCGGTATCCGTCTTCAGGTGCGGTGGGTTTGGGTACGTTCTGGGCGGGACCATATTTGTCAGCCTTACGGTACTCCCCATCCGGTGCCTTGGAGCCACCCGAGTAGCCTCGGACAGTAGACGGAGTAGCGGAAGCAGAAGTGGCATCGGATGCCGCCGCGGATACCGAACCGGTATCGCTCGGCGCCGTGGATGCGGTGGCTGCCGCCTCGTTATTAGCCTGCTGGCCACACGCCGCAAGCAGGGCTCCCAGGCCCACAAGTGCGCCGCTACCCAGCAGGGTGCGGCGGTTAAAAATGGTCGAATCCATAGAAGATGCGCTCCTATCGTCGGTGATGGTGTGTTGTTTAGTTACTAGTGTCGGGCTGCTTTTGTGGGTCGTATCTGACCTCCGGAAGGAAAAAAGCCCCCTAGTGCACCTAACAAGCGCATCAATGCGCCGTAGAACACTACAGTTACCACTGTAGCGCATCTTTGTGTCTATTTGCATTGTTTTGAGTGCAATAGTATCTGAACGTCATTATTCGGACACATCAACGCTTTATGCATCAAATATCTCTGCGCCCGCAGAATTTGTGCCATGGTTTAGTGTCTTCGACCGTGGTTTTTAACTACGACCAAAGACACTAACCTATGGCATAAATCCGCAACTCATGACCGGATCCCATCTGTGCCAGGTGGGCGGGTCGGCTACACGGCGAGCGCATACATGTCGCGGAGGGCCTCTTCCGCCTCGTCGAGGGCATATCCGCTCTGGCAGAGCACGTCGCAGCCGTTACCGTAGCGGAGGCCGGCGAGGAACTCGCGGTCAGTCACCTCCGGCAGGTACACCATGAGGTATTCGCCGTTGTCAGTGAAGAAGTCGTCAATGTTGGCGGCGTCCTGGCCGGAGTAGAAGGCGCGGAAGTCTTCGTCATTGTAGTAACCAACCGTGTACATGAGGGGCTCCTTTGGTCGCTCGGCGGAGTGGGTGAGAACGCGTCGTTGTTCTCTACCACCAAAGGTACGGGGCGCCCCTGACAAGATAAGGGGCTGCACCACCCGCACCGGAAAAAATACACAAAATATTTGCGTGACGAGGGGTTTTCTGGAGGTGCACTCCCCCGCGGATGCATCGAGCTTATAAAAGCTTTTAACATGCCAAAGCAGCCCACCGAGTTGCCAATACGGAATAGCCACTCGGAGGGCTGGAATGAGAGTACACCACTACCGCTAGAACTATATTAGGGCTTCGTTCTAATCAGACGATGCATAGCATCACTTTTGCAACTCATTATGCATTAGACGGAGAATAATCTACCAAAGGTTGAATCATTGGCATATTAACCACCAATTCTTGCCCCATGCAGCAAAGCAATGATTAGAAAATAGGCATTCATAAATAAATACATACACAGAATACTGATAATAGATTTAACTATCACCCTCACATGACTTCTATACTTTTTATTATTCAGCCTATTAACCTCATTTTTGGCAAGGTCAATTCTTACAAGGCATGAAATTGCCCCAATAATAGCACCAACTACAGGAATTACCGTTACAACCAAACCAAAAGGGTCTCCTAGAATTAAGGCAATGGTGAAACCAATAAACAGCCCAATAGTCGTTCCCCTCCCGGCATAATCAACAAAATCACGCATCAAGAGAAGGAGATAACCAGACTGCCAGCGCTTCTTAACCCAAGAATACTTTGCCAGGATATTCTCTTCTTTAATGAGGTTCAGAATGTCATCATAGCTAACAAAATCTGCATATTTTATTTCCTCCACCTCGGAACAAAAATTCCTTAAAGATAGATAGACCTCCCCAAATGGGTCATATTTAGGGGTGATACCAGTCATTTTTTCCAGCTGGGCCAACGAATCGATACAATTACTTTGCGCAGTAGAGCTTGGCTCCTTTTCAACCCACTTTAGAAAATGTTGAACCTTATCTTTAAATTCATTATCTACATCTTTGGGAGGAAACAGGTGAAGCGGGTGGGATATATTAAATGCAGCGTTCCTTATTGATGCTTTTCCAAACCGCTTAAAAGATTCAAATTTTGATTCTCTATATATACCAAATTCGTTTAGGATACTAGCAATCATCTCATTCCTAGCCGTTGCGTACCAAAAATATCCAGTTGATTCAAGAACCATCCGGAAAATAAGGCATAAAGTCACAAACACCAGTAAAAGTGAGGTCACTGCTGCAATCATACCGAGGTTACCCATAGTCTTTTCCTTCCCAACTCTGCGAATTTCGGTGCTTCTGATTACAGATTAGAAAAGAC
>NZ_KV801780.1:165498-165802 GCF_001810515.1 Rothia sp. HMSC075F09
ATTAGAAAAGACCCCTGACAAGATAAGGGGCTACACCGCCCCGTACGGAAATTCGGTCATAGGTTACGGACTTCTGCCATGGTTTTTAACTACGACCAAAGACGCTAACCTATGGCACAAATCTATGCCTCATGACCGAATCCTCCTCCACACCAGGTAGATTACGTGGCGGGTAACTGGCTGTTTCGATAGGTTAGTGTCTTCGCCGTGGGTCTTTAACCCGTGGTGAAGACACTAACCTATCGAAAGATTCCATCCCCTCCCCCCCATAGACGGCGAAAAGCCACATGTGTTTCGAGAAGCC
>NZ_KV801780.1:165902-173794 GCF_001810515.1 Rothia sp. HMSC075F09
GTGGCTTTTCGAAACACATGTGGCTTCTGGGCAGATTACCTCTGGGCGGAATAACCCTGGGCAGATAACCGTCGGCTAGCCGCCGCTACATTCGGGTCTACTCACCCCTCAGGAATGACGCGACCTTACCCCAGAAACCCTTCTGGTTTCCGGCGTTGCGGGTGCCCGTGGGGGTCGGCTGGAAAACCGGACGCTGCTGGCTCGGCGCATCCTGCTGATACAACGGGTTCTGCTGGTATGCGGGATTCTGCTGGTACTGGGAAGGCACCGACTGGTACGGGTAGTTCGCCTGCGGGTGCTGCGGGTTCGGCTGGTAGCCCTGCGCCTGATACGCACCTGCCTGAGGCTGAGCACCCGGGTGGTATTGCGCATCAGAGTGGTAGTGGGCATCGGGGCGGTGCTGGGTTTCTGCGTGGTGCGGGGCGTCCGCATAACCCTGGTTCTGGTATCCCTGCGGGTTCGGGCGGTACTCAGGGCTCGGCTGATGAGCCTGCTGGTACACGGGCTCTGCCTGATTTGCCGCCGCCTGGTTCGCTGCGGGACGCGGCGGGTTAGAGTACGCGGGGCGCGGGTTCGGCTGCTGCGACTGGGCAGGTGCCGGGCGCTGCGCGGGTGCCGGGCGCGCCTCCTGAGCAGGACGAGTAGCGGGTGCGGGCTGAGCGGCAGGTGCCGGGCGCTTCGGGCTGGTGTGCGGTGTACGCTGTCGCGGCTGGCCACTAGGAACCTGCAAGTGCGACCCCTCAGGAACGCCACTCTGCTCGGTAAGATCCTGAACAACGAACGCCGAACTGAAAAGCATGTCCTCCATGGTCCACTCAAGCGGCGGCTGTGCGTTCGGTGCCAGCTGCAGCTTGTCCAGTTCGCGCAGGTGCAGGGCGAGTACCTCCACCATGTAGTTGATGACGGCGAGGTTCGGTTGCTCCCCCAGGTTCTTCGGGTAGGCGAAATGGTAGATGTAGGTGTTGATGTTCTGCCGCTTTTCCAGGGCTTTCGCCGTCTTCTCAACGGGAACACCGCCGCAGGTCAGATCCGAGATACTCTCGAAGGTTGCGGGTCCTTCAGAGGCACGCACGGTCAGCGGACGCGAGGGGTCCACGGCGGACTGCTTCGGCCAGAAAATGCCGGGTCGGAATGCCATCTGCAGGCTGTTGTTGACGACGATTTCCTTCTCGGGTCGCCAGGGCTTCTCATGGTCCACGATGTACTTGCGCGGCATGGCGAAGGTGGTGAAGGAGCACGCGAAGCTCTGCAGCTCCTCCCCTGCCGGTGAGGTGCTCAGAATGTATGCTTTGGCGCGGTTCCAGGTTTCGCTGTTACGCATCTTGTTGACGAACATGGACAGCTTCGTCATGAACCCGTCGATTTTGACGGTGGGTGCGTCGGCGGTAATCAGGTAGATACGCGCCGTGCCGTAGAGCGAGGAAAGCGCATACTTCTTGTTCGATTCGCCGAAGTTGGTGCCCATGATGAGGTGGCAGGTGGGCGGGTTGACCGGTTCGCCGTCGTAGTAGGGCGTGTAGTCGAAGCCCATGTCGATGACCTGGCAGGCTTCTGCGGCGGCGTGGATGCTGTCGAGGGTGAGCGTCTCGTTGGTGGGCGTGCCGTCCGCGTTGCTGAACGCGATGAAGGCGGCCGTGTAGCCATAGGCTGCGCTCTTGGGCTTGTCCAGGGCGAAGGTGTTGCATCGCGGGTGGTGTGCGGCGTACTGCTGCTGGATGTGTGATACGGCGTTGTGCGGCATGTTCACTCCTTGGGGTGTGGTTGTTTATCGGATTCGATTGTGTGGGTGTGTGATGTGTTTTACTGTACGCTACTCCCCTGACAGGCTAAGCGGGCAGGGGTGCTTTTTTCGCGATAAATCGCGATGCGGAGGCGGCTGTACTCTCACCGGCGAGCGCGCGCTCAGCGGCGAGTTTGGCGGGCAGCGAGCATGGTGGCGGGTGGAGGGGCGGCGCATCCAACGCTGCGGGTGCGCCGCGCCCTGTGTTTTACCGGCGCTTGTTTTACCGGTGCTTTAGCCTGGCGGGCTACTTGCCGCGGCGGCGATTAAGCTCCCGGCCCCAGACCATCACAATGTCGATTCCGAGAACTCCGTACTCGTACTCATCGAGAGCGGCCTGAACTGCCTTGGTGTTCACCGCGAACCAGTCGTCGGGCAGCGAGTCGATCCACGATTCCCAGTCTGCGATGCGCCAGTTGTAGGTTCGTTCCATGAGGTCCACGAAATCGTCGCCTCCAAGTTCTTCGGGGAACTGGGAGTACCACAAGGAGTCCGACTCACTGTTCGGCCGTTCTTCTCGAAAATTAACGAACTGACGCCAGTTCTTCTTCGTGATGATAAAGGATTCTTCCCCGTCAGGACCGAACTTTTCCACGGTGCCCACGTACGAATTGGTTTTAACGCGCTCCCAGAAGGTCGGCACGTCAATTTCGCCGCGCTTGACCAGGTCAGCCAGGTACTCGATACGGTCATGCGGAGGGGCGATGGCGCCATCCGGGAGAGCATCGCCGAAGGTCAGCAGGCGGCCGGCGCGGTAGTCCTCCATGTTGATGGTCTCCCAGGAGAAGCCGTTGATTTCTTCGTACTGGTCGTCGTCAAGGCAGGGGTACCGTTCGTTGTCATACACGAGTCGTAGAAGTTCGATGGAACCGCGTTCGCCTTCGTAAGCGAAGTTATCCAGCTGCACCTCACGCACGTATTCTTCCTGCGCTTCGTTCAGATAGTACTGACCATCCTTGCGGCGGAAGTTGAGCTTCTTGGTTTCGGTTCCGTTCTTCAGGTTCGCCTTGTGGATGTTGACGGCCTGTTCAATCGTCTTCTGGCTCGGGTCCAGTACGTATGCGAGGCGAAGCTGCGTCTCGTACGGGGTGATGATGTTCAGGCTACGCAGCTTCTCTTCGTACCCCTTAGAATCCTTGTAGTACATATCTTCATCGATGAATTCAAGCTTTTCTTCAATGCTCATCGTTGGAATTTCATCATGCAACCTCTGAACCCTGTTGAAGGCCTCTTCATCTTGAGAGTTGACTTCTGCGTGTGCTTCAGCCTCCTTCAACGCCAATGCCATGTAGGTGTCGATGTTGAAACGTTCCGTGTACATCGGCTCCATGGCGTCGCAGCGTTCCTTATTGATCTGGCGGCGCTTCTCTTCCAGGGCCTGGTAGTACTCCAGATCATCCAGGGTCTTCTGCTGAGTGTTAGTCGTGGGGTTGTCCATGGTGGTTGGTCCTTTCTCTCGGATGCGCTGGGAGGGTGCGGTGCTCTCGGGGCGTGGGCTTCGGTGCTTCTGATTACAGATTAGAAAAGACCCCTGACAAGATAAGGGGCTGTGCCGCCCCGTATGGAAATTCGGTCATGGGTTACGGACTTCGACCATGGGTTAGTGACTTTGGGCTGGGGTTTTATCCCCCGCCAAAGTCACTAACTCATGACCGAAAATCGGCACTGTGCAGAGGGGGGGTAGATTACACGGCGGGTAGCTGGCTGTTTCGATAGGTTGCTGTCTTTACTGCGGGGTAAAGACCCACGGCGAAAACACTAACCTATCGAAGGAGTCCCCGATCCTCCCCGCTTAACGGCGAAAAGCCACATGTGTTTCGAGAAGCCACCAAAGAAGTGGCTTTTCGAAACACATGTGGCTTCTGGGCGGATTACCTCTGGGCGAATAACCGCAGGCTACCGCCGGTTACAGCACGTCACCGCGGGTTATTCTCCGCCGAGGAACGGCATGAAGCGGACGATGTGCTTCTCCAGCTTCTGCTTCACGCGCTTCGCCTTGGTTGCTGCATCTTCAGTCTTCGCGCCGCCGAGCTTGCCGCCGAAGAGCGAGATCTTGCCCTTGACCAGGCGGCTGATCTTGCCGGGGATGGTGCGGCGGTTTTCCTTGAGCGCACGGTTGACGACGCGCTGGGTTTCTGCGGAGTCCAGCTCTTCGTCCTTGACGATGGTGTCTTCTTCGCGGGTGCGGCGGTCGGTCACGTAGTGGTGGAAGTGTTCCTGCACGTCGTGGTCTTCGGACTCGTTCAGGTAGGTGTCGAAGTAGTCCTCGATGATGTCGCCGCTTTCGCGCAGGTCGGCGTCGTTACGAATTGCGAGGCGCACGCGGTCGCGGAAGTACTCGACGCTGTCCTGGGCAGTTTCGGCGGTGCCGCTCTCCCCTGCCGCGTCGGCCTTGCCGTGACGTGCGGCGCGGGCTGCCTTGACGAGCTCGAGGATGTAGAGCACACCAACTTCCTGCTGCCTGACCAGTTCGGTCAGGAAGCGCATGTTGGCGAGCAGATCGACGCCGGTCGGCTTTTCTTCGCCGTCGCCCTCGCTGTCGGCGCTGTCCTTCGCTTCTTCCTGTTCGCGGCGCAGTTCGCGGGCTTCTTCGTAGATGTCGTTGTAGACACCGGTGTAGCCCTGCATGTCGTAGTCGCTGATGAGTTCGTTGCCGCCGTCGCGGATGAACTCGTCGTGCACGCGCAGTTCCTGTTGCAGTTTAAGCACCTGGTTCATCAGCTCGATGTAGCGGGCCTTGTCTTCGGTGGTGTTCACGGTGATGGAGCCGCCCTCATCGATGGGGAATTCTTCGCGCAGCTCGGATACGGCCTTGTCGTATGCGGCGTAGGCTTCCTTGTAGGGTCGGGTGAAGGCGATGCCGAGGGCGGACTGGCCGTCGCTGTTTTCGGTGTCGCCGAAGAGGGTGAAGGCGTCCTTAGTCGCCTGTTCGAGGTCGCGGAAGCACACGATGTTGCCGGAGGGCTTGAGCGAGTTGAGGATTCGGTTGGTGCGGCTGTATGCCTGCACCAGTCCGTGCATCTTCAGGTTCTTGTCTACCCAGAGGGTGTTGACGGTCTTGGAGTCAAAACCGGTCAGGAACATGTTGACGACGATGAGCAGGTCCAGCTCACGCATCTTCATCTTGCGGGAGACGTCCTTGTAGTAGTTGTCGAAGGAGTCGCCGTCGGTGCTGAAGTTGGTGCCGAACATGGTGTTGTAGTCTTCGAGGAAGCCGTCCATGCGGCTGCCGGTGCCTTCGGTGGCGAAGGTGAAGTTTTCTTCTTCGCCGAAGGTGTCGAAGAGCTGCCCGCCGTTGCCCTGCGAGTAGATGATGGCGACCTTGAGCTTCTGTTCGGGGCGCAGGGTGCCGTCTGCGATGCGTTCTTCCTGCAGGGTATTGAGGGCGTCGTAGTAGGTGCAGGCTGCATCGATTGAGGAGGTTGCCAGAATTGAGTTGAAGCCGCGCACGCGTTCTACGTAGTGTTTGGTGACGCCGTTGATGGTGCGGGTCTTCTTGACCTCGTAGCTGGTGGCGGAGCTCTGGTTGGTTTTGCGGTCGTAGTTGTCCAGAATGTAGGTGGCTACGGCTTCGATACGTTCGGGGCTTTCGAGTACTTCCTTGCTCTTTGCGAACTTGGCGAGTTCCTTCGCGTCGGGGGTTTCGGCGCGTTCGGCGGCGATTTCTTCTGCGTAGGAGGTTTCTTCGAGTTCGGCGAAGTGGGGGCTGGTGTTGGTGTATTCCAGGTGGAATTTCAGCACGTTCTTGTCGTTGATGGCGTCAACAACGGTGTAGGTGTGCAGGCAGTCGCCGAAGACTTCGACGGTGGTGGTGCCGGGGCCGCCTGCGGAGTTCTTTTCGAAGATGGGGGTGCCGGTGAAGCCGAACATGCTGTATTTCTTGAAGTGCTTCTTGATGGCGGTGTTCATACGGCCGAACTGGGAGCGGTGGCATTCGTCGAAGATGATGGCTACGCGCTGGCTGTAGACGGGGTGCTCGGGTTCGGCGGTGATGAGGTTGGACAGCTTGTGGATGGTGGTGACTACGATGTTGGTTCCACGGTCGGCGAGTCGGTTGCTGAGTTCGCGGGTGCTGCCGGTGGAGCTGACGGAGTCTGCCTGGAAGTTGTTGTATTCGAGCATGGTCTGGTAGTCGAGGTCCTTGCGGTCCACGACGAAGAGTACCTTGTCGACGAGCCCGGTTTCTGCCAGGCGGCGTGCGGTTTTGAAGCTGGTGAGGGTCTTGCCGCTGCCGGTGGTGTGCCAGATGTAGCCGCCGGCTTCTTTGGTGCCGAGCAGCTTGGGGTTGTTGTTGGCGATTTCGACGCGCTTAATGATTTTCTCGGTTGCCGCAATCTGGTAGGGGCGCATGACGAGCAGGTCCTGGCCTACGGTGAAGATGCAGTAGCGGGTCAGGACGTTTGCGAGGGTGTGGCGGGTGAGGAAGGTGCGCGCGAAGAGGATTAGGTCGTTGATTCGGTTGTTCTGTTCGTCTGACCAGTAGCTGGTGAAGTCAAAGCTCTTGCCTGCGGAGCCGCCGGGGGCGGTCTTGCGGCTGGCGGTCTGCTGGTCTTCGATGTGCTTGTGGCGCACGGTGTTGGAGTAGTACTTGGTTTCGAAGCCGTTGCTGATGACGAAGATCTGGGCGTATTCGAAGAGGCGGTGCTTGTCCTGCTGGAAGCCTTCGTTCTGGTAGCGTTCAATCTGGTTGAAGGCTTCGCGGATGCTCACGTTGCGCTTCTTGAGTTCGATGTGTACGAGGGGCAGGCCGTTGACGAGGATGGTCACGTCGTAGCGGTTGAGTACCTTGCCGTTAGGGGCGGGTACGCGGTACTGGTTGATGACCTGCATGCGGTTGCGTGCGGGGTAGGCGGCGTCGATGAGCATGATGTTGCGCAGGGTGCCGTCTTCGAGGCGGAAGTCGATGAAGCGTTCTTCCTGGATGAGCTTTGCTTTTTCGAGGATACCGTCGTTGGAGCGGGCGATGTGTTCGGTGAGTAGGCGGTTGAATTCTTCGTCGGTGAAGTGGAAACCGCTGTTGGGGCCGTATGCGCCTTCTTCGGGGCGGGTATTGAGGCGTTCGAGCTGTTCGCGCAGGTTGCGGATGAGTGCGGCTTCGTCGGTGAGGCGCGGCAGGTAGTCGTAGCCCTGGGTTTTGAGGGTTTCGATGAGTTCGGCTTCGAGCTGCGATTCGCTCTGGTGCTCACGCTTCTTCTGGTGCTGGGCGTCCCATTCGTCGTAGCCCTTTGCTTTGGTGCGGTCGGCGATGACAGTGAAGTCGTCTGAGCTGAGGATGCTTTCGGTGCGTCCTTCGGTGGGGCGGGGGTGGTTGGGTACGGTTTCCACGGGGTGCTCCTTTGCGTAGGGGTTGAGTGTGTGGCTGGGTGGGCTAAGGGTTGGTGAGCCCGGCCAGTTGGGTTTGGGTTGTTGAGTGTGGTTGAGGTATGTGGTTGAGGTCTAGCGGCCCGTGCAGGGGTGGCGGGGTGCCGCCCCTGCACGGGGTGCGCGTGATGCGCGGGTGGCTACTGGTTTTCGCCCTTGCGGGGGAAAGAAAGTAGCTGGTCGCGGTAGTACTCGTATTGGCTGCGACGCGCTGCGAGCTCTGCGGGTAGACCCTCGGAGAGGCTGCTGGTTAGGGCGTCGAAGCGGTCGAGAATATCGACAATGCGCTGCTGCTCTTCTAGAGAAGGAACTGGGATAAGAACCTTGTTAAGCACTTTCTGGGTCAGGCTAGGAACACCGCCAGCAGTGTTTAGATCTTCAAGATGAGCCGTTTTCAGGAAGTAGTACAGGAACTTGGGAATAACTTGCTCTTCGTCAATTTCGGTGTAGAAAATCGTATCGACATTCCAGAAAGGCTCTTCTAGGTAGAAGAGGTTTCCCAAAGAACCCTTACGCGGAATAAGCACTGTCGGCTTATCGTATGAAGACCTATCAACATAGGTCATGATTCCGCCAGAACCATATACCGGGATATTTCCTGCGCCGAATTCCTTATAGGTCTTACCGTTCTTAATCTTTGCGAAAGAGTCTAGAGGAACACGAGGGCAGTCGAGGGCTTCGAAGAGTGAATCACGGTAGTACTCGTATTGCAGAGTACGCGCTTCCAGCTCCGCTTCCAGCTCCGCTTCCA
>NZ_KV801780.1:173894-278984 GCF_001810515.1 Rothia sp. HMSC075F09
GCTTCCATCTCCGCTTCCAGCTCCGCTTCCAGGTTCGTGAATTTGTCGAGAATTTCAACAATCGCTTCCTGAATCTCTACGGGAGGAACAGGAATCTCGATATTCGAATACTTAGAAATCCACTGTCGAGCATGGTCAGACGAGTTATACACGATGCACTGCATAGCATAATAGACGTACTTAAAAAGTGAATTAGTTCCACTCTTCAAAGTAAGCATCTTCATAGCACTCGACTTAGCTTTAAACGGGAATTCAACCCATTTGAAGGCAGTCGTAAAGTCATCAAAAATAATGACGGGCTCTTCCTCAGATGCAGGGTAGATACCCTCAGTCTCATTCGTGTAGCCGAGAATAAACGTTTTACCTGCAGTCAGCACCGGCGTTGGATACGATTCATCATAATCCTTAGACGACACAAGGTACTTCGTCGGCTGCTCATAGGCAAGGAGCTCACCCAGCGGGCGGTACTCTACCCCGTCCGGGCAGAGCTCAGCCACCAGGCGATCAATATAATTCGTCACATCCGCCACGATTACTCGCCGCCTTCCAGGCGCGCCACAATAGCGTCAATCTCCACGCGCAGCTGAGCCTGACGAGCCACAATACCCTCAATACGAGAATTCAGCTCGACAATATCCACGCGCTCACGGGTGTCCTCCGGCTCAACCCAGCTCGACACCGCCAGGTTCGCCTCCTGCTCCAGCAGCTTCTCCACCGGAACCAGCGCCGAGAAATGCTCACGCTCCTCACGAGCCGCCAGCACATCCAGAATCTTCTCACGGTGCGCCTTACCCAGAATGTTCTGGTTCGTGCCCTTATCAAAGAGTTGCGAAGCATCCACGAACAGCACCGAATGGTCCTTGCGACGACCCTTCTTCAACACCAGAATGCAGGTCGCAATGCTCGTACCGTAGAACAGGTTGGCGGGCAGCTGAATCACAGCATCCACCACGTTCTGCTTCAGCAGGTACTCACGAATCTTACGCTCCGCACCGCCACGGTACAGCACACCCGGGAACTCAACGATAGCCGCCGTACCCGCCTCATCGAGGGACTTGAGCATATGCATAGTGAACGCCAGGTCTGCCTTCGACTTAGGCGCCAATACAGCCGCCGGGGCGTAACGGTCATCGTGAATCAGGGTCGGGTCATCATCACCCTTCCACTTCGTCGAATACGGAGGGTTAGACACAATCGCACCGAACGGCTCCTCAAAATCGCCGTCCGCGCCACCGCGGTGCTTCGGATCAATTAGAGTATCACCGTGCGCAATGCTGAAATCATCCACCGGCACACCGTGCAGAATCATGTTCATACGGCACAGGTTGTAAGTGGTCAGGTTAATCTCCTGACCCACAAAACGCAGGCCGTCCGAGTTCTTACCCAGCTCACGCTTAACCTTCAACAGCAGCGAACCCGAACCACACGCCGGGTCATACACGGTACGAATCTGCTCAGCATCACGGCCGTCCATGGCAATCTTCGCCAGCAGCTCCGAGACTTCCTGCGGAGTGTAGTACTCGCCGCCGCTCTTACCCGCATTCGCCGCGTACATGCCCATCAGGTACTCGTAAGCGTCACCGAAAGCGTCATTCTCGCTATCCTCGTAGCCCTTATCCAAGTTCATACCCGCCACAGCGTCCATGAGCTTGAGCAGGTTCTCGTGACGAGCCGCCGGGCTCACACCCAGCTTATTCGAATCCAACACAAAGTCGTCGAAGAGGCCCTTCACATTCGCTTCGGAGTCGGTACCGCGCGCCGACTCTTCAAATGCCTTGAACACGTTTGCCAGAGTCTCATTCAAATTCTGATTCTGGCTAGCGTTCTTGTACACATTTGAGAACAGCTGCGAGGGCAGCAGCAGGAAGCCGCGCTCATTAATGAAGTAATCCTTCGCGTCCTCGTTTTCCTTAAACACGTCATCTGATAGGTCTTCAAAACGCCCCGGCATTTCAATTCTCTGAGCCTCAACAAAGCGCACCTGGCTCTCAGAGAGGTAACGGTAGAAGAGCATACCCAGCACGTACTGCTTAAAGTCCCAGCCGTCTACCGAGCCGCGCAGGTCATTCGCAATACGCCAAATCGTAGAGTGCAGCTGCGCACGCTCAGCGTTGCGGTTACGGTGCTCGTCAGTAGTAGCGGAAGAATCCGTAGACTGCGTCGTCATAGGGGCGGTCAACCTCTCAATAGTTATCGTTTCTCGTTGCAGAAACGTCAAAAGTTCGGAACCTGTGCGGTCCCGGTCGTACACATGCGCTGGTGCCGGTTCAGAAGCCATACTCGGTGGGAGCGTTCGTAGCTTCCACAAGCCATTTCGTACCCGGCGGCGCGAACTCTTTCAGTATACGGGTTCCCCAGACCCCGCACTCGCCGGTTCGTCATCGCCGAGCCACTGGTTGTTTCGATAGGTTAGTGTCTTCACTGCGGGTTAAAGACCCACGGCGAAGACACTAACCTATCGAAAGGCCCCCGCCCCTCCCCTAAACAGCGAAAAGCCACATGTGTTCAACACATGTGGCTTCTCAACGTAAAGACCAGAAAATAGAAATCCGGCCCGTCTACTCCATCAAGAGTAGCGGGCCGAACGGTTAACTCAAGGGTACAGAAGCCAGCACCCCAAAATCAACACATGAAGGATATTTCTAAAGAGTCTACGCCTCCGAGGGTTTCGCGCCGGTCAGGCGGTACGCCTTGTACACGCCCGTCACGTTACGAACCACGTTCAGCACGTGCTCCAGCATGAAGCGGTCACCCAGCTCCAGGGCGAAGCGGTCCACCACGGTACGATCCTCCGAGGTGTGCACGCGCGCATCCAGAATGTTCACGCCCGACTCAGAAATCGCACGGATCAGGTCGCTCAGCAGGCCCTTACGGTCCAGCGCCTCCACCTGAATCTGCACACGGTACGTAGCGGTCGGCGAAGACGCCCACTCAACCGTGGTCACGCGCGGCTCCTCGTCAGCGTTACGCATGTTCGGGCAGTCACGGCGATGCACCGAAATACCGTTATAGCGGGTCACAATGCCGATAATGTCATCCGGCGGGACCGGGGTGCAACAGCGCGCAATCTTCGTCAGCACACCCTCAGCACCCGGCACAATCACGCCGTTATCGCCAATCGCCTTGCGGGTCGACTTCAGCAGCGTCTCGTCAAAGTCGCTGACCTCAACCTCGGGCGCCGGCTCGTCGCCGCGGTGCACCTCAACGAGGGTGTCAATGACCTGCTTCGGCGCGATCTCGTGCTCACCAATCGCACGGTACAGCGACGCCACATCATTCTTATGCAGCAGCTGAGCCACCTGAGTCATAATCTCCGGGCTCATCATCTTCTGCAGCGGCAGCTCACTGTTGCGCATGCTCTTGGTGAGCATCTCGCGGCCGGCGAGCAGCGCCTCCAGACGGCGTTCCTTCGCGAAGTACTGGCGGATCTTCGTGCGAGCGCGTGAGGAGCGAACGAACTTCAGCCAGTCCTCGCTGGGTCCGGCGTCTTCGTTCTTCGTGGTCATAATCTCCACGGTCGCGCCGGTGGGCAGGACCGTGTGCAGCGGCACGAGGCGGCCGTTGACCTTCGCGCCAACGGTGCGGTCGCCGACTTCACTGTGGATGGCGTAGGCGAAGTCCACGGGGGTGGAGCCGTTGGGCAGGGCGATTGCCTCACCGTTGGGGGTGAGCACCACGATTTCGTCGGTGTCGAGGGTGTCAGCGAGTGACTCGTAGAACTTCTCCGACTCGGGGTTGGAGTTCGAAATCTCGGCAATGGACTGCAGAATGCCGACGTTCATCATTGCCGAGGTCTGGGTGCCCGGCTCCTTCGGGTCCTTCGCGGGCGCGCCGCCACGAGCTGCGACCTTCTCGCCGCGCGATGCCGCCTTGTAGCGCCAGTGCGCCGCCACACCGTACTCGGCTTCTTCGTGCATCTTGTAGGTGCGAATCTGAATCTCAAGCGGCAGGTTGCCCGGGCCGTACACGGTCAGGTGCAGCGACTGGTAGTTGTTGTTCTTCGGGTTCTTAATGTAGTCCTTGAAACGGCCAGTCATCGACGGCCACAGGGACAGCACGTGGCCGAGCACGGTGTAGCATTCCGCCTCTTCCTCAACCATGATGCGCACGGCGAGGATGTCGTTAATCTCGTCGAAGCTGCGGCCCTTCGTCTTCATCTTCTGATGAATCGAGTAGTAGTGCTTCGGGCGGCCCGTCACGGTCGCGTCGATGCCCACCTCTTTCAGGCGGTCCGTAATCTTGGTGCGCGCCTCATTCAGGAACTTTTCGAGCGCGGGGGTGCGTTCGCCGACCATGCGCACCATTTCGGCGTAAATTTCCGGGCTCATGGCGGCGAAGGACAGGTCCTCCAGCTCCCACTTGATCGTGTTCAGGCCCAGGCGGTGCGCGAGTGGCGCGTAAATCTTCAGGGTCTCTTCCGCCTTCTTCGCGGCAGAAGCCTGCGGCACAAAACGCCAGGTGCGGGCGTTGTGCAGGCGGTCGGCAAGCTTGATGAGCAGCACGCGGATGTCCTTGCTCATGGACAGCACGAGCTTGCGGATTGTCTCAATGGAGGCGTTCTCGCCGTAGGTCATCTTGTCCAGCTTGGTCACGCCGTCGACCAGGTAGGCGACCTCCTCACCGAACTCTTCGGTGAGCTGCTCCATCGTGTAGTCGGTGTCTTCCACCGTGTCATGCAGCAGGCCGGCGGCGAGCACGGGGCCGGTCGCGCCCATCTCCGCAAGAATCGCGGTCACAGCCACCGGGTGGGTGATGTACGGGTCGCCACTCTTACGCTTCTGACCCTCGTGGCAGCGGTTCGCCACTTCGTAGGCGCGCTGCAGCACCTGGATGTCTTCGTCCGGGTGGTAGCGGCGCACGGCACGTACGACCGGCGCGATCATCGGGGAGAAACGGATGGTGCCGCCGTTCGAGTCGGAGGCTTCCATCTTGCTGCTGCGGCTACCGAAGACGAGGCGGTTCGGCACACGTCCGCCAGCAGCCATGACGCGGTGCGAGCCGCGTTTCTTCTTTGCGTCAGACGAATCAGTTTCAGGCAGAGGAATCGGGCCAGCGGGCCGAACCGCGGGCTTCTCGGCGGTCCCTGCAGGGTTCTCAGCGTTGGTGTTCACGGCAGGTTCTGCACTCATTCCAGGCTCCTTCGGGCTCAAGATAATCAGCCGCACACTCAGGTTCCTCATCGTTGAGGGCTATACCGGCCAAACCAGCCATCAGCAGGCTCAAACGCGAGCGCACAGTATCTTCACTTCTTATCCTACCCAGCGGTCTGGAACGCGCCAAACTATGCGACGTTTTAACACACCAGAGCGCGTTGTTTAGGAAATAATTGAGCACGCTAAAGGGGAGCCGACACCTTTCGGTATCGACTCCCCTATCGTTAGTAACGCCAGTAGCGCTGGCGGAACGTTGGCTAACCGTTCAGGTTCACGCGGTGAATCTCAATGGTTGCACGTGCCGGCTTCTTAGCGGGCTTCTCGGTTGCCTTCTCGGCTGCGTTGTCCGCATCGGTCGCCTCGTCGGCAGAGTCCGCAGACTTGCTGGACTTCGCGGGCTTCTCAGCCTCGGCGGGCTCCTCCGAAGAGTCACCCTCAGCCTCGTCAGCATCCTCAGCGTCCTTGAAGCTGCCGCTCTCCACCTTCGCGGTGTGCTCACGAATCTGAGGCTCACCCAAACGCAGCGAAGCATACAGCGGCGCAGACACGAACAGCGTACCGAACATGCCCACCAGAATACCCACGAATAGCGACAGGGACAGGTCCTGCAGAGTACCCGCACCCAGGATGAACGCACCAATGAACAGGATCGCGCCCACCGGCAGAACACCCACAATAGCGGTGTTAATCGAACGGACCAGGGTCTGGTTCACCGCCAGGTTAATCTGCTCGGCAAAGGTCGTGTCGCGGCGTTCCAGCACATCCTCGGTATTCTCGCGGATCTTATCGAACACCACCACCGAGTCGTACAGCGAGTAGCTCAGAATCGTCAAGAAACCAATAATTGCACTCGGAGTAATCTCGAAGCCGAACGCGGCGTACAGGCCAACCGTCACCACCACGGTGAAGAACAGACCCGCAATCGACGCCAGCGACATCTTCCAGGTGCGGAAGTAGAACGCCATACCAATCAGCGCAAGCACCACAAACGCGACCAGACCCCAGAACGCCTGACGGGTCACATCCGCACCCCAGGTCGGGCCCACAAACGAAGAGGTCACGTCATTCTCAGAGACGCCGTAACCCTCCTGCAGAGCCGCCTTCACCTGCAGAGTCTCATCATCGCTGAGCTTGCTCATCTGGGCACGAATCGTACCCGGCGCAATATTGGTCACGCGAACATCCGAAGCGTCCTTCGCCTTCTCGTGAATAATGCGCTCACCCGTAGCAGTATCAACGTGCGCAGTCTTCGAGACCACGAACTCCGAACCGCCACGGAAATCAATACCCAGGTTGAAGCCGCCACCAACAGCCGGGATCAGAACCGAAACCGCCATCAGCACAGTAGCCAACAGCAGCCACAGGCGGCGCTTACCCACGAAGGGGTACGAGCGGGCACCCGAATGCAGGTCATTACCGAAGCGGGCAAAAGCATTAGGTTTCACATCGGTAGCCATGCTTAGCTCTCCTTCTTCTCATCAGAAGCAGACTCGTCAGCCTCAGCGGCAGCACGCTCTGCACGGCGACGCTCAGCGATGCTCAGCTGCTTCTCCTCCGGGCTGCGGAGGCGACCGGCACCACGGTACAGCGGCGTAGCGCCCAGCGACTCAGGCGACAAGCCCGAGTGTCGGTGACCCTCACCGAAGTAGCGGGTATTCGCCAGCAGAGTCAGCATCGGGTGGGTGAACAGGTACACGACCACAAGGTCAGCAATCGCAGTCAAACCAAGGGTGAACGCGAAGCCCTTCACCGAACCAACCGACACCACGTACAGCACCACAGCAGCCAGCAGGTTCACAGCCTTCGACGCCAAAATAGTGCGGGATGCACGCTGCCAACCGTGGTTCACCGCCGACGGGATCGTGCGGCCCGCACGGATCTCATCACGGATACGCTCAAAGTAGACGATGAACGAGTCAGCCGTAGCACCAATCGCCACAATCAGACCCGCCACACCAGCCAGGGACAGGCGGTAGTTCAACGCCCAACCCAGCAGCACAATCGCCTCATACGAAATGATGCCAGCCACAACCAGCGACATCATCGTGACAAAGCCCAGCAGACGGTACTGGAACAGCGAGTACACGAACACCAGCAGCAGACCAATCAGACCGGTCAGCAGACCCACACGCAGCTGCTCCGAACCCAGGGTCGCAGAAATCTGCTGCTCCGACTGGATCGTGAAGCTAATCGGCAGGGCACCGTACTTGAGCTGATCGGCGAGAGCCTTCGCCTCCTGCTCGGTGAAGTTACCGGTAATCTGCGGCTTACCGTCAGAAATCACAGCCTGCGACACCGGGGAAGACAGCACCTTGCCGTCCAGCAGAATCGCGAAGCGGGCACGCGGATCATTTGCGTTCTGTGCACGAATCGCGTTCAGGCGAGAAGTAATGTTCTGGAACTTCTCACGAGCCTCATCGTTGAACTGAATGTTCACAGCCCAACGGCCCGTAGTCACACCCTGACCGGTCGTCTCCTGCGAGTGGCTTGCGGTAGAAATATCGCTACCGCTCAGCTCCACAGGACCCAGAATGTACTTCTCCTGACCGTCAGTGGAACACGCCACCATCGGCTTAGTCGGGTCCGCACTATCGGCGTCCTCATTACGTGCCGCGGTGCAGTCCTTCGCCTCGTACTGCTTGTACAGGTCTGCAGTAATCCAGTTACGGTCCGAACCATCAGTCGGCTCCGCGGAGGGCTTGGGCAGCTTATCGTCCGCAGTGCGGGCATCCTCAGCCACCGCAGTACCGGCACCAGAAAGCAGCACCGGGCGGAAGGTCATATTTGCAGACGCCTGAATCAGCTGACGAGTCTCAGCGCTAATCGTTCCGGGAACCGAAACAACCACGTTATTACCCGAGCCGAAGGAGGTGGTAACCTCCGCCTCCGAAACGCCGGCACCATCAACGCGCTGACGAATAATCTCAACCGCCTGGTTCAACTGCTCCTGGGAGACGTTCTCATCCGAAGAGCCATTGACCTTCGGAGAAAGAATCATCTGAGTACCACCCGAAAGGTCCAGGGCGAGCTTCGGTGCCCAAGAACCTCCCGCGTAGGTGGTGCCGAAAATACCGGCAGCCATAACAACCATGAGCAGGACCATCGAGAGGAGCGCCCCTCGCGCGGCTGCAAGCGGTGAACGCTTAGCCATAATGTTCCTTCTTCGTGTGAATAGAATTGAGTGTTCTACAGATTCCGTAACGCGAAAACCCGACGCCGCTCATGGGGCGCCGGGCTCATACGCGCTGAATTACTTAGCAGTATCAGAAGAGGTATCGGAAGCGGGAGCTTCGGATGCGGGAGCCTCGTACACGTCCTCAGTCAGGGGTGCTGCGGGGGCTTCCTCCTCGACGACAGCCATAATCGCGTTCACTGCCAGGGTGATAACAACACCGTCCGCAATCTGAAGCTGCAGCTTGTTGTTCTCAAGGTCAGTGCTGACAACGGTGCCGTAGATGCCGGAACCAGTCATCACCTGGGTGCCGGGGACGAGAGACTGCTGCATTGCGCGCAGTTCCTCCATCTGCTTACGCTGACGCTTCTGGGCGGAGAACATCATCCAAGCCAGCAGCGCCATCATGGCAATCATAATCAGGAGGTTAAAATCCATGGTCTCACTTTCACATCCGCACCCGTGCCGCTCACCGCGAGGGTTGAGCGTACCAGAAGGTGTGGAATCGTAGATACAGTACGTATCCATCCTACGCGAGAGCATGAGCTTTAGCGCCCCGAACCAGCGTTTTTGTGAGGTTAACCTGAGTTTTGGACTCTCTCGGCGTAATTTTATGTCACTGGTAAAGACCGACAGAGCCCGACAGAGCCCAATGAAACCCGACAGCGCCTGCAGAACCGGTAGAAGAGCGCCGCGCCTGCAGAAGAGCTGCCGGGGTACAGAGAAGCCCGCAGGAGGCGGATACCTCCCACGGGCTACTACAGTGTTATCAGCTGGTGCGGGTCTAGAGCTGAATCTCCGGGGCCTCCAAGCCGAGGTGCTCCCACGCCGCGGGCAGAGCCACACGACCGCGCGGGGTACGACCGATCAGGCCCTCACGCACCAGGTACGGTTCGGCAACCGTCTCCACGGTCTCCGTCTCTTCACCCACCGCAATGGCGAGGGTGGACAGACCCACCGGGCCGCCTCCAAACTTGTGAATCAGCGCCTCCAGCACGGCACGGTCCAGACGGTCCAGGCCGCGCGAATCCACCTCGTACATGTCCAACGCGGTTGCGGCATCGGTCGCGTTAATGCGGTCCACACCGTTCACCAGCGCCCAGTCACGCACACGGCGTAGCAGACGGTTCGCAATACGCGGCGTGCCGCGGGAACGACCGGCAATCTCGGTGAAACCCTCGGAGGTAATCTGCATGTCCATCAGACCCGCGCTACGGCGAAGCACCAGCTCCAACTCCTCCACCGAGTAGAACTCCAGGTGACCGGTAAAGCCGAAACGGTCGCGCAGAGGGCCGGGTAGCAGACCCGCACGGGTCGTCGCACCCACGAGGGTGAACTGCGGCAGCTCCAGCGGAATGGAAGTCGCACCCGCACCCTTACCGACCACAATGTCCACACGGAAATCTTCCATCGCCATGTAGAGCATTTCTTCAGCCGGGCGGCTCATACGGTGAATCTCATCCAGGAACAAAACCTCGCCGGGAGTCAGCGAAGACAGAATCGCCGCCAAATCACCCGAATGCTGAATCGCCGGGCCGGAGGTGATGCGCAGCGGCGCCTCCATCTCTGCCGCAATAATCATTGCGAGAGTGGTCTTACCCAGACCGGGAGGGCCCGACAGTAGCACATGGTCGGCGCTACGGCCACGCATCTTCGAAGCCTCCAGCACCAGAGACAGCTGCTGACGCACACGGCGCTGACCCACAAAGTCATCCAGGGACTTAGGGCGCAGTGCCGCCTCAATCATCTTCTCTTCAGGCTCTTCTTCCATCGCCACCAGGCGCTGGGTAGGAGCTGAAGACGCCTGAGTGCCGGGCACCTGACCGGGAAAATACCCGCCGGAAACCAGGGACGCCGCGGGCTGCGGCTCATAGGGATTCTGGCTCATAGAATTCTTCTTTCACAAAAGTTTGAGTGGGATACGTCGAATAGGGCGCGCCGTCTAGTGGCGGCCTACCGTGTTCTGAGTACCCAAGGAGGCGAGCACACCGCGCAGAGCCACACCCACCGGCTCAGTCTCTGCGGCAGGGTTGTGCTGCACGTAAGCGTCAATAGCGGCGGAAGCGTCCTTCTCGCTCCAGCCCAAGGAGGTGAGAGCATCAAGCACCTGCGGCTTCCAGACAATGCCCTGGCTCAGCGGCAGCTCATCGGTCTGGCCATCGCTGAGAATCAGCTTGCCGGCAAGCTCCAGCACAATACGGCGGGCACCCTTCGGGCCAATACCGGGAACCTTCGTGAACGCCTTATCGTCACCGGTCGCCACGGCGCGCTCCACCTCAGCGGCAGTGTGAACGCTCAACACCGCCAGAGCAATACGCGGACCAATACCGGAAACCGAAAGCATCATATCGAACACTTCACGCTCGGCAGGCTCCGAAAAACCGTACAGAGTCATCGACTCTTCACGCACAATCATGGTGGTCAGCACGGTAGCTTCCTCACCGGTGCGCAGCTTGGAGAGAGTACGCGCAGTAGCGTACACGAGCATGCCGAAACCGTTCACGTTAATCACCGCATGATCAAGGCCCACCTGAACCACACGACCGGTCAGGGATGCAATCATTTCTCTCCACCTTTCAACACCGCGCCCAGGAATGAGGGTCGCGGCAGTGTGAGGGCACCGGGAACTCCGGCACCCGCAGAACGCACTCCCCCAGTTCAACGGGGAGACACTACAAGTATATTAGAATATTTCTTCTGAAATCAAGCATATATTCGAACTTCTTAGCGAATACATACGAGCCAGCAGGAAACGGCACACAGGCCCACGAAGGCACCTCTAGCGGCGGCATCTCTAGCGGCGAGCACGCGCCTCCGCCTCCATCCAGGCACGCTGCGCCGGAGTCAACGACCCGCCACGGCGCGCCTGCGCCGGGCGTGAACCCTGGTGAGTCTGCGTCTGGGCCGCCATGTTGATACCCGAACCAATGCCGCCGCCACGCCAGCCGTGACAGATCGCAATCGCCAGAGCATCGGCAGCATCGGCGGGCTTCGGCATGGATTCCAGCCCCAAAATGCGGGTCACCATGCGGCCCACCGACGCCTTGTCCGCGCGGCCGCTACCGGTCACCGCCGCCTTCACCTCCGAGGGGGTATGGAAGAACACCGGCACGCCGCGCATCGCCGCAGCAGAAATCACCGCGCCCGAAGCGTGCGCCGTACCAATCACCGTGTTCACCTGCTCCTGAGCGAAGATACGCTCAATCGCCAGGGCATCCGGCTTGTAGGTGTCGAGCCAGTGGGAGGCGGCGTTGAAAATCCAGAGAATACGCTGGTCCAGGGACTCCGCCGGGATTGTGCCGGCAACACCCACGTTCACGAAGTGCGCCTTACGGTCGGCGGTCATATCGAGCATGGAGAAGCCGCAGCGGGTCAGACCCGGGTCAACACCCATGATGCGGGTCGCACCCGGCACACGTTCCACAGCGGCGGCGGTACGGTTCTCGCGCATGCTATCGCGTGCGGCAGGTTGAGCGGCGGCCATCATCTCCCCTTTCGACAAACTCCCTATAGAATCTCTAGATTCTAGCCCTTCAGAATCCTAGCACCCGGCACTGGGGTGTGCCACGAGCACGGTCGCTACAAGAGCAGTCACTACAAGCACGGTCACCGCGAGAACAGTCACCGCGTGCCCCGCGAAAAGTACCCAGCGCCTCCCCAAAATGCGGTATCGCAGGCAATACAGCCCAAACGCTAAGAAGCCACTCCCCCAACCAGCCACCCTACGGCGGCTCGGTTAAAGGAGCGGCTTCTTCAAGCATCAGATATCAGAATCCGAGTGATTACTCAGCTTCCAGCTCTGCCATAACCTCGTCAGAGACGTTAGCGTTCGAGTAGACGTTCTGAACGTCGTCGAGCTCTTCAATAGCGTCTGCCAGCTTCAGGAACTTCTTGGCGCCCTCGGCGTCCAGGTCGACCTGCATGGTCGGGCGGAAGACCGGGTCGTCGTTGTTGTACTCCAGGCCAGCCTCGTCCAGTGCCTTACGGATCTCGGGCAGGTCGGTCGCTGCGGAAACAACGGTGAAAATATCGCCCTCGTCCAGAACCTCTTCGGCACCTGCATCCAGAACAGCCATCAGAACGTCGTCCTCGGTCAGACCGTCGGTCTTGGTGACCTCAGCAACGCCCTTACGCTCGAACAGGAACGCAACCGAACCCTGGTCAGCCATGGTGCCGCCGTTACGGGTCACAGCCAGGCGAACCTCAGACGCTGCACGGTTACGGTTATCGGTCAGACACTCGATGTACAGGGCGGTACCCTGCGGGCCGCGTGCCTCGTACATAATCTCGGTGTAGTCGATGGTCTCACCGGTCAGGCCGGCGCCACGCTTGATAGCGCGGTCGATGTTGTCGTTGGGGACGGAGTTCTTCTTCGCCTTCGACACAGCAAGGTCAAGAGCGGGGTTACCGGCGATATCGGCGCCACCCATACGTGCCGCAACCTCAATAGCCTTAATGAACTTCGCGAAAGCCTTCGCGCGCTTAGCGTCGATAGCAGCCTTCTTGTGCTTAGTAGTCGCCCATTTAGAGTGACCCGACATTCGTATCTCCCTTAGTCAAAACCTCCGTGCGGGCACGGCGAAACGTCCCACGCACCGTACTGTACTCACATAACTATACCGTAGCGGAGGCGCACACCACCTCAGAAAGTGCACGCCACCGCCAGGAATAGGCTAGCGGGGGCGGGACGCAGCCGAAGCGCGCGCCTTCTCCACCAGCGAGTCGTCAATCGTGTTCGGCGTGAACTCGCCAAACTTACGCTTAGCCGCCTGCTCAATCAGGTAGTCCGAAATCTTCGGGTTCTTCGGCAGCAGCGAACCGTGCAGGTAGGTGCCAATCACGTTGTGCACGCGCGCACCCTCATACGCATCGGTCACGTTGTTACCCTCACCCTTGGTGACGGTAGCCAGCGGGGTGCAGCCGGGGCCCAGGTAGGTCAGGCCCGAGTGGTTCTCAAAACCAATCACGGTGCCGAACTCCTCAGACTCCTCAACAATGTTGCCAATCAGGCGGTCATCGCCGCCGACCGTATGCGCATCAAAAATGCCGATACCCTTCAGCACCTCACCCTCACGGGTGCGGAATTCCTTGCCGAACAGCTGGTACAGGCCACAAATGACGAGCATCGGCACGCCAGCCTCAGCCAGCGAGCGCAGCGTGTCACCGTTCGCGTGCAGGTCATCCTGAATCACGGACTGACCCGAGTCCTGGCCGCCGCCACCCAGAATAATGTCAACATCCTCCGGGAAAGGCTGACCGGGGTTGTGGTCCAGAATCTGCACGTCAAAGCCGTGCGCCTGCGCGCGACGAGCCAACGCCAGGGTGTTGCCCCAGTCGCCGTAAATGTTCATGTCGAGCGGGTACAGCTGCACGATGCGCAGCGTCTTGCCGTTGTTCGGGCCGGAGGCGGGGGTGCCCTCAAAAGTGTGAGTTGCCGTCATTAGGAGACCCTCTCAACGTCAGTGATCTTTGCGAGCTCTTCACGCAGAGCCAGCATTGCGGTGTAGGTGCAGAAAATACGCATGGGCGCGTTACCGCTGGAGGCGATGAAGCCCTTGAGCGCATCGGCGAGATTCTCGTTGACATCGTCAACCTTCACGCCGTCATGATCCAGACGCAGCGCCATATCCCAGGCACGCACACCCGAAACCATCTGCACGCCGGTCTTCTTCAAGCTGTCAAAGTCAACATCCCACAGCCAGGACACGTCACGACCGTCAGCGTACTGGTCGTTAATCGTGATCATGGTGGCGTAGTCGTCAGCGTTCGCGCTCGCCAGGGATAGGCGGAAACCGCTCGGGTTCTTCACGAGCAACAGCTGCAGCGGGCGGCCGTTCACGTTCAGGGTCTCACCGCGACCGAAGGCGGGGGTAATCTTCGCCAGCTCCGCGATGAGCTTATCTTCGTTGAGCTTCTCGCCCATGACGGCGCGGGTCAGCGCCATAGCGCCAGCCGCGTTGAAGATGTTGTAAATACCGTAGAGGTTAATCTCGCCAACTCGCTCCACACCCGCCAGGTCGAAGGTTGCGGAGGTGCCGGAGAACGCGGTCAGGGTGACGTCTGCCTCGGGCAGGGTTGCCTTCGCGACGGTGCCGCCGCGCATCTCATCATCCGAGGGGAAGTACGAGCGCAGGGACTCATCCAGACCGTAGTACTTGACGGTCACGCCAGGCTGCACGTTCTCAGCGAGGGAGCGGATACGCGGGTCCTCACGGTTGAGCACCACGGTGCCGGTCGTTGCGGAGGCGACAGTCGCCAGCATACGGCGGGTCGTGTCAATCTCACCGAAGCGATCCAGCTGGTCACGCAGAACGTTCAGCAGCAGAGCGTAATCGGGCTTGACAGCCTTGACGAAGTGCACGGCGTGCGCCTCGTCCAGCTCAAGCACAGCAATATCAGCGTCAAGCTTGCCGCCGAGGGTCATCTCGCCCAGCAGTGCCGCGGCGACACCGCGCACAAAGTTCGAACCGGTGCGGTTAGTGAAAACCTTCAGACCCTGAGCTTCAAGCAGCTGCACAGCCATCTTCGTGGTGGTGGTCTTACCGTTCGTGCCGGAGACAACAACCACGCCGTAGGGCAGCTTCGCGAGCTCTTCAGCGACGAAGTCGGGGTGCAATTTTTCCATGACAAGGCCGGGGAAGGCGGAGCCGCCGCCGCGAAGCTTAGTCGCGGCGCGTACGCCCTGGCCGAGAAGACGAATGAGGGGTTTGGACATGCTTTCCATTTTAGTACACGCACGCCAGCGGCTGAATGGTTCGCCCGGCTCGTTCGCTCATGCCGGACGGGGCGGGGTTTTAGTGCGCCCGGGGCTTGGTGCAGTGGTTCTGGTGTGGAGGTTTTTGGTGCGGCGGGGGTTTTGGGGTGAGGGTATTGGCACGGGGCTCCGGCTAGGGCGGAGTGCCGGGGGTATTCAGAACAGCGAGCCCGCTTAGAACAGAGAACCCTGCACCCTCACCCGCGTGAACTCCTGCGCCGGCTCCACCAGCACATTCCGCCACGCGGCAGTATTCACCAGGAACGCCGCGTCAGCATCGCCGGTGTGGGCGCTCAAAAACTGACCCGCCGCACCCGTGCAGAAGAAGCCAGCCGCCCCGCTCTCCAGACCAGAATCACACGGTGCCAGCGGTTCGGGCGACTGTGCCCGCAGAGCCGCATACGGGCGGTTCATGGCGAGCGACGGAATCCACGGCTCATCCAGGGCGGTAAGCGGCACCTCCGGGTCGGTGCGTGACAGTTCGGCGAGCGCTTCGCGGGCGCGGGCGACCGCCTCCTGATGGGCTGTGCGAAGCTGCGCACCGGGCAGCGGGTTCGTCCAGGCGCGGTACTTGCTCGCCACCTGCTTGACCTGCGGAATCTTCGCGAGAGCGGTCACGGCGTCCTCGGCGCGGCGAATAGCAAGCCCGTCGGGTGCGAGCGCAATGTAGGTGGCGGTGGCGACCGCCTGCTCGTCCAGGCGGCGCGGGGTCGAATGCAGGGAGCTCGTGCCGACCTTGTGCGTGCCGTCGGGGAAGGTCGCGATGTAGAGGCGATGCTCCAGCATGGCGTAGGCGCGCATGGATTCGGTGAGCGTTCCGGGGTACAGGTGCGCGCTGTGCAGGGCGGTGAATTCGTCGCGGGCGGTGCAGCGTGGGCACTGCTGGCCACGCCGGATGCGGGCGCCTTCGGGGCAGGGTACGCGGCGTATTCCCACGGAGGCTCCCCCAGAGATTCCCGCGGATTCGGGGGCGGCGTCATTGCTCGTGCCGGTGGTGTAGCCGGCGCAGTAACGGTAGAGTTCCCCCTCGCTATCGCGCGGAATGCGCAACCCCAGATAGGCGCCGGGAGTCAACGGAATCTGGATGCGAACCCCGCTCGGAACGCCACGCTGCGCGGGGCTGTTTTCCTGCTTAGGGTCGCTCTCCCCCGCCGCTTGAGATGCCCGGTTATGAGCTCCTTCAGCGACCCCGCGGGGCACGACCGGTTCCACCTCAATGAGCGGGCGGCGGTTGGACCAGCGGATCTGCCTCCAGATGAGTAGCTGCGGTGCGCCTGCAGAATCACCGGCGGCGGCATCATGACCGGCACCAGCATTATTACCGGCGGCGGGCGCAGCAGCAAACTCGTCGAAAGCAGTCTCAAGCAGGTTGGGGTAGTCCATAGCATTCCACTCTAGCGGGTCTGGCGGGTTCTTTCTCGAGGGGTGCGGCGCATCCTGGCGCAACGTCCCCGAGGGGCAAAAGCAGCGCCCTCGAAATGCAAAAGAGGCCAGCGTCCTTCACGCTGATCCGCACCCCTCGCAGTGTTGCCGTGCGTTCACGCACGACGGGGTGGGTTCTCAGCTGAGGCGCTGACCTCTGTGGTTGAGGCAGGGCGCTTACCCTGCCAAGCCCGAAAGCGATCGGTGACCGCTATTTTTCGGTGAGCTATGCGGTGTTCATGGAAGCCGGAAGCTTCCCCGCAGCGTCGCTGCATTTAAAACTTTGCCATATCCAATGGACATAACATCATTCAAATACGCATCGACTGCCCAATCTGCGCATTTATGACGCAGAATTTCTGTGCACTAGCTGGCAAATTGAAGCAATTAGTGCAAAATTTCAAAATCACCAAGCCGCTCAGCCGGACTATCTGACGGATGAGCCACGCCATCTAGCTGAGGCGGGCAAACCCCTCCGCAATAGCCACACGCATATCGTCCAGCGTGCGGGACATAGTCTTGGTGTGAGCGATAATCGGCAGGAAATTCGTATCCCCACTCCAGCGCGGCAGAATGTGCTGATGCAGGTGATCAGCAATGCCCGCACCGCCCACCTTGCCCTGATTAATGCCAATGTTGAAGCCGTCATTATGCGACACCTCGCGCAGAACCTTCATGGCGAGCTGCGTCAGCTGCGCAATCTCCATGGTTTCTGCCTCGGTCGCATCATCGTAGAACGGGATGTGGCGGTACGGGCAGACCAGCAGGTGACCGGGGTTGTACGGGTAGAGGTTGAGAATCACGAAGGCATGCTCGCCGCGATGCACAATCAGCGACTCTTCGTCACTGCGGCTGGGCGCGGTGCAGAAGGGGCAGGTCTTCTCGGTGTAGTCCTTCTGGCCACCGCTCACGTAGGCGGTGCGGTGAGGGGTCCACAGGCGCTGGAACTGGTCCGGTGCGCTGGGTAGCTCGAAGGAATCCTGCACCGAGGCTGCGGTGCCATGCTCGGGGGTCGTGTTCTCGCTCATAGTCCCATTCTATAGCCCGCACGCGGCAACGGGAACGCCCCGTCCGTCGTGCGTGCCAGATATGAGATAACTCCCCCGGCAGCGCGCTTAGCTGTGTTGCTTTTCCAGGTGAATGATGCGGGTGGCACCCTCAAAGGTCATGGGGAAGCTCAGCACGCCGTCCTCCATGACGAATTCCTTGGTTTCCTTATCGGAGGCGTACGGTGCGTGACTCAGCTTCGCGCGGTCCACGCGCGAAATGTAGCTGAAGTTGCCGGTCTTCGCCTCGAAAGTGCCCGTCCAGAAGGGGGTTGCCAGCTCTTCGTGGTTCAGGTGGTAGGTGACCTCGATAATGCCGTCGTGAATGACGGCGTCCATGTAGTTCTCAAGGTTGGTGGAGTCCTGCTGAACCCAGGTGCCGTCCATGATTTTCTGCGAGCGCGCAACGGCTGCAGAGGAAGGCATGGGCGCCGCGGTGTATGCGGCAGGCTCCTGGTTGCTCGTGTTGTCCGGCGCGGGGGTCTCAGTGGGCTGAGTCGCGGTCGGGTGAATCGACGGGTCCTGCGAGGTATTGACCGCCGCCTTAATTCCGGTGCTGTCGTCGCCGGGGGCGGGAACGGCGCTGGGCTCGACGGTTTCAAAAGCTGCGGGGTCAACAACCGCACTTGCGGAGGCGTTATTCGGTGCGGGTGCGCACGCGGTGAGGGAGAGCGCGCTGACGAGTAGAGCGAGCGCGCCCAGAGTGGACTTAGGTGCCACGAACGTGTCCTAACAGAGTATGTGTTTGAGTGAGTTTGTGAGTTGAGTGGTGCCTCCCCGTGAGTGAGGTGGGGATACGACAACACCCCGTAGCGCATTGAGGCTACAGGGCGTTCGATAACCGGCACGGTAGATAGTTTATAGGCTCTGGCTAGGAGTTTCACCAGTAGCGATCATTTTTAAATGATAGTTTGGTCACATTAGACCTTAAGTTGAGGAGTTTTTCGCGCACACGAGCCCCAATTTGCACTCTCCACGGGCTAATTTTGCCTCGACAAGGCGAAATATCCCGCACGGTGGCGTGGGCGGCAATTTTCTTGCCTTCGTCTTGCCTTCGCGTGGGCTCGGCACCCAAACCCACCGCTTCAATAAGTATGCGGTGTGGGTTTGAGCGCCAAGCCTCAACTGAACTGTTATATCTGCGCTGCTATCTGCGCTACCGCAACCGAGCCGCTACAGCCCGGTTACTGTCCGCAGGGTATTTGCGAGCGGACTACTGCTTGCGGGAACGTAGCGAGGACTTCTCACGAATAATCGTGAACGTCTGGCGGGTCTCCTCCAGCAGGGCGACCGGCTCCTGCTCGCGCACCGCAACCTCATGAGATGCCGAGGAGTCGGCAGGTTCACCAGCCCGCGCGGCGCCGGGCGCGGTGTTCGGGGTAGCCTCCGCAGAAGCTGCCGCAGCAGCACCCGGAGCGCCAGGAGTACCAGGGGCAGTAAAGCCCGCGGCGGCGCTGAAACCGGCGCGGCGTGCCGCCTCCGCATCCGAAGGAACCGGGTGCACACCGTCTTCATCCACGACCTCACGCAACGTGTAGTCGCGGGCTTCACGGCGCGCATACTCACGAGCCAGCAGGGCACGCAACTCAGAAATCTCCTGGCGAAGATCGTCCACGTCAGCCTTGGTTGCGGGGTACTCCTGCTCCTCCCTGCCACCAAACTTTTCGATAATCCAGCTGGCGAGCGCACCGGTCGCAACCGCGACCAAGCCCCCGCCGTACAGCATGACGATCACGGCGATGACCCTGCCGATACCGGTGACCGGGTAAACGTCTCCGTAGCCGACCGTGGAGAGGGTCGTGAACATCCACCAGTAGGCGGTGGGCAGGTCACGAATCATCGCGCCCGGCTCGGAGGACTCCACCGAATAGATCGACAGGGCAAACATGATGATGAAGATCGCGGTGTATCCGAAGAGCTTCACCGCCAGCTCTGAGAGCCTCTTATATTGGCGGTTGGCGGTCATATAAATCATGGAGAGGAAGCTGACAATACGCCACGCGGGCAGCAGCACAATCGCCAGGTTCATCAGGTTATGCGTGATGAAGTAGAGTCGCCGCGGCGCCAAGTACAGGCGAATGCAGTAGTCGGCGGCGAATAGGCCCCACAGGATCATCTGAATGATGTTGAGGTACGCGTCGTACGGCTCCTGAATGCGTGTGCTCATGATGGGCGCGGCGAACGCGAGCAGGTACAGCACGGACGCCACGAACATGGGCGTGGAGGAGCGGTCTTCCCACGCGGCCAGGTTCTTCTCGCCGCGGTACTTGCTGAGCGTGCGGAAGAGGCGGGTTCGCGGAGTGCGACGCGGCGGGTCCGTGACGGTGCGGGTGACCGTGCGGATGGTCGTGGTGTGCGTTTCAGGTTCGTCTACATCAATAATCTCGGCGTCACCATCGGGGTTACCCTGGGTGCCCGCTTTCTGGTCGCCCTTGCCGTGCGGGTGATGCGTGGTGCGGGTGATGCGACGCTCCTCGCGGTGCGTACCGTCCGGCGCGTCGGTGGTGGCGTATTCTTCGACGACCTCTTCGTAGTCGTCGGGGTCCAGGTCGGTGGAGTAGACGGAGTGGGTGCTGTCCAGGCGGGCGCTATCAATCTGCACGGCATCAACCTGTACTGCCTCCATGCCGGGGGCGGTAGCCTCTGCGGGGCTACTTGCTGCAGCACTAGTTTTGGCGGCACTGGATTCTGCCGGTGCCGACTGGGTATAACCAGCCTTCGTGGTATTCTCAGCGGCGGCTTCAGATGCGGTAGTTTCAGATGCAACAGTTTCAGGGCGCGCAGACGCACCCACCGGGCTGTTCCCCGGAATATTGCCCGAGGTATTCCCCGAGGTATTGGGTGCTGTGCCGTTCTTTACCGTGTTGTCTGTCTGGTTCTGTTCTGCCTTATCCATAGTGTGAATGATACTCCACGCCGTTGCGTTTGCGTTTCTATTTCGTTGCACTGTGACCTTGTGCTGTGACCTTTGGGCGGCGGTCTTTACACCGCGGTTTTGTGCACGATACTGTGTCGAAATCGGGCGGCGGTTCGGTTGCGGTGGAGAACCGTTCGGGTGCGAAGATGACGGTGTATTGTGCGGGTGTGGATTGTAAGGAGCGTAGTGTGCCTGCGGGTGGCCGCGTGTTTGTGGAGGATTTGGGGGTGCGTGCTTCGGCGGGTTCTCCCCTGTTTTGTGGTGTGGTGACTTCTGATAGTACTGCTAGCTGGAATGTTACGGCCCTCGGCGGGCGTGCCTAAGAGCAGCTGCGGCGCTAATAAAGCCTGCACAAGGGAAAACAGGCACCTCTGGTAACGATTATCTTTTGTATTAGAGGTATATTAAGAACGGACTACCCGCCGTTATTAACCAGCCGTTATCAATCAATGGAGATACACCGATGACCGCTCAGTCGCCTGATACCACTGAGGTTGAACTTCCCAAGTTCTACGAATTCATTCCCAGCATTCTTGCTTACCTATCTGACGGCAACTCCCGCACCAATAAAGAGATTTATAGCGCTGTAGCAGAGCGCTACCCGCTTTCTGACGAGCAGCTACTACCCTACCTGCCGAACGGCAAGCGTCCCGTCTATGTGGACCGCATTAGTTGGGGCTTGACCTATCTCAAGATGTTCGGTGCGGTTGATTCCCCTCGCCGCGGTCAGCAGGTTATTTCTGACGAAGGCTTGAAGCTGATTGAGGCTCATCCTGGGGGCATCCCCGATGATGTCGTCGCGCATATCGTTCGTTCCGCCCGCAGCACGCGTGAGCGTTCCCAGTCTGATAGTTCCGAGCAGGACCCGCAGGAAACCCCGAAGACCGCTACCAAGACTGTTGCCGTCACGACTGCACCCTCTGAGGTGTCTGATAGCACCCCGCAGGAACTCATTGATGAAAGCATCACTCAGATTGAGTCCGCGCTGACGCACGATATTTTGGAACGCGTCCGCGCAATGTCTCCGACTGCTTTTGAGCATCTGGTGGTGGATGTTCTGTTGGCGATGGGCTACGGCGGCCCGGCAGGACGCGGCACCGTTACTCCGGCTTCCAATGACGGCGGCGTGGACGGAATCATTGACCAGGATGCGTTGGGTCTTTCAAAGATTTATGTCCAGGCTAAGCGTTACGCCAAGGACAATGTGGTGGGACGCCCTGCCCTTCAGAGCTTTGTGGGCGCACTGCATGGCAAGGCAACGCAGGGAGTGTTCATCACGTCGAGCTCCTATACGTCTGACGCACGCGGCTATGCGGAGGAACTTGGTGGCGGAGTTTCCCTCGTTCTGATTGATGGTGAGCACCTGGCGCGCCTCATGATTAAGTACGGTGTTGGCGTACAGGTGGCACGCACGTACACCATCATGAAGCTTGATGAGGACTTCTTCGACGAAGCCTAAACGTTACACAAGCGTGGGGTGGAAAGCATGTAGCTTTCTGCCCCACGCTTTCTTTTGGGTTAGCCGCCTTTTGGGTTAGCCGCTGGAATGTTACAACCCTCGGCAGCCGCGCCTAAGAGCAACCGCGGCGTTCAGAGTGTGGTGGGTGCGCCTCCGCAGGCCCGGGCGTATTCCCCCGGAAAGCCAGCAAATACGCGGCAAACCACCGCATCAGCACGGTGTATAACCCACCCCCTTTATGGTGACAAGTAGTCGCCAAGCTTAGCCATAGCTAAGCGGAAAAGACGGTGTTCAAGAGCACATACTGAAAGGTAAGACAGTCTCACTAAGGAGATTCATCATGACCACCGTTGTGTCAAACACTTCCAAAGCACTCAAGTCCCCCTACGAGGACACCCTCAAGCGTCTACTCTCCGATGCGCGCGCAGAAGCCGTCGAATCCAGCGTCTCCGAACTCGAGCGCCTGGCAATCTCCCACGACGCATCCCACTACCTGCTCGTGCCCGCCGGCCTGGTCCGCCCCGACTCCGCCGAAGACGTCGCCAACATCTTCCGCGCAGCCGGCGACCTCGGTCTGCCGCTGACCTTCCGCTCCGGCGGCACCTCCCTCTCCGGCCAGTCCAGCGGCGACGGCCTCATGGTCGACACCCGCCGCCACTTCAAGAAAATTGAGGTCCTTGAAGACGGCAAGAAGGTGCGCGTGCAGCCCGGCGCGACCATCATGATGGTCAACAACTACCTGGCACCCTACGGCTACAAGCTCGGCCCCGACCCGGCATCTTGGTCCGCCTGCACCATCGGTGGCGTGGTCGCGAACAACTCCTCCGGCATGTCTTCGGGCACCAAGTACAACACGTACAACACCCTCGACTCCATGGTGTTAGTGCTGCCCAGCGGCACCATCATCGACACCGCCGAGCCGGACGCCGACCAGAAGCTGCGCTCCCTCGAACCTGAACTCCACGAGGGCCTGCTGCGCCTGCGCAAGCGCGTGCTTGAGAACCCCGAATCCATGGCGAAGATTCGCCAGCAGTACTCCATGAAGAACACCATGGGTTACGGCCTGAACTCCCTGGTCGACTTTGAAACCCCCGTGGACATTCTGCAGCACCTGCTGATTGGTTCGGAAGGCACCCTCGGTTTTGTTGCTTCGGCTACCTACCACACCCTGCCGATTCTGAAGAACATTTCCACCGGCCTGCTCGTGTTCGACAACCTGATTGATGCTGCACGCTCCGTACCCGAGCTGGTTGCCAACAAGCTGGCCACCGTCGAGCTGATGGACGCCACCAGCATCCGCGTGGCTCAGCGTACCGGCCAGGCTGCGGAGGCGCTCGCCGCCATTGACGTGAAGGACCACGCCGCCCTGCTGGTTGAGTTCCAGGGCAACTCCGAGCAGGAGCTGAACGACCTGGCTGCCGCTGCGGCACCCATGTTTAAGAGCCTGCCCGTGGCGTCGCCGGTGTCGATGACCAGCAAGCTGTCTGAGCGTAACGCACTGTGGGCTGCCCGCCGTGGCCTGTACACCACCGTGGCGGGTAACCGCCGTTCCGGCACCAACGCACTGCTCGAAGACGTGGTTGTGCCCGTCGAGGTTCTGGGTAACACCTGTAGCGACCTGACCAAGCTGTTCGATTCGCACGGCTACAAGGATTCCGTGATCTTCGGCCACGCGAAGGACGGTAACATCCACTTCATGCTGAACGAGCAGTTCCGCGACCCGAAGCAGCTGGACCGCTACCGCGAGTTCACCGAAGAAATGGTTCAGCTGATTCTTGCCGCTGACGGCTCGCTGAAGGCTGAGCACGGTACCGGCCGTATCATGGCGCCGTTTGTGAGCCGCCAGTTCGGTGAGGAGCTCTTCGACGTGATGCGCCAGATTAAGCGCCTCATTGACCCGAAGGGCTTCATGAACCCGGGCGTGCTGATTGCCGAGCCGGACACCGACTACGTAACCGACCTGAAGGTCGCCGAAACCGTCGAGGAAGAAGTCGATCGCTGTGTGGAGTGCGGCTACTGCGAGCCGGTCTGCCCCTCCCGCAACCTGACTTTGACCCCGCGCCAGCGCATCGTGATGCGCCGTGAGATTGCCGCCGCCGAGGTGAACGGTGACCACGAACTCGCTGAGCGTCTGCGTAAGGAGTACGAGTACTACGGCATCGACACCTGTGCTGTGGACGGCATGTGCCAGACCCGCTGCCCCGTGAACATTAACACTGGTGACCTGATTCGCCGCCTGCGTTCCGAGAACCAGGACAAGCTGGCTGCTACCGGCTGGAAGGTTGCCGCGCAGCAGTGGGGCATCATGGACAAGGTCGCAGGTAAGGCCCTGACTGTGGCTAAGAAGCTGCCGTTCCCCGTGGTTCACGGCACCACCAACATTGCCCGCAAGGTCATGGGTGATGACATGGTGCCTTCCTACAAGAAGGACCTGCCGGTCGGTGGCCCGGCACGTAAGCCGCACAAGGACGCAACCGCTGAGATTGTGTTCTTCCCCGCCTGCGTGAACTCCATGTTCGGCGGCGTAGACGGCGACGGCAAGCACGACCCGGTCAACGCAACCCAGGCATTCATTCGCCTGTGCGAGCGTGCCGGCGTGAAGTACCGTATCCCGGACAATATTGGTGAGATGTGCTGCTCCACCCCGTGGAAGTCGAAGGGCTTCACCGACGGCTACTCGATCATGAGCGACCGCGTGCTGAAGTCCCTGTGGGAGGCTACCGACGGTGGCCGCCTGCCGGTCGTGTGTGACGCTTCGTCCTGTACTGAGGGCCTTGAGGTGATGCGCGAGAAGGTTATTAAGGCACTTGAGCACAAGATCGTGAACGGCCTGAAGCCGGGCGAGCCGGACTTCTCGCGTCTGCGCATGTACGATGCGGTTCAGTTCGCCGCCGACAACATGCTGGATAAGCTGACCGTGTCCGCTCCCCTGCCGTCGGTTGCACTGCACCCGACCTGCTCCATGACGCACCTGGGTACTCAGCCTGCGTTTGAGAAGATTGCGAACGCGATGAGTGACGACGTGTACGTGCCGAAGCACTGGGGTTGCTGTGGTTATGCGGGTGACCGCGGTATGCTGCACCCGGAGCTGACTGCGAGCGCTACGGAGGCGGAGGCTGCGGAGCTGAGCGAGCAGAAGCAGTTCGCCGCATACATTTCGGCGAACCGTACCTGTGAGCAGGGTATGACGGAGGCGACCGGCCACAGCTACCAGAACGTGCTGCAGCTGCTGGAACGCACCACCCGCTAAAAGCGGTTGAGCGCATAGCAACGGCGTAAACAAAGGGACCCGGCAGGCTATCTGATGGATAGCCTGCCGGGTCCGTTTTACTTGTCAATTACTTTGTGTTCCTACAAATCCAAATAAAATAAGAATCAAAACGACAGGAGCAAAAATAATTGCAAGCAAGAAAGAAAGAAGAACATCTCCAATAATAATCACAAACAACATAAATTTATTATTACTAGAAATGATGCCATCATGTCTATTTTTTAATACAAAAAGATCAAAAATACCAATAATTGCAAGACAAATTGGGGCATTATAAAAAATAAAGAACGACGAATGAAAATCACCAATCCTACCGTAATCTATAAGTGAGGATATGGAAAATACAAGCACAAATATAGACTCGGGAGGGTCACTAACGATTCTCCAAATATCATAATCCTCAATTCGACGCCTCAGGCCATTTAGGTAGTAGCTACTTGAAGAAGCTGCGAGGATAGACAGCAGGAAAAATACCCATGCTTCTTCACCGTTTTTAATGCGAGAGATAAAACTATTAATAGGGTCAACCATTTGCCCTAATCCAGCATAATTAAAACCTTCAAGGATAATCCTCAGAGCAAGACCATCTTCAACGCCCTTCACCCAACCATCAGGGAAAAAGCTAATAATTATTGCAATTGCATAAACCGAGACAAGAATCTTTGGAAGCCCTTTCAACAACGTCTTAGCTAGAGAATAATCCTTAAGCTTCCCCAAAGTCTCATTTATAACAAACACTACCTACTGCACCTCATCTAGTAAATACAATTAGATTCTTAAATAAAACATTAATTTAATATATTGATATCATGTCGTCACTACCCATAAGGCGGGCGGAAAGCTTCCCGTCAGCCTCAGTCACGATAATGACCGGTTTACCACCCGCAACCTTGCGTGCACGGTCGAGTACGTCAGCCTTATCTTCGCCGGGAGCCACAGGAACCACCTGGCACTCCCCTCCCGCCTTTTGCGCGGCGAGCGCAACAAGTGCCCTATGCTCCTGGTTTCGGCGAGCAGACAGGTTGAAACGATCCGCAATACGAGCCCGTTCCTTCATCACCTCAACACTTGCCATATCTTCATCCTTTCAAATGCACTTCAACAGCAAAGCCTACTACTTCTTCGTAAGCGGCGTTGCTTTCCATAATACTATTCAGGGGTCGGTTCTCTTCGACTATGTAATAGCGAAGGCACAGGTATACCCGCACAAGCACCGTGCTTGACCGCCGCCGTCGCGCAAAAAGATTGGGAACAACTAGGTGCGAGTACAGGATTTCAAACGAACCCTAGTGCGCTACCGTAGACACACCATATGGCACAGACACACAAAAGAGAGGTAGGGCTGACAATAGCCCTACCTCTAAGATGTTTTAAGATAGCACGGTTGACTAGTCATGATTCCTGAATGCAAAGAAGTACATGGTAGCCGATGCCAAACCCATACCTAAGGAAATCATAAGAACGTTTGGTGAACAAAGATTTCCCATTCCCTGAATCACTGTCAAGAACAGACAGGAAAGAGAAAATACGAGGATAAAAGCACCTATGCTTTGAAAAATAATACTTTTCATAATATACCTCCTTGGTTGCTTATAATTCACCTCGGCAGCTCCATGCAGCTACTCCCAGCTGAGCGGCCAAACTGGGAAGACCCCCCAGCCCCCTTTTCTCAGTTGCAGCATCTATTTTCGACTATTAGATAGTCCAATAATCAATACTGCTATTGAGATGCCGTAGAGAATTCCAACCACTAGGTCGCTGACATTTGACACTACGTTCAAGATAATTGCCAGGATCAAGAACAGCATCCCAACAGGAACATACTTATTCGACTTCATACGCTCGTGCTCCCTCAATAATCAACAGCGATACATCATTTTCAGGACCATCCAGCTACCCATTTTCTGAATGACTATGGACGTTCGCCTTACTACCACGCTAGCACTCTGGAGCTAAAAACTAGCCCACGACACAGCTTTCTCGCCGGGTGCAGCGGGGATGACGTGGCATTCTCCTCCGGCGCGTTGAGCCGCTAGAGCTACGAGTGCGCGGTGTTCTGGATTGCGGCGGGCAGACAGGTTGAAGCGCCCCGCGATGCGAGCTCATTCTTTCATCACTTCAATGCTTGCCATTCTTCAATCCTTAAAATTTATTTTGCTTACTAATACAAAATATCATATCTTCAATACAATAGCCGGTGAGCATTGCAGATACAATGCTCACCGGCTTATAATATACAAGTTAAATCATGCTATTCTTTACAATACAGGTCTTGGAAGCAATATCATTAATTAACACCAACAAATCATCCGAAGACTTTTCATTGAAAATTATGCGACCATATTCAATGTTGTTTTTTTCATTCCTTTTATCCGAAAAATCACAAGTAAACCCATCAATCTTCCTATTAATGAATTCATTATAGAATTTCGGATTTTCCTCTAGCTGCTTATGTTGCAACCCTAGATTAATCTTAAAATCCTTATCGCGCTTTCCATACACAACCTGCCCAACCTTTACTGGAGTAGACCCAGATTTACTGGAAATATATATATAAAATTTATAGGTTGAATTTTTCTGATCCGAATTTCGCCAACGGAAGGTTAGATTTCCCCATTCAATGGTTCCATCAAAAATTCTATTAAACAGATGGCTAGCATCCTCACTTATTGCATTTTCCAAAACCGTAGTTAGTTCGGGAATACTGTAAACTGTACACCCAGGCAGCGAATTTCCCGAAGAGGTAGTATCAGAAGGATTCAGGGTTTCGACACCTCCAACACCGGACACATTCGACTCATTAAAGACATACTCCAAGTATTCATTATATTTATCCTTACTCTTACGTCCCTTAAGTATTTGGGTGTACTTAATTAAATCGTTTGTAAATTCTTCTTTTTTGTTAATTGTTCGAATACTTAATTTAGAATATGCAGGGTTATCACTCATGAATTTTAGTACAATATTATTGGCAATCAAAAGGTTGTCACAGGAGGACAGACTCTCATCAATTCTTTTAACTTCCTGCTCAGGATTAAATTTATTGCTAAGCGAGGTCTTAGAATAAACATCACCAAAGAGAATTCGGTAAACCATTAGCGTATGCCATTTTAGACTTGTCTGAAGCTGTGAGTGCCTCCTATTTTCTGCAGTATAACGCAAATAGGCATAAGCAGCAGCAAAGAATTTAATCGGGGGATTTTCGTCATTAAACACTTTCCTAAGAATTTCTTCAGTTTTGAGGCGGCCAGCATAGCGTGAGCTCTTATGAGGCATTTCAAGGTACGTTGCGGCAAATATACCAAGCATCATATCCTGGGTAATTACACGTGATTTAACAACGACCGAATCATATGCATACTCATTATTCCTTCTCTCATAGTACATATATTGCTTCCCAGTTCCCTCTTCTTTATTTACATTAAAGAACTTTTGAATTTCTCGAGCAACGTTACCTAGAGCATGGAGCTGATCTGCGCCAATGCTTGATTGGCTATTAGTTGATTCCACAATTTCTGAAGCCAGGCTATCACCTCGAACCTCAATGATTTTCAAAGGGATATATACTTCTTTAAGCCTCTCTTGAATCTCACTCTCGCCAATACCAGAATCTAGTAGATGCAGGTAGTAGTAATAAAGCATGGTACTACTCTGGCACCCATTAATTATTTGGTAATTATGTGCAGTAAATTTTTCATTTCGATTATCAGTTGCAACCTTGTCAGCAATCATGGTAATTCCATTGTTTAGAATGAAAAATTTATTTGCACCTCCGTCTTTAAGAGTGCTCAAAATTTTTGAATTTACCTTATTGCTGGTCCCTTGAAAGCTTCTAACATTTTCTTCAAAGATAGATTCATCCAAATCCCTTCCATTGGGATCTCGCAAAATAATTTTCAAAAATTCATCAAAATATATATATGTCATAAACGACTTTTTAATTTCATTTATTTCAGGGAGTGCGATAGATGCATCAACTTTAAAGTTTACTCTTTGCTCATACTTCTTGTATTTTTCATACATGTTTTTTACATCATCCAACCCACAAGGGATGAAAGTGAGATTCCCTCCCTTTTTTGCAAAGTCAGAAAATACCCCACCTGACTCGTTCATGCTATCAATCTTCTCCATAATATCGCGATGAACAGTTTCATTGAGCGGATTCGGAGATTGTGTGAAATAATATAAATACGCCCCAACATTTTTAATCTCTGTCCAACACTCATATACCGCATCCTTAATTTTACGCTTTTTTAAAAGAGCTTCATTTGATGTATGCAGCTCTCCACTCCGCATAAACTGCTCAACACCAAGTATCGTAGTAGAGATTAAAGACTTAGTGAAAGACGGAGAAGTTTTAGCCTGAGAGAATATAAAATCTACACTATCAATCTCCCTGCCTTCTTCTCGCAGGTCGTCTTGCAACGATTCAAACTCAGAGAGATCCTCTACAATATGAATCTTATTTACGACAACAATTACAGAATCTAATCCCTTCTCATCGCCACCGCCCAAGCTTAATGACATTGGGTCTTTCAGCCTCATTCCAGCACTAGGGCAAGCATCATGCAAAGCTAATGCTCCCGTAAAGCATTCAAACTTTGCGGTGTAAATTTCTTCTGGCCTTTTATAGGGAATCTGCGATTCTAAATCAAATTGTTCAGAAAACTGATCCATATAACCGTTAAGAATCTGATCAGAACTCTTAACTTTTCCATTTCCTGATGCCACATGAACTCCTTGTGTAATCCGGTTTACTCTTCAATTAATCCTGTATGCCAATCATTCTATATGCGCTACATATTTGCAAATATATAGCACACATACACTCATAGCTTAAATTCAAGATAACTACTGCGAAATTTTTATAAATCTAAATTTTATTAGTTCCTCCTTGAACTCAGGGATAGATTATCTGACAAACAGGCACCTATGAGGTACCTAGACCATATCCAATATCCTTATCCGAATCGTACAATTACCGGCGCTTCCGAACGGCAACGAACGTTAGCGCCATCACTTACATTAGCACGAAGACATCCGCCCGGACTAGGAAAACTCCCGCACAACACAGCTTTCTGTACCCAACCGTCCCTCCCCCACCCTCGCCTCCTCAAGACGCACAAAAAACCACCCCCTCCGCAGCTTGTCGCCGCAAAGGGGGTGGTTTTCTATATATGAGCTAGACCAGAAAGCCTAGTACTACTCAGCAGCCTCAGCGCTGGGCTTGGGGTCTTCATTCACGCGGTTGCGGATATGCTCCACAATACGTGCCACAGCCTCATCCACGGGCACGCCGTTCTCCTGCTTGTTACCGCGGAAACGGAACGAAACAGCGCCGTGCTCCGCATCCTCACCGCCAGCAATCAGAATGAACGGAACCTTCTCAGTAGACGCGGTACGAATTTTCTTGGTGAAACGATCCGAACCGTAATCCACCTCAACACGCACGCCGTGCGCACGCAACTTATCCGCAATCTCGGTCATGTAGTCGTTGAACGCCTCAGCCACCGGCACACCAATCACCTGAACCGGTGCCAACCACGCCGGGAACGCACCCGCATAGTGCTCAGTCAGCACACCCAAGAAGCGCTCAATCGAGCCGAACTTCGCCGAGTGAATCATGACCGGCTCCTGCACGGTACCGTCCGCAGCCTGGTACTCCAGACCGAAACGGCTCGGCTGGTTGAAGTCGTACTGCACGGTCGACATCTGCCAAGTACGGCCAATCGCGTCCTTCGCCTGAACCGAAATCTTCGGGCCGTAGAACGCAGCACCACCCGGATCCGGGACGAGCTCCAGACCGGTCTCCTTCGCAACCTGCTCCAGAACCGCGGTAGCCTCCTCCCACTGCTCATCAGTACCGATGAACTTATCCTTCTTATCACCCTCAGTGTCGCGGGTGGACAGCTCAAGGTAGAAGTCGGTCATGCCGAAGTCCTCAAGCAGGCTCAGCATGAACTTCAGCAGGTGACGCACCTCGTCCGGTGCCTGCTCCTTCGTCACATACGAGTGGGAGTCATCCTGAGTAATCATGCGCACGCGGGTCAGGCCCTGCAGCACGCCGGACTTCTCGTCACGGTACACGGTGCCGAACTCGAAGAAACGCAGCGGCAGCTCACGGTACGAACGGCCACGAGAACGGTAAATCTCGTTGTGCATCGGGCAGTTCATAGCCTTCAGACGGTAATTACCGTTATCCAGCTCCATGGAGGGGAACATGCCGTCCGCATAGTACGGAAGGTGACCAGAAGTGTAGAACAGGTCTTCCTTCGAAATGTGCGGGGTGCTGACGTACTGGAAACCCTCCTGAATGTGGCGGGTACGCACGTAGTCTTCCATCTCGCGCTTAATCACGCCACCCTTAGGGTGAATCACCGGCAGGCCGGGGCCAATGTTCTTCGGGAAGGAGAACAGGTCCAGTTCACGGCCCAGGCGGCGGTGGTCACGGCGCTCCGCCTCAGCGATGCGCTCCTTGTACGCAATCAGCTCGTCCTTAGTCGGCCACGCGGTACCGTAAATACGCTGCAGCATGGGGTTCTTCTCAGAACCGCGCCAGTACGCGCCACCGGCACGCATCAGGGCGTAACCGTTAGCAATCAGCTTGGTGTTCGGCAGGTGCGGGCCGCGGCAGAGGTCCTTCCAGACGGTCTCGCCGGTCTTCGCGTTCACGTTGTCGTAAATGGTGATCTCACCCTCGCCGACCTCCACGGATGCGCCCTCGGCAGCGTCCGCACCAGAACCGGGGCCCTGGGTCAGGGAGAGCAGCTCCAGCTTGTACGGCTCGTTCGCCATCTCGGCGACAGCCTCGTCGTGGGTGACCACGCGGCGGCGGAACAGCTGACCGGACTTGATGATCTTAATCATCGACTTCTCGATCTTCTTCAGATCTTCCGGGGTGAACGGCTCAGCCACATCAAAGTCAAAGTAGAAGCCGTCAGTAATGTACGGGCCAATGCCCAGCTTGGCGTCCTTGCGGTACTCCTGCACCGCCTGCGCCATCACGTGCGCAGCGGAGTGGCGCAGAACGTTCAGGCCGTCCGGTTCGTGAATGAAAACCGGCTCAACGGAGTCGCCAGCAGACAGCTCGTGGGAGAGATCAACCAGCACGCCGTTCACGCGTGCCACAACGATCTTCGGGTCGTCAGCGAACAGCTCAGCGGCAGTCTTCGCGGTGACCTCGCGCTCCTCACCAGAAACGCTAATAACAATTGCTGAAGAATCAGCGGCAGACATAAGTCTCCTTAACTCAGGCGCAAGCGTGCCACTCGGGGCGCCGCCGGTGCGCATACTATTCCGCACTGTACTGGTGCACGGACACACACCATCTTACAACGGCTCCCAGGCAACGCTCAGCTTGAGGGCAGACTAGTCCGCATGATGCTCACGCGTATGCTCATACACGTCAACCACAATGTGGCTAATATGGTCGTCCTTCAGACGGTAAATGGTGGTGCGGCCCTGCTGTTCACGGTCAATCACGTGCGCCTCACGCAGGATGCGCAAGTGGTGCGAGGCGAGCGGCTGCGAAATACCCAGGCAGGTGTGCAGTTCGCTCACGCTGTGCGGGCGGTGCATCAGGTGGTGCGCAATCGCCAGGCGTAGCGGGTTCGCGAGCGCCGAGAAAATTGCGACGGATCCGCCGAACTGCTCCTCCCAGTCTTTGGGGCTGTTGCCTTCGAGGAGGGGCGCGTTGGTGGGCGCCTCGTGGGCGTGTCCTGAGGCGTGCTCGGCGACGTGGTTCGCTACATGCGCCGATACATGCGCAACCGCATGTTCTGCGGCATGGTCAGCGTGGTTGTGGGTGGTGTTAGTTTCGGTCTGGTCTGCGTGGTGGCTCTGAGTCATAGTATTTTCACCTTATGTATAGGAAAGGGGGCACGTCAAGGAAGTTACGCCTGCGCGGCGTGCTTTCTTGAGCGTGCCCCTCTCCCCTATGTGCGCTGATGCTCGCGGGTATGCAACCTTAGCAGGCCTTTAGCGGTTGGCGACTGCCACCTGCAGGTAACCTTCAGCGGACTTTACGCCCTTGTCAGTCACTGCGCGGTAGCGGACCAGCGGTGCGAAGCCCTGCTTATTCTTAGCAGATACCGCGATGCCCTGGGTGCCGTCGGGCAGGGTCACCACACGGTAGGTGCCGTATTCGTCGCTGTATGCGCTGACGGCCTGGCCGCGCTGGTTGAGCAGCTCGAGCTTCTTCACGGTTTCGCCGCGGCTGTATGCGCCGAAGGATGCTTCGTCGTTGTTCAGGACAGCCACGTTCTGGGTGGTGCCCGAGTACAGGGAGACGGAGTCCTCACGCGCGATGGGGCTGTTCTTATCGACCACGTGAACCTTCAGCGGGATCGAGTACAGCTGCGCGGCGGAGCCCCTCTTCGCCTTCACATCAGACATGCGTGCGGGTGCCTTGCCGGTGCGGTTCACGGTGATGTTCGTGCCGTTGTCGCGGCGCAGATCCCAGGTGGTGCCGGTAACGTCGTGGGTGTTCAGGTCGATCGAGTAGGTGCCGGTCTTGCCGTTGGAGGCAAAGCGGATGCCGGTCTCCGCACTGGAGAACTGGCCGCCAGCAGTGTTGACCTTCTCCTTGTTGACCCAGCGGCTGGGGCGGAAGTTCGGGGTCTGCTGGATTTCCTGGAAGTTGTAGTCGCGCGCGTAACGGTAGTTCGGGGAAACCTTGTGCGACTGGTGAACACTCTGCGCGACTGCGGTCTCGCCGGAGTAGACGGTGGCGTGGTGCTCGGCGGGCTGGTAGAACACGCCGGAGCCGGTGCCGGTCTTACCGTAGGAATCCGAGGGGTACTTGAACTTCACGGCGTCCGAAGCCTGGTTCACTGCCGCGTTCTGAGTCTCGGCGTCGCTGATGCGCACGGCCTTGGGGGTGCGCACGGCGGAGCGGCGCACGGTCACGGGGCGTGCAATCTTGTGCGCGTCAGCGTTCGAGTCGGCAGCCTGGTTGTTGCTCTGCGGCAGAACCTGGGTGCCCTCGCGGCGTGCAGTGTTCTCAGCGGACTCGGTGTAGTTCACGGGCATCCACTGCACCTGCTGCCAGGGGAACTGGTTGCCGGTGAAGCCGCTGGGCACGAAGTTCGCGAACATTGCCGCCAGCTGCGGGTCTTCCTTGTACACGTTCTTACCCTGGCGGGCGTAGGGCGCGTAGGAGCTTGCCGCCTCCAGGTTGAATGCGTTGGTGAAGAGGTTGTGGTCCGTGAGGATGAAGCCGTATTCCTTCATTGCGGTCAGGATCATGCGGGTGAGCTGGTCGTCAGCGTGGCCGGTGTTTGCCAGGTGCTCTTCCACGTCAAAGCTTGCGGGCAGGAAGCCACGCTGACCCGCGCGGGGTGCGTTCGGGTACTTGCTCGCGTCAATCTTGCCGTCGGTACCCTTCGCGGGGAAGGAGGAAGTCAGCGCCGCATAGTCAGCCGCGGTGATGGACACCATGTGGTTGATCTTGCCGGCCTTGAGCTCGTCCACACCGATCTGGGTGAGCTCGTTCGCCATACCCACCACGGAGGAGGTGCCGTTCTTGAGGGTCAGCCAGTAGTTGTCTTCGCCCACGCCGCCGAAGTTCGGCTTAGCGAGCATGTAACCGCCGGAGGACACGTGGTAGGTCGCCGGGTAGTCAACCGCAACGGGGATGTCCACGGTGCCGCGGGTGCCTGCGGGAATCTTGTAGGTAATCTCGCCGGTGGTCTCGTTGATGGACGCGCCGGGCACGTTCTTTGCCAGGCGGAACTTCGCGCCGCGAGCAATCGGGTAGGAGGTGCGGGCGTTGCCGGACTTCGCGTCGATGCTCACGGGTGCGTTGATGGTGACGGTCTGACCTGCGTTGCCGCGGCCGACGTTGTCGTACTGAATCTTTGCGCTCTTGGGGGTGGATACGTTGCCACCGCCCACCTGCACGCGGGCGGTGCTGGTGTAGGTCTGTGCGTCTGCATCCTTGACGAACTTGAAGTAGGAACGCCAGATGCCGGTCGCTTCGTCGTAGAGGGCGACGGACTGGTCGCCGGAGAGGCCGTGGTCCTCAGCAAGCCACTTCGGGATCGGGACGCCGCCGGTGAGGATGCGCTTGTTCTCCGCGTTAGCGTTGACGCGGTTGTCGCGGGAGACGACCTCGACGTACTCCTGGTGCGGGTTCGCGGAGTTCACGGCGAGGGTCGGGATGTTTTCGTGGCCGCCGACGGTCTGGGCGCGGTTCTTCTGCACAGTGCCCGCGTTGATGGCGGTGGTGATGGGGTGGTTACCCGCATCGGCACTGTATTCGAGGAAGGTGCGGCTGATTTCGCTGCTATTGGCTACGACGGCTTCGGTGCCGGTGAGCTTCTTGGCGGCGAATGAATCACGGGCGAGCTTACCACTGAGGGGCGAGGTGTTCTCGGTGGTGGTCAGCTGCGCCTTAGTGAGGGAGGAGTTAACCGGTGCGAGGGTCGCGATGCTCTGTGCCTTCTGGTCGGGGTTCCAGTAGCAGGTCGGACCGGGCGCCACGTTGGTGAGGTTCGCCAGGGTCGGCACGGTGCGGTAGCCTGCGTCGACGCAGGTGGTACCGGCTACGTTACGGGTGGGGGCGGTTGCACCGAAGGTCGCGGGGAGGTTCGCGCCGGTGATGACGGTTGCCAGTGCTGCGGAGGCAGCGATGGTGGCACGGCGGCGGTTTGCCGGGCGCTGTGCCGGGTTTTTGGATGCAGTTGCGGTCATGTTTTTCTTTCGTTCGTGTCGGCTTATTTGAGTGAGTGCGTTTGTATGAACAAACACGGACGTGAGTGAAATATGCATCTGAGGGTGTGCCCGGGTGGGTCCTAATCTTCTGGCAGGAGTTCTCAGGAAACTCTCAGATAATCCCCATACCCTACATAGTCTTTTGGGTGAACGCAAAACGAGTTTGTGATTTTGGGCACCGATTTTTTGATAAAGGTTCAGGTTTAGAGTCACATCTCCTTGCACCTTTGTGCATTTATTGGTGTTTGAAGACGCAGAATTTGCACCGCAGTGTTTAGGCTTTACTCCTAGTCAAGCGATGGTGATGTGAAGAAAACGAAAAATGCGCACGGGGAACTAAACCTTAAACCTTAAAATTCCCCAAAAGACGCGCCAAAACTCCCTGTTGAATTTCTCACAGGTGACCACAATCTGAGATTCTGCACCGAGAGCAGATAGCACCCCATGCACCGAGACGGGCACCCAGCCACCCCTCAAAGAGCAATTTTCTGGTAACCATCACCCAACAGGGGCACCCTGCGCTTCACCTCGCTGACCCCTCAAAACCCACGTAAAACCCTAAAATTTACGTAAAAGTTCAAAGTTTCTGTGTGTTTGACAGCGTGTAACCATGCATACGCGCCATTCCCCCACCTCAGGTGCCGAACGCAGCTCCCAGTAACGAATCCAAGCCGCCCACCGGAGGCTTTATCAATGCAAAAAAGCACTCCGCATGTGCCTTAAAAACACATGCGGAGTGCATATATATTCACCTTAGCTACCGCGGGTGCGCCCCGCAGCATATGCCAGCAGCCCCCCGCGTGGGTTCACGTGGGTTCATCAGCAGTTGCTCACAGAGCCAGGGGAAACCACGGCGCCACGGGTTAGCTACAGCGCAAAATAGTTACAGCGCGCCCGCCTCCGAACAGACATTCACCAACTCGCCAATACCCTCAATGCGGGTACGCACCGTCTGACCCGGTTTCAACCACTGACGCGGATGCAACGATAGGCCAACCCCCGCCGGGGTACCCGTCGCCACCAGGTCGCCCGGCTCCAGGGTCATGAACCGCGAAATATAGGACAGCAGCTGCGCCGGGGTGAACACCATATCCGCCGTCGTGCCGCGCTGACGCACCACGCCGTCCACCTCGCAGACCAGCTCCAGGCCGGCAACCGGGTCAACCTCATCGGGGCTCACAATCACCGGACCGAACGGAGTCATCGCATCCCAGTTCTTACCCTGGAACCACTCCGAGGAACGACCCTGCCAGTCACGCACCGACACATCATTCATGACCGTGTACCCCATCAGAGCCTCAAGCGCCTGCTCCTCCGTGGCATTACGCAGGCGAGCGCCCACGACCAGGCACAGCTCAACCTCCCAGTCGACCTTCGTGCTGCCGGTGCCGTCATCAGCGGGCATGCGGATCTGCTCGCCGGGGCCAATCAGCGCGTTCGGGAACTTCGCGAACAGCGCCGGATGCTCAGGCACCTCAAGGTTCATTTCCGCGGCGTGGTCGCGGTAGTTCAGGCCGGCGCACACAATCTTGCCGGGCTTATCCAGTGGGCGAATAAAGGGTAGGGAGTTCCACAGCTCCTCGCCGTGACCCATGACGGTCGCGCCGTTCTCCTTCAGGATCGCCACGGCGTTCTTCGGGTCGCCAAAGTTCAGCCGGAACCGGCTGTAGAAATTCAGTAGCGGGCTGAGCTTCGCCGGAAGCTCGTACACGGTCTCTTCGAAGAAGCAGACCGCGCGGCTGCCCTTCGAGTCTTTAATCTGTGCCCAACGCATGGATGCTCCTTCGCTTCAGGTGGGGATATATCGAATAAGTTACGGATAAAAGTCAGAAATAAAACAACCTAGTGAAAGCCGTTTTGGGCGTACACCTCAACGATGGCGTCTTCCAGGTCTTCCATGAGCAGGGCGGGGTTCGCGTCCTGCGCCGCGCCGACCGTGGCGGGGTCCAGCTCCATGCCGAGGGCACGGTACACATCCGCGGTGACCGCCCGCAGGGGTGCAGAATCAGAGACCACGATGCCGGTGCTAAACCACCAGCCGCCGGTCACCACACGCTGGGCGGTGCCGACCAGTTTAATGCGGCCGCCACCTGCGGAGGCGGGAAGCTGCGCGTGCACCGAATACTCGCCGGGGCAGTACTCCCCCGGGATTTCACCCATGCGCGCATCCACGCCGACTTCGCGTAGCGCCTGCGCGTACATGGAACCGAAGAGTTCGTAGCGTAGGGTGTTGCCGCTGCGGGCGTCGGTGGCGGGCTGAAAATGGTCCACGACCAGGCACCCCTGATGGTAGGCGGCGGCGTGCCCACCGACCTTGCGCACCAGCACCTCAAAGCCGTGCTCGGCGCACGCCGCGGAGGCCTCCGCGAAGCCGGGGTTCAGTTCGTCACGGCGGCCGAACGCAACCGTCGGGTTCGGCTGATACATGCGCAAGGTGGCTTCACGCTGCCCGCTTGCCACCTCGCGGAGCATCTGCACCGTCTGGTCGTGGTGAATGAGGATATCGCCGGATTCGGGGCCGGTCTCTCGAATAATCTGCACGTTCCTATTTTACGGTTACGCCCGTCACTACGGTGCATGGTCGGTGGGGCGTCTCAGGAGCGACCTGTAGGCGCCCCAGAGGCAGCCCGGAAGTAGTTCAGGAGGCGGCACTCCCCCGCTACGCCTCACGCCGATTCCCTCTGAATCTGTGCAAAGTCATCGCCGACGCCCCGCGGAATCCCAGCCGCCGATACACCCCGCCATATTCACATTTTTTATGCCGATTTTCTTCACTCCGTGAATCCAAACCATTACGATTAAAAGACTACGTGGCATCCCACACGTTGCCATAAGTACACAACACAGCATGACAACGCAGAAGAAACGCACACACCGTGGCGGAACCACCCACCACGGACCAAACTGTACGTTTCACATAAGGAGTACGGACATGACACAGTCCACCAACACAGCAGCAGCCGCTGCCCCCAGCCAGGAGGTGAGCGCAGCCCGCAAACAGCGAAACAAGCTGATTCTGCACGTTGCCATCATCCTCGTAGCGACCCTCGCCATCTGGTTCGTTCCCGCCCCCGAAGGCGTCGACCCGCGCGGCATGCACATGCTCGCCATCTTCGTCGGTACCATTCTCGGCCTGATTTTCCAGCCGCTGCCCACCCCGTCCGTGGCTCTCGTGGGTCTGGGTGCCGCAATGATTACCGGCACGATGGCGGCAAAGAATGAGGCGCTGACCGGCTTCGGTAACTCCTCCATCTGGATTATTGTTGCCGCGTTCTTCATCGCCGACGGCTTCCTCATCACGGGTCTGGGCAAGCGCATCGCACTGCTGTTCGTGCGTGCGCTCGGCAAGTCCTCCCTCGGCCTGTCCTACGGTATGGCAATCACCGATCTGGTTCTCGCCCCCGCCACCCCTTCCAACACTGCGCGTGCCGGTGGCGTGATTTACCCGATTATCCGTTCCCTCTCCGAGGTCAACGGCTCCACCAACGAAACCCCCGAATCGCGCCGTAAGCTCGGCTCCTACCTGCTCATGACCGAGGCGCAGGTCAACACCATCACCTCCGCAATGTTCCTGACCGCTATGGCGGGTAACCCGCTGGCGCAGAAGTTCGCGCACGACCACAACATCAACCTCGACTGGGGTACCTGGGCGCTCGCCGCTATCGTCCCCGGTCTTGCCGCGCTGATTGTCATGCCGTGGATCATGTCGAAGATTTACCCGCCGACCATCAAGAAGACCCCCGACGCACCCGAGCACGCCCGCCAGGAACTGCACGAAATGGGCCCCATGAGCTCCAAGGAATGGATTATGCTCGGCACCTTCGCGCTGCTGCTGGTCCTGTGGATTACCGGCACCTCCCTGGGTATTGACGCCACCAGCGCCGCATTCTTCGGCATCGGTATTCTGCTGGTGACCAAGGTCCTGACCTGGAAGGACATGGCGAAGAACTCCAGCGCATGGTCCACCCTCATCTTCTTCGCCGTGCTCGTCGGCATGGCGGACCACCTGAAGAAGCTCAAGGTCGTCGACTGGATCGGTCAGCAGGCGGCACACAGCGTCAGCGGCATGGCATGGCCCATGGCGTTCGCGATCCTGATTCTGGCGTACTTCTTCATCCACTACATGTTCGCTTCGAACACCGCGCAGGTTGTGGCACTGTACGCCGTGTTCCTCGGTGCGGCGGTAGCTGCCGGTGTTCCGCCGATGTTCGCGGCGCTGTTCCTCGGCTTCATGGGCAACCTGATTGGCGGCATCACCCACTACGCCTCCGGCCCGGCGGGCGTGTACTACGGTTCCGGCTACTTCAGTGTGGGCGAATGGTTCAAGATCGGCTTCATGGCGGCTATCGTGAACCTCGTCGTCTGGGGCGTAGTCGGTACCGCGTGGCTGTTCGCGCTCGGCTTCGCCAACTAGTAGCGCAGGCCCCGCGGCGGCCTAGCTCAGCGTAAAAGCGCTGTATAAAAGCCCGGTGTTCTCACGTGAATTTTCGTGTGAGAACACCGGGCTTTTGCGCGCCCGCTAACGTCCCAAAACAGCGCAAATCCTAGTAATCCCCCACCCCCTCCGCTAGGGTAGAAGAAAGACCTAAAGCACCTTGGAGGATGCCGTGCATCAGGACCAGCACATCACCGCCCAGACTACCTCTTTGCCCAACTCCAACCCGGCGCTGACCGAGCCGCAGCCGCTCGGCGCGTTCCCTGACGGGTTCCTCTTCGGAGGCGCCACCGCCGCCAACCAGTTCGAAGGCGCCTGGAACGAAGACGGCAAGGGCCCCAGCCTGCAGGATGTGCTGCCCGCCGGCGGCCTGCACCCGCGCACCGCGGAACCCACCGAGGACAACCTCAAGCTGGAAGGCATCGACTTCTACCACCGCTACCGCGAAGACATCGCCCTGCTCGCGGAGATGGGTTTCAAGGTCTTCCGCTTCTCCATCGCCTGGTCGCGTATCTTCCCCCGCGGCGACGAAGAAACCCCGAACGAGGCGGGCCTCGCTTTCTACGACCGCGTGCTTGACGAGCTCGAAAAGCACGGCATGGAACCGCTCATCACCCTCAGCCATTACGAAACCCCGCTACACCTGGTGGAGCAGTACAACGGCTGGACCAGCCGCGAACTCATCGGCTTCTACGAACGCTACGCCCGCACCGTGTTCGCCCGCTACGGCAAGCGCGTGAAGTACTGGCTGACCTTCAACGAAATCAACTCGATGCTGCATCTGCCGTTCATGTCCGGCGGCATTAACACCCCGGCGGATCAGCTCAGCGATGCAGACCTGTACCAGGCGATGCACCACGAGCTGGTCGCCTCCGCACGCGCCACCGCTGCGGCACGCGAACTGGCACCCGGCGCGCAGGTCGGCTGCATGATTCTTGCCATGCCCACCTACCCGCTCACCCCCGACCCCGCCGACGTACTCGCCGCCATGCAGACGGAACAGGCGAACTTCGCATTCGGTGACGTGCACGTGCGCGGCGCATACCCCGGCTACTTCCTGCGTGCCCTGCGTGAGAAGGGCGTGGAGCTGAACATCACCGAGCAGGACCGCGAGGACCTGAAGAACACTGTGGATTTCGTGTCGTTCAGCTACTACATGTCCACCTGCGCGACCGGCGACCCGGCACGAGGCGAGCGCGGCGAGGGCAACATCCTCGGTGGCGTGGCGAACCCGACCCTGCCCTCCAGCGAATGGGGCTGGCAGATCGACCCGACCGGCCTGCGCGTGGTCCTCAACCAGTATTGGGACCGCTGGCAGAAGCCGCTATTCATCGTGGAGAACGGCCTGGGCGCCCGCGACGAACTGGTTGAGGTGAACGGTGAGCTCACCGTGGAGGATGACTACCGCATCGACTACCTGCGCCAGCACCTGCGCGCGGTGCGTGAAGCCATCGAGGACGGCGTGAACGTGCTCGGCTACACCACATGGGGCTGCATCGACATGATTAGCGCCTCGACCGCGCAGATGTCCAAGCGCTACGGGTTCATCTACGTGGACCGCAACGACGATGGCTCCGGCACCCTGGAGCGCTACCGTAAGAAGTCCTTCCACTGGTACCGCGAGGTGATTGCCAGCAACGGCGCGGAGCTGTAACCGGTCAGGTTCTACCCCCGCCCCGCGAAACTAGCACGCGAAATTCACGGCGCGTGAAACTCAGGCCCCCTCGTAAGCCTGAGCCCCGCGAAACCAGCGACAAAAGGCCCCCGAGACTCTGAATCTCGGGGGCTTTTGCGCATGTCCGTTATGCCTAGCGCGGGCAAATCTAGTCTGTAAGCAAACCTAGTCCATGGGCAGGTCATTCAGGCTGGTCGAGACGTACTCCCACCAGGTCGGCACCAGCCCGGCGTTCATCGCGACCCTCTGCGAGAGGATGTGCGAGGGGCTCGTACCGTAGAACGGCAGGTACCCTTCCGCCAGGGTCAGACGTGCGGCATCACGCACCAGCACGCTGGCGATGCCGGCGCCGCGCCAGGCGGGCAGCACATCGATACCGATTTGGCGCATTATCGGCGAATCGTCGCTCACACCCACGAGGGCGATAGGGTCTGCGAGCGCAGGGTCGCTCTCCCCCGCCGCGGGTACATCAGCTGCATCCTCTTCCACCGGGTATGCGGCGAGCACCAGCACATCCGGGCGGGTCACGCTAAAGCCCAGCGCGTTCGAGTAGCGCTTATCCCCGCGGAAACGCTCAATCTGCTCAGCGTCCAGCAGCTCCACGCGCAGGCGGGTTACGCGCGTCTCGGTGTCCTCCGGGTCAACCTCAAGGGCACCGGCGGAGGCATTTGCTTCCCTACGAATAGTGCGCTCGCCGGTGATTTCGGCAAGTAGCGCTGCCTTCAGCTCGGCGGGGTCAACGCGACGCATCATACCCACACCGGGCACGGCACACTTGACCTCCTGCGCCTGCACGCCCTCCGGTACGACCGAGTTCAGCAGGGCGCGGCCGGGCGTGTAGTAGATACTCGTGCCGCTGACCTGCTGGGTGTAGGGGGTGAGCAGTTCGTTGAGCTGGCGAAGCTGCGCGTAGTCGCCCAACCAGTTCGACTGGTCGCCGAGCATGTAGTCAATCGCCTTCTCCAGCACACGCGGATGTTTGGCGCAGAGAATGCCAACGCTCGCGTAGTTGGCGACGCGCAACTCCCAGATGTCGTCGTTGCGGCGGCGTGCGGCACCCATCTTCTCGGAGGGAGGCTGCACGGTGGCGAGCAGCGGCAGGCTCTCGGCATCCGGGTAGTCGCGCAGCTCTTCGAGGGCGCGGCTAATCGACCCGGGCGCCTGGCAGAAGTCCGCCTCAAGCTGGGTGTGCAGGATGTGCCGGGCACGGTCCGCAGTGGTCACAGCGCCACGATTCACAACACCCCGGTTCACAGTGTCTCGGCGCGCGCCAAAGCCCGCAGCACCCGCAGAGCGCTCGGCTCCCGAGTTAGGTTCAGTTCCTTGAGTATCAGTCACGTAGGTTTCCTCTAGTTCAAGCTCTCGGCTAGCTCAGGATCTCAGCAAGGAACGCGCCGGTGTGCGAGCCCTTCACCTGAGCCACCTGTTCCGGGGTGCCTTCGGCGATGACGGTGCCGCCGCCGCTACCGCCTTCGGGGCCCATGTCGATAATCCAGTCGGCGCACTTGACCACGTCTAGGTTGTGCTCGATGGTGATGACGCTATTGCCCTTGTCAACCAGCGATTGCAGCACGGCGAGCAACTTGCGGATGTCCTCAAAGTGCAGGCCGGTGGTCGGCTCGTCCAGCACGTAGATGGAGCGGCCGTTGGAGCGCTTCTGCAGTTCGGTTGCGAGCTTCACGCGCTGCGCTTCACCGCCGGAGAGGGTGGTTGCGGGCTGGCCCAGGCGAATGTAGCCCAGGCCCACGTCCACGAGGGTGTTCAGGTGGCGCGCAATCGGGGTGAATGCGGCGAAGAACTCTGCGGCTTCTTCCACGGGCATTTCGAGTACGTCGGCAATGGTCTTGCCCTTGTAGTGCACTTCGAGAGTTTCGCGGTTGTAGCGCTTGCCGTGGCAGGTTTCGCAGGGTACGTACACATCCGGCAGGAAGTTCATTTCAATCTTCAGGGTGCCGTCGCCGGAGCAGTCCTCACAACGGCCGCCCTTGACGTTGAAGGAGAATCGGCCGGGGGTGTAGCCTCGCATTTTCGCTTCGCTGGTCTCTGCGAACAGCTTGCGGATGTGGTCGAACACGCCGGTGTAGGTGGCGGGGTTCGAGCGCGGGGTACGGCCGATGGGCGACTGGTCCACGTGAATGACCTTGTCCAGGTGTTCCAGGCCGTCGATGCTCTTGTGGCGGCCGGGTACCTGCTTGGCGCCATTGAGCTTGTTCGCCAGGGAGGTGTACAGAATGTCGTTGACGAGGGTGGATTTACCCGAGCCGGACACGCCGGTCACCGCGGTAAACACGCCCAGCGGGAAGGACACAGTCACGTTCTTGAGGTTGTTTTCGCGGGCGCCGCGCACGGTCAGCTGGCGTTCCTTGTCCACGGAGCGGCGGGATGCGGGCACCTCAATGCTGCGGCGGCCAGCCATGTAGTCGCCGGTAATGGACTTGGTGTTCTTCAGCAGGTCCTCGAAGCTGCCGGAGTGCACGATTTCGCCGCCGTGTTCGCCGGCGCCGGGTCCTACGTCCACAATCCAGTCGGCTTCGCGCATGGTGTCTTCGTCATGCTCAACCACGATAAGCGTATTGCCCATATCGCGCAGCTTGGTCAGGGTTTCGATGAGGCGGCGGTTATCACGCTGATGCAGACCGATGGAGGGCTCGTCGAGCACGTAGAGCACGCCGACCAGGCCGGAACCAATCTGGGTTGCGAGGCGGATGCGCTGCGCCTCACCGCCGGAGAGCGTACCGGCGGAGCGTGAGAGGGTCAGGTAGTCCAGGCCCACATCCAGCAGGAACTGCAGGCGCGCGTCAATTTCTTTGAGGACCTGCTCGCCAATCTTGGCTTCGCGGGCGCTGAGCTGCAGGCCGCGCACGAAGGCGAGCGCGTCAGCCAGGGACAGGTCGGTAATGTCTGCAATGGACTGGCCGCCGACCTTCACGCCAAGGATGGTCGGGTTCAGGCGCGCGCCACCGCAGGAGGGGCAGGCGACCTGGCGCATGTACTGTTCGTAGCGGTCGCGGGCAAAGTCCGATTCGGTTTCTTCGTGCTTGCGCTTAATGTACGCCTTCACGCCTTCGAATCCGGAGGTGTAGCGGCGTTCGCGGCCGAATCGGTTGCGGTAGGACACCTCAACCTTGTAGTCCTTGCCGTCCAGGATGGCGGCGCGGGTCTTGGCGGGTAGGTCCTTGAAGGGGGTGTTCAGATCGAAGCCGAGCTCCTCCCCCAGGCCTGCGAGCAGGCGCAGCCAGTATTCGGTGGTTGCTTTGCCCTGCGACCAGGGGGCGATAGCGCCCTCGCCGAGGGTCAGGTCGGGGTTGGGTACGAGCAGTTCGGTGTCTACTTCCAGGCGCGAGCCGATGCCGTCGCAGGCACTACATGCGCCGAACGGCGAGTTGAAGGAGAAGGCGCGCGGCTCGATGGTGTCAATCTGCAGCGGGTGGTTGTTGGGGCAGGCGAGGTTTTCGCTGAAGGAGCGGGTGCGTTCGGGGTCGTCCTGCTCGCGGTCCACGAAGTCGATGAGTACGCGGCCGTCGGCGAGCTTGAGCGCGGTTTCGATGGAGTCGGTCAGGCGCTGGTGAATACCGTCCTTAATGACGATGCGGTCGACGACCACCTCGATGGTGTGCTTGTACTGCTTGGCGAGCTTGGGCGGGTCGGAGAGCTGCACGGTTTCGCCGTCCACGCGGGCACGCGAGTAGCCCTGCGTCAGCAAGTCCTTGAAAAGGTCCACAAACTCGCCCTTACGTGCGCTGACGACGGGTGCGAGGATCTGCAGGCGGGTGCGTTCGGGGTACTCCTGCAGAATATCCGCAATCTGCTGCGGGGTCTGCTGGGTGATTTCTTCGCCGCATTCGGGGCAGTGCGGGTGGCCGATGCGCGCCCAGAGCAGACGCATGTAGTCGTAGATTTCGGTGATGGTACCGACGGTTGAGCGCGGGTTCTTGGAGGTGGACTTCTGGTCGATAGACACCGCCGGGGAGAGGCCCTCGATGAAGTCTACGTCGGGCTTGTCGACCTGTCCGAGGAACATACGCGCGTAGGAGGACAGCGACTCGACGTAGCGGCGCTGACCTTCCGCAAAGATGGTGTCGAAGGCGAGGGAGGACTTACCGGAGCCGGAGAGGCCAGTGAAGACGACCATCGCATCACGCGGAATGGTGAGGTCTACGTTCTTGAGATTGTTTTCGCGGGCACCCTGAACCCGGATACTGGTCAGGTCGTTCGCTTTGAGTGCGGTGCTACCGTGTGCCGGGCGGGGTGTCATCGAAAATCCTTTCGTCTTATCTTCGAACTTAAATTCTACACCCTCACGCCTTTCACCAGCGGATTATGCGGCGGGTGAAGGCATGAGGGTGCAGCACTTATATGAGGCGGACTGTCAGGCGCGGTTTACCAGCCGCGGGTTCCCCACTCTTCCAGGTGGGGGCGCTCGTCGCCGAGGGTGGTGGAGCGGCCATGGCCGGGCAGTACGATGGCGTCGTCTTCGAAGCCGCCGAAGAGCTTTTCGAGCACGTTGGAGAAGAGCTCGCCGAACTGCTGCGGGGAGTCGGTCTTGCCCACGCCGCCGGGGAAGAGGGTGTCGCCGGTGAACAGCAGGGTTGCGGGGGTGCCGTCTTCCCAGGTGGTTTCGAGGGTGTAGACGATGGATCCGGGGGTGTGGCCGGGCACGTGCAGGGCGCGGATGACGGTGTCGGAGAGGTAGAAGTCGAAGCTTTCGCCGCCGGTCAGCTCCTCTTCGACGGTGTAGTCTTCCTGCTCCTTAATAGCGGCTGCGTCAGCGGCGCCTGCGGAGGTGACGGCACCGGTGAGGCGGTCGAGCTCCTTAATGGCACGGATGTGGTCCCAGTGGCCGTGGGTGACCAGGATGCCGGTCAGACCGATTGCGCGGGGCTTGAGGGAGTTGAAGTCCTCGTCCCTCTCCATAACGCGCACGCGGCGTTCTTCGCCGTCTGCCAGTTCGAGCTGCGGGCAGTCGTGCAGGAGCGCGTCGAGGGTGTAGGCGTAGAGTTCTTCTGCGTCGTCTGCGGGGTCGATGAGTACCTGCTCGCCGGTGGCGCGCATGGTGATGAGGTAGACGCTGTTGTCCATCTCGGAGACGCTGAACGCACGGACGGTCAGTTCGGGGTTCTCAAAGATGAGGGTGGGTTCGGGGTAAGTAGTCATAGTTCCAGTGTAGGGGTTGTGACCGCACAGCATGCGCCTATGCGGTTCGCTCCCCTATCAGCGCATTCGGCATTGACCGCGCGGGATACATGTACGGGTTGCCTGTGCGGGATGCACAGGGAATAGATTCTGGAGCACGCTCGGTACGGATTGGGTTCAGCGCGGATTAGGTTCCGGCTGGATCCCGCCCGGCTGAGGGTTCAGCGAAATTCAAACAGCGAAATTCAAAAGTCCACTGAAATTCAAAAGTTAAACAGAGAAGCGACTGCGCATCGATACACAGTCGCTTCTCATGACACCCAGGGGTATCTATCACTCACTCAAACACAAGCAACCCGAGGACTTTAGAAATCTCACGATTACTTGATGACTCAATAGTAGCGAACTTTTTGGGGGCTGTTTTACCACCCCATTTGGTACGGAGAGCCAGATTTAGTGACCCACACCTCATTGTAATCATTCTGTAATAAAAACAGGTGTTTTTTAGGGTATCCATACGTACCAATTTCATTTTTTTCGAGTTTTGATGTGACTTATTTCACCCAAAACAATTTCAGATTTTCCCTCATTTGGCACTTTAGTGCACCTTTAACTTGAGCTTCATGCTCACCAATCTTGAAGGCTCAATGCCCGGTTTTAGCCCGGTATTCCGCGGAAGTAGAGGGTTAAGGTAAAAGTATCTTCAAGTAGTTGCAACTTCATTAACCGGAAAAAATGTACTGCTCACCGTTCAAAATCTGCACAATTATTCGCGCGAGGGCAAAATCAATTGGTCTGTTTTACCCCTGTAGGTACCCCCTAAAGTAGAGGTTTTATTACAAAACAATAACATCAGCCCCACATTCAGGTTCACTGAGTGCACCCATTAAAACCCCTTTCAAAAAGCAAAATACCTAGTCAATGCCGTATTTTCACAAAATGCAAGACAGTGTGTCACTAAAAAATCAACCTCTATAGATTGTTTAATAAAACCTGACCTTTAAGCACAAATAGAGCCCAATTATTAACCAGCACGTACCAATTTCACCCTCAAAACAGGCGCTCTAGAAGCCTCAATGAAAGGTTGAAAGACCCCTCCACCAGGGGTTTCAGGATCCTTCACTCTCCCTAGTTTCAGCCCGGTTGCAGCCTAGTTTCAGCCCGGTTGTAGCCTGGCTGCAACCTAGTTTCACTCTATTTTCAAGAGCTCCGCTCTCCCCGCCCTCAAGCGTTGCGCACCTCGTATTCGCCCCGCATACATCCATGTATCTGGGGCAGAGCACTCCACAAAAGCACCATAGGGCACAGCAAAGGCGGCGCCTCTCCCCCGCTGTGGGGAAGGAGCGCCGCCTCCACTAGCTATAAATCAGCTGGAACAGCCGCTTTAGGACAAGCCTTAGGACAGGCCGACCATCACGCCGTTCTCGTCGAAGCCGATGCGCTCAGCTGCGGGGCTCTTGCTCAGACCCGGCATGGTGCGCATGGTGCCGCAGATAGCGTAGACGTAGCCAGCACCTGCAGCCAGGCGAACCTCGCGCACGGGCAGGGTCCAGCCGGTCGGTGCGCCCTTCAGAGTTGCATCCGAAGAGATGGACAGGTGGGTCTTCGCGATAACCACGGGCAGGTGCGAGTAGCCCAGCTCAGCAAAACGCTTCAGCTGCTTAGCGGCGGCGGGAGCGATGGAGATGCCGTCCGCGCCGTAGACCTTGGTGGCAACCTTCTCAATCTTGGTCTCGATGGAGTCCTCAAGATCGTAGGTGTACTTCAGATCCGAAACGTCGTCACATGCCTCAGCGACCACGTCTGCCAGGTCGGTGGTGCCCTTACCGCCCTCAGCCACACCGCGGTGGATAGCGACGCGAGCGCCAGCTTCCTCAGCGATACGACGGATGGTCTCGTGCTCGGACTCGAAGTCGGTCGGGAAGGCGTTGATTGCCACGACCGGCTGAACACCGAAGTTGCGCACAATCTCGATGTGCTTCTTCAGGTTCTCTGCACCCTTCTCCACGTCGGAGGGGCTTTCCTGCAGCATGCCTTCGGGCAGGGGCTTGCCCGGAACGATCTTGTACAGGCCGGAGTGGGACTTCAGGGAGCGCACGGTCACGACGAGCACTGCTGCGTCCGGCTTCAGGCCGGAAACGCGGCACTTGACGTTGAAGAAACGCTCCGCACCCATGTCGGCACCGAAGCCAGCCTCGGTAATCACGTAGTCGGAGTACTCCAGACCAACGTAGTCTGCGACCACGGAGGAGTTACCGGTTGCGATGTTACCGAAGGGGCCCGCGTGAATCAGCGCGGGGGTGTGCTCCAGGGTCTGCAGCAGGTTCGGGTTGATTGCGTCTGCCAGGATGACGGACATTGCGCCGTCAGCCTTCAGGTCGGCTGCGGTGACGGGCTCGCCGTCGTAGTTCAGGCCGATCACGATCTTTGCCAGGCGCTCGCGCAGGTCCTTGAAGGAGGTTGCCAGCGAGAGAATCACCATGATTTCGGAGGCGCTGGTGATGTCGAAACCGGTCTCGCGGACCACGCCGTCCATGCGTTCGCCCAGGCCCACGACGATGTTGCGCAGGGAGCGGTCGTTCATGTCGATAACGCGGCGCCACTCGATTGCGCGCGGGTCGATGCGCAGCTCGTTGCCGTGGTGCAGGTGGTTGTCGATCATGGCGGCAAGCAGGTTGTGCGCTGCGGTGACGGCGTGGAAGTCGCCGGTCAGGTGCAGGTTCAGCTTCTCCATGGGAACGATCTGGGAGTAGCCGCCGCCTGCTGCGCCGCCCTTGATGCCGAAGGTCGGGCCCATTGCGGGCTGACGCAGAGCCAGGATTGCCTTGCGGCCGGTCTGGGCGAAGCCCTGTGCGAGGGAGACGGAGGTTGCGGTCTTACCTTCACCGAGCGGGGTGGGGGTGACTGCGGTAACCACGATGTACTTGGAGCCGCGCTTGCGGGCGGTCTCTGCGTTGGTGGTTTCGTCGAGGAGGACCTTAGCGACATACTTGCCGTAGGGTTCAAGGCGATCTTCGCTGATGCCGTTGTCTGCTGCGATCTTGTTAATAGGCCAAAGATCGGCGGCAAGTGCGATTTCGAGGTCGGAAGGGAAAGGCTTCTTCGTCATTGTCATCCTTCGAGTTGTACGAATCATGCTCTTTTATTCTATGCCTTGGCTCACTCATTTGTCCCTCACCTCGCCGAAAGGTGGCAAATAAACCCAATTTTTAATGCACTAATCCCCGCAACCGGCACCCTACACTCACGTGGAGCGGCAGGATCGGTGCGGGGATTAGTAGCGCATACACGCCGGGCTACCGGTACAGGAACCGGCATAAGAACGGCGATACGACCGGCTATTACGGCATGGTCAGCAGAACCTTGGTGGCGGTACGCTGGTCCATTGCCTCGTAACCCTTAGCCGCCTCGTCGATGGGCAGAACCAGGTCGAATACCTTACCGGGCTCAATTTCGCCCTTGTAAATCAGGTCGATGAGGGTCGGCAGGTACTTACGCACGGGGGCGGGGCCACCCTCCAGGTGAACCTGCTTGCCGAAGAGCTTATCGGTGCCGATGGAGCTGTCGTGCGGCACGCCCACGAAGCCGATGTAGCCGCCGTGGCGTACGCAGCCGAGAGCCTGGTCGAAGGACTGCTGGGTGCCGACAGCCTCCGCAACGCCGTGTGCGCCCACGCCGTCGGTGAGCTCCATGACCTTGGCGATGCCCTCTTCGCCGCGCTCTTCCACGATGTGGGTTGCGCCGAATGCCTTAGCGAGAGCCTGACGTTCGGGGTTGCGGGACATGATGATGATCTTCTCTGCGCCGAGCTGCTTAGCGCCGATGACTGCGCTCAGACCGACTGCACCGTCGCCAACAACGACGATGGTCTTGCCGGGGCCTGCCTGCGCTGCGTCTGCTGCGTACCAGCCGGTGCCGAGCACGTCGGATGCCGCCATCAGGTGCGGGATCTGCTCTTCGGTGGGGGCTGCGGGGGTCTTGACGAGGGTGCCGTCTGCGAAGGGTACGCGGGCGTATTCTGCCTGGGTGCCGTTGGAGCGCATGCCGATGTAAGTGTCGCCTGCCGCGATTGCCTTGAGGCAGCGGGAGGGGTAGCCTGCGGTGCAGGTTTCGCATTCGCCGCAGGAGATGCAGAAGGAGCCTACGACGAAGTCGCCGGGGGCTACGGTGGTGACCTCGGAGCCTACTTCGACGACTTCGCCGATGTATTCGTGGCCCATTGCCCGGTGGTCGACGGGCTTTGCGTCTGCGCCGCGGTAGGGCCACAGGTCGGAGCCGCAGATGCAGGATGCTGCGAGCTTGATGATGGCGTCGGTGGGTTCGAGCAGGGTCGGCTTCTCAACTTCGTTGACGACGACCTTGCCGGGGGCTTCCATAACAACTGAACGCATGATGTTCCTTTCAAATCTGCGTTGATAGTTAGTCGTATCAGAGTACGCCCCGCACCCCGATATATCAATAATTTTTTATGCTACGGGGTGAAGGTAAAAATTCCGACAACCGGAACCAGAAAGACCGCTCCTACTCCCCTGCTTCTCCGCCGCTTCCGCGCCAGGTTATACCGGGGAAGCCTGGGCATCCTGGCACGTTAAATAGCCCGGTTAAACGGCGGAACCCCCGCGCATCCACAGTGGACACGCGGGGGTCGGTTATCTCAGCCTTATATCTCGAGACGAGAAGGGGCTTAGAAGTCCCAGTCCTCGTCCTCGGTGTTCACGGCCTTACCAATCACGTAGGAAGAGCCGGAACCGGAGAAGAAGTCGTGGTTCTCATCCGCGTTCGGGGACAGCGCCGACAGGATCGCCGGGGACACGTTAGTCACGGACGCCGGGAACATCGGCTCGTAGCCCAGGTTCATCAGAGCCTTGTTAGCGTTGTAGTGCAGGAACTTCTTCACGTCCTCACTCCAACCCACACCGTCATACAGGGAGTGGGTGTACGCCACCTCGTTCTCGTACAGTTCGTACAGTAGGTTGAAGGTGTACTCCTTCAGCTCTGCCTGACGCTCCGCGGACTCCTTCGCCAGGCCGCGCTGGAACTTGTAGCCAATGTAGTAGCCGTGCACTGCCTCGTCACGAATAATCAGACGAATCAGGTCAGCGGTGTTGGTCAGCTTCGCGTGCGAAGACCAGTACATGGGCAGGTAGAAGCCCGAGTAGAACAGGAAGGACTCCAGCAGAGTGGAGGCAACCTTCTTCTTCAGCGGGTCGTCACCGGTGTAGTAGGACAGAACAATCTTCGCCTTCTTCTGCAGGTGCTCATTCTCAGCAGCCCAGCGGAACGCCTCGTCAATCTCCTTAGTGGAGGCGAGGGTCGAGAAGATCGAGGAGTACGACTTTGCGTGCACGGACTCCATGAACGCAATGTTGGTGTACACGGCCTCTTCGTGCGCGGTCACAGCGTCCGGCAGCAGGGACACAGCACCGACGGTACCCTGGATGGTGTCCAGCAGGGTCAGACCGGTGAAGACGCGCATGGTCAGCTGCTTCTCTTCCTCGGTCAGGGTCTTCCAGGAGGGCACGTCGTTGCTCAGCGGCACCTTCTCCGGCAGCCAGAAGTTACCGGTCAGACGATCCCAAACCTCAAGGTCCTTCTCGTCCTCAATACGGTTCCAGTTGATAGCCTCGACCACGTGGTCGACGAGCTTCACCTTTTCGCTCATTAGTAATTCTCCGATTCTTAAGGGGCGGTTACGGTGCCACGCGCGGCCAGCCAGTCGCGCAGGCGGTTTGCGTGTTTACCGTAACCGCCCCTTCCAGTCTTTAGTTATAGTGTGCCAGCTCAGGCTGAATGCGTCACAGCATTCGGGCTAGAGCATGCAGGATACGCAGCCTTCAACCTCGGTACCTTCAAGAGCCATCTGACGCAGACGGATGTAGTAGATGGTCTTGATGCCCTTACGCCATGCGTAAATCTGGGCGCGGTTGATATCGCGGGTGGTTGCGGTATCGCGGAAGAAGAGGGTCAGCGACAGGCCCTGGTCCACGTGCTGGGTTGCCACGGCGTAGGTGTCGATGATCTTCTCGTAACCAATTTCGTAGGAGTCCTGGTAGTAGTCCAGGTTCTCGTTGGTCATGTACGGCGCCGGGTAGTAGACGCGGCCGAGCTTGCCTTCCTTGCGGATCTCAATCTTCGAAGCGATCGGGTGAATCGAAGAGGTCGAACCGTTGATGTAGGAGATGGAGCCGGTCGGCGGAACAGCCTGCAGGTTCTGGTTGTACATACCGTACTGTGCCACGTCAGCAGCCAGCTGAATCCACTCTTCACGGGTGGGGATGTGGTGCTTAGCGAACAGTTCGCGGGTACGCTCGGTCTGCGGTGCCCATTCCTTCTCAATGTACTTTGCGAAGAACTCACCGGACGCGTACTTCGAGTTCTCGAAGCCCTCGAAACGCTGGCCGCGTTCCTTAGCAATCTGCATGGAGGCGCGGATTGCGTGGTAGGCGACGGTGTAGAAGTACATGTTGGTGAAGTCCAGTGCTTCTTCGGAACCGTAGTAGACGTGCTCGCGTGCCAGGTAGCCGTGCAGGTTCATCTGGCCCAGACCCACGGCGTGGCTCATGCCGTTGCCGCGCTCGATGGAGGGTACGGAGCGGATGTCAGACTGGTCGGAGACGGAGGTCAGCGAACGAATCGCAGTTTCCACGGTCTTGCCGAAATCGTCGCCGTCCATGGTCAGTGCAATGTTCAGCGAGCCGAGGTTGCAGGAGATGTCCTTACCGACGGTCTCGTAGCCGAGGTCAGCGTGGTAGGTGGACGGCTCAGAAACCTGCAGGATCTCGGAGCACAGGTTGGACATGATGATCTTACCGGCGATGGGGTTCGCGCGGTTGACGGTGTCTTCGAACATCACGTACGGGTAGCCGGACTCGAACTGGATCTCTGCGATGGTCTGGAAGAACTCACGCGCGTTGATCTTGGTCTTGGTGATGCGTGCATCGTCGACCATTTCGTAGTACTTCTCGGAGACGTTGATGTCGGAGAAGGGCACACCGTAGATGCGTTCCACATCGTACGGGGAGAAGAGGTACATGTCCTCGTTCTTCTTCGCCAGCTCGAAGGTGATGTCGGGGATGACAACGCCCAGGGAGAGGGTCTTGATGCGGATCTTCTCGTCAGCGTTCTCACGCTTGGTGTCCAGGAAGGCGTAGATGTCGGGGTGGTGTGCGTGCAGGTACACGGCACCGGCACCCTGACGTGCGCCGAGCTGGTTTGCGTAGGAGAAGGCGTCTTCCAGCAGCTTCATGACGGGGATAACGCCCGAGGACTGGTTCTCAATCTTCTTAATGGGCGCACCGGACTCGCGCAGGTTGGTCAGGGCGAATGCCACGCCGCCGCCGCGCTTGGAGAGCTGCAGTGCAGAGTTGATGGAGCGGCCGATGGACTCCATGTTGTCTTCCATGCGCAGCAGGAAGCAGGAGACGAGCTCGCCGCGCTGACGCTTACCTGCGTTGAGGAAGGTGGGGGTTGCCGGCTGGAAACGGCCGGAGATAATCTCGTCGACGATGTCTTCGGCGAGCTTCTCGTTGCCTTCTGCCAGCAGCAGTGCGACCATGCAGACGCGGTCTTCGAAACGCTCCAGGTAGCGCTGACCGTCGAAGGTCTTGAGCGCGTAGGAGGTGTAGAACTTGAAGGCACCCAGGAAGGTCGGGAAGCGGAACTTCACGGCGTAGGCGCGCTTGAACAGGTTCTTAATGAACTGGAAGTTGTACTTGTCGAAGAGTTCCGGCTCGTAGTACTGGTTCTCGATCAGGTACTCGATCTTCTCTTCCAGGTCGTGGAAGAAGACGGTGTTGTTGTTGACGTGCTGCAGGAAGTACTGACGTGCCGCCTGACGGTCTGCATCGAACTGGATCTGGCCGTTCTCATCGTAGAGGTTCAGCAGTGCGTTCAGCTCGTGGTAGCTCATACCCTTGAACTTCTCGGGCACGCTCTTGCCGTTGTGGCTCGCACCGAGAGTTTCTAGTGCTGAGGGCAGTTTTGCGTCCAAAATGCTTCCAATCCTTCGTTGACTTTTTCTACATCTGAATCGGTGCCCATGAGCTCAAATTTGAAGAGCACGGGCACATCGCACTTCTTGGCGACAATGTCTGCCGCGATACCGAAGAGCGGACCAAAGTTGGTGTTGCCGGAGCCAATCACACCGAGTATGTGGTGGCGATTCTGCTCCACGTTCAGGAATTTAACCACCTGCGGGGGAACGTTACCGGCGCCTTCGGGCTTGCCGTAGGTGGGGACGATGAGCACGAACGGCTCATCAAGAATGAGGGTGTCTTCGCCGGTGCGCAGCGGCAGGCGGAGGCGGCGGGCACGGATCTTCTCCACGAACTTGTGGGTGTTACCGGAGATGGAGGAGAAGTACACGATGAGTGGCGCTGTATCGTCCAGTTCGTCCTCGGTCGCTCGACCCTCGGAAGCATTGCGTGCATCCATAAGAATCTTGCGGATTTCTGCGTGCTCGTCGACGGGGTTGGGCGTGAGGGCGGTACTCAATCTGTACTCCTTATTCTCGTGGGCCGGTGTGGTTCCGTGCCGATTTTCCGTTTGTACGGGTTTCGGCAGGGTTGTTACGCTGCCAGAGCGTTGATCTTGTCGGGCTGGAAGCCGGACCAGTGCTCGTCGCCTGCGATGACGACGGGTGCCTGCATGTAGCCGAGGGACTTGACCATTTCGAGGGCCTGAGCGTCTTCGGTGATATCAACCTTGGTGTAGCTGATACCCTTCGCGTCGAGGGCGCGGTAGGTCATGTTGCACTGGACGCACTGGGGCTTGGTGTACACGGTCACTACCATGGGAGTGCCTCTTACTTTCTCCCGCTCGGGCGGGCTTATCTCGTGAATGAATCTGGCGTGTTTCGTCGGTGGTTCACCACGTGTTATTTACGGCGGGCGCTGTGCCGTCCACTGCCCCCTCCTAGTGGGGCGTGGCGGTTTCCTGCTCTGGGGCAGGGCGCCTAAAAGTGCCGTAGTGGTGGAACCGAGTATTAATACTACATCTAGTGTCGAGATTTTTCTGCACCACAAGATGATGTGGTGCGAGGGTCGTGTTTCGTTCGATAAACCCACAGTTGAACCCACTTAAGAGGGGGTGTCTACAGCTTATCCACACCCTGCCGCGGGGCTAGTTCGCCGTATTTTCGCGGGGTGTGCCGGGTTATCCACAGGTGGGGTTTAAGTTGGTCAGGATTTTTAAGGGTTCATTCGCCCGCTGAGTTGAGGTTCAGTTAACCTCATGTATGCGTTTGGGGGCATAAAACCCGGCAGATTCGGGCTTGATTTTAAAGAGATTTCCGCTCTCACCCGTTCTTGCGCGGAACGGCGCGGTTTTAAAGCAGAACGGACTTTCTTAAAGGCGGGGGTTAACCCCCTTCGAGCGGGTTTAAGCTATGTGATTAAGGCTGTAGAAAAGATTTTTAACTCTTTTTCAGCAGCCGGTGTGTCGTGGGTTTAAGTTGGTTAATTCCGCTGAAACACCAAAACCCACCGCATATACCGGCATTTCGCGGTATTTGCGGTGGGTTTACAGGCTATAGGCACAGATTTTAGCAACCGGCGAGCAGTAACCGGCTAGAAATCGATCAGGCCCAGCTCACGCAGCTTCTTGCTCAGCGTTACGCCGTCTGTGGCTTCAATCCACAGCGGCGAGCGCATCATCTGTTCGGCACGGTAGTCACTCCACACGCGACCGGAGGCGAGCATGGTCTCCCCCACCGTCAGATTGCGGATGACAATTGCCGCGACGTTGTCCGGGTAGCGTACCGCGAAGCCGTTGTAGATGTACGGGTCGCGCTGCCCGTCGTCACCGACGAGGATCCACTTCATCTGCGGGAATTCCTCGGCGAGTCGGCGCAGGGACTCGACCTTGTGGTTGGTTCCGGAGCGGAACCAGCGGTCCGGGGTGGGGCCCCAGTCGGTGAGCAGGAACGTGCCGCGCGGGTAGCCGTTGCGGCTGAGGAAACGGCGCAGGGTCGGGGTGATGTTCCAGGCGCCGGTGGACAGGTACATGAACGGCGCATTCGGGTGGCTGCGGCGGATACGGTCGGTCATGACCGCCATGCCGGGGGTGGGGATACGTGCGTGCTCGTCGAGGATGAAGGAGTTCCAGGCGGCAACCATGGGGCGCGGCAGCATGGTGACCATGACGGTGTCGTCGACGTCCATGATGACGCCGAGCTTCTGGCTTTCGGGAACGATGTAGACGCTGGTTGCTACGGCGCGGGAGCCGGGCACGTACATGATGACTTCGTGCATGCCAGGGTCCAGGTCGATGCTGAGTTTGACGTCGAGTACGCCGCCGCGGTCGGTGTACGCCTCGTGCTTGGTGCCGTCGATGACGATGGTGACGGGCACGTCGGACATTGCGGTTGCGGTGAAGGAGCGCCAGCCGCGCATGGGGTTGGCGGTGTCTTGGGTGCCTTCTACGACTTGCAGGAGGCGTTCGAGGTTGACCGTCTTGTAGAGTGCGCGGGCGATGATGCGGACCCAGCCGGGGTTGCCGTCGAAGGCGGTGCGTCCGTAGCCTTCGGAGGGCACGAGGATGGGTTCACGGCCGGCGGCGATGGCGCGCTTTTCACGCCACCTGTGCAGCCGGTCTGCAACGCGGTAGCCGATGTTGACTGCCTCGTCGGCAGCATCGTTCACAAGGTTGCGCAATTCGTGAGTGCCCAAATTCTCCATCCCACTAGTGTAGCGGAGCGTTACCGGCTTGAGGCTTCTTGATTTTGTGTTCTTATACCTAGTTTTTATACCTATTAATACTGTGGTGCTGAGCGCGCGGTGTGATGTGCACATTATTTAGGGTGTATTCGCTGTTCAGATTCGTTCCTTGCAGGTGGGGGCGTTATCCTGGAGAGTATGACCCACTCACAGCCTAACCGCCGACTTTTTGTGCTCGGCACTGCTATGCTTCCGCTGATTGCTGCCTGCTCGAAGAAGTCGAATGACTACGACGGCACCAGCGGTAATTTCACTCCGTATCAGGCTGGCGGCGAGACCTCTGCTACTGCTACTCGCCCCGCACCCACGAATTCGCCGACGGTTGCCGCTGCTGGCAACCCGGTTGATAAGCCGCGCGAATGGCCCGGCATCGGCAACTCCCTCATTGGTGACGGCAAGTATGTTGCGTGGACTGTTGATGACGGCGCAAGCCCGGAGGCGATTCGCGGCTACGCTGAGTTCTCGAAGCGTACGAATACTCGCCTGACTTTCTTCATTAACGCTTCTTACACCGGTTTTAAGGAGCATGTGTCGTTGCTGCGTCCGCTGGTTCAGAGCGGCCAGATTCAGGTTGCGAACCACACGTACAGCCACGCCGATCTGACCACCCTGGATGCTGAGGGCGTGAAGGAAGAGCTGCAGCGTAACGAAGACGAGATTATGAGCATGTTCGGTGTCTCGTCGAAGCCGTACTTCCGCCCGCCCTACGGCCGCTACAACGATGCGGTGCTGAAGGCTGCCGGTGAGATTGGTTTTACCCGCCCGGTCATGTGGAACGGCACCACCGGTGACGAGGCGAAGACCAGCTCCCGCGTGATTTACATGCGTTGCATCCGCTACATGCTGCCGCAGCAGATTGTGCTGGGTCACCTGAACTACGAGACGATCATCCCGATTCTGGATAAGGTGAAGGGTCTGATTGATGACCGCGGCCTGACTGCGGTGACGGTTCGTGACTACTACGGTGACGCATCCGAGGAAGAGATTAAGGCGGCGGCTCCTTCGCCGACCCCTACCCCGGAGGAGAAAACCCCGGAGCCCGAGCAGACCACTGAGGCACCGGCAACCCCTACCCAGGAGCCGACTACTGAAACTCCGACTCAGGCACCGACCACCCGCTATGAGGATGAGGTAGCGGCTAGCCAGCAGGCTACTACGGCTCCGGCGGCAACGACTGCTCCGCCTGCTCGTGCGACGGCGGCTCCGGCGGCTACGACCGCACCGGCAGGCACGACGAGCGCTTCGGCAGCTGCCCGCCGATAGGCTCGCGTATATCGCGTGTGCTAAGCCCCCTTGACCCGGTTCCCCTACGGACCGGTACGAGGGGGCTTTGCCGTACCCGGCGAGAATAAACGCGCGGGAATAAAGGCTGGGGAATAAACGCGGCAACCGGGGCGTTAGGTGAGCGTACAGTTGCGGCAGTTGCCCCATCCGAGTGTGAGAGGAATAGACACCATGCGTATTGATATTTGGTCCGATATTGTGTGCCCCTTCTGCTACGTGGGCAAGCGTAACCTGGAGCTGGCGCTCGCCGAGTTTGAGCACCGTGACGAGGTTGAGGTGGTGTGGCATAGTTTTGAGCTGGACCCGTCGGCTACGGAGCATCCGGCAGGTTCGTTGCCTGAGATGATTGCTGGCAAGTATCAGATGCCGTTGGAGCAGGCGATTGCGAGCCAGGAGTCGATAGCGGAGCGTGCCCGCGAGGTGGGTTTGGATTTCAATTGGCGGCAGGCACGCTACGGTAACACGTTTGATGCGCACCGTGTGATTCATTATGCGGCGGAGCAGGGTTTGGCATCGGCGGCGCAGGAGGCGTTTAAGAAGGCGTACTTCACGCAGGGCCGTTCGGTGCAGGATCACGAGTCGATTCTGGATATCGCCTCTGAGATTGGTTTGGATACCGCCGAGGTTGAGGCGGTGTTGAAGAGCGACCGTTACGCGGTGGATGTGCGCGCTGATGAGCAGTTGGCGCACCAGCTGGGCATTAATGGTGTGCCGTTCTTCTTGATTGAGTCGAAGTGGGCGGTGAATGGTGCGCAGCCTGCGGAGGCGCTGGTGCAGGCGCTGCGTCAGGTGTGGGAGCAGACTCATCAGGTTGAGTTCCTGAACCCGCTGGCGGGCGCGGCTGGTGACGCAGCAGGTAACAATGCTGCGGAGGCGGGTCCGTCCTGCGATGTGAACGGCAACTGCTCCTAGCCTCAGCCCGGCTAGAGCTAGCGGTTCTGGCTAGAGCTGTCCCGGCGGGGACTACTCCCCTAGCTCTCCCCGGCTCATACAGCCCCAGATATGGCGAAGCAACAGATATAGCGAAGCCCCCTTGTGCCGGTTCTGTGCGAACCGGTGCGAGGGGGCTTTGCCATGCCCGCACACTGTGTCTTTCCTTGTCGGGCTCTTTGTGGGCGGCTCGATGTTGTCTGCGGGTGGGGCTGTTTTCCTTTACACTGGAGTGTGTGTTCTACGGTGAACACGCTTGTCCACTCACTTCTAAAGGAATATTGTGTTGAAAATTCACGCCGCGACCGCTGGTGTTCTTGCGGGTGCCCTGCTTCTGACCGGTTGCTCTTCGTCTGTTCGCGCTCCGAAGCCTGGGCCTTCTGCGTCATCGTCGACGTCTGTTTCTGCTAGCCCTTCGGTTTCAGCTACTCCTAGTTCTTCTCCGAGTGCGTCTGCGACTCCTTCGGAGTCTCCTACCCCGACGGTAACCCCGTCTCCGGTTCCGACTACTGAGGCTCCCGTGCAGGCACCGGCTACTGAGGCACCTTCCGCGGAGGCTCCGGCACCTCCAGTTTCTGAGGCACCCGCGCAACAGGCTGAGCCTGTTCAGCAGGCGCCGGTAGCTACGGAGGCGCCCGTCCAGCAGGCACCCGCGCAGGCTCCGGCGGCTGAGGCTCCCGCTCAGCAAGCTCCCGCGCAGCCGGTGCAGCAGGCTCCGGCGCAGTCGAGTGTTTATTACAAGAATTGTGATGCGGTACGTGCAGCTGGTGCGGCGCCGTTGCATCGTGGCGAGCCGGGTTACCGCCCCGGTCTTGATTCTGATGGTGACGGCGTGGCGTGCGAGCCGAAGAAGAAGCACTAAGTTTCAACCCCAGATATGGCGAAGCCCCCTCGCACTATTTCTAGTACGAGGGGGCTTCGTCATATCAGCCTCGTTCTGTCAGCTCAGCCGGTGAGGTTAGCGCGGCTGGTAGGCACGGGCACGCTCAGCACGAGCACGGCGCGCCTCCGCATCCTGCAGGACCGGCACCAGCATACGCACCACCTGGCCCATGCCACGCAGCACCAAATTCAGCCACAAACCCACAGACCACACCGCCGCCACACGCGGATGCCCCGTGCGCATCCACCGCACACCCAGAAAAGACAGCGAGTAATACAGCAGAAGCAGCAGCGACTCACGGAAGCGGTGCACCTGCCGAAGGATAGGGTTCTGAGGAAGCTTCATCATGCCTCCCAGTATACCCACCGGAACCCCTCGCCGGGGCTCCCCCGCACTACCCGTAATAGTCGCGAATCGTCACCGTCTTCAACCCGCGCCGATTCAACAACGCCCGAATACGGTCCAGCTCAGACACCACACCCCGATAATTCAAATGCCCAATCACAATATGCTGAGCCAACGCATACTTCTCCGCATAGGCATACACCTCAGCCGAAGAAATATTAGACGAATCCGCCAACGACCCGTACCACAGAACCGGGCGCGTAAAACCACACGAGGCCGCAGCCGCCAACACGCGCGCATCATAATACCCGTACGGCGGGCGGAAATACGGCTTCGAAGACACCCCAAACAGACGCCTAATCTCCTCATCATTACGGGTCAACTCCTGAACAATCTGCTCATCCGTCAGGCTCGTCAACGCCGCATGACTATACGTATGGTTCGCAATCTGCAACTGACCACTCTTCACCAGCGGCAACAACAGGTCACGATGCTGCCTAAACGCCGGGTACTGACCGTTGATAAAGAAGGTGAGGCGCGTGCCGGTACGGCGAGAAAACTCCGCGTAGGCGCGTACCACCTCCGGGTCGGCGCCGTCATCGACCGTCCACGCAATATACTTGCCCTCACCCGGTAGACCGGTCTGCGGGCCAGTCCAGGCGCGCGCTGCGGGAACCGGGTTCGACGAGGTCGCAGTCGCAGAATCGGTCTTAGATGCCGCGGCGGTCGGGGATGCAGTACCCGTTGCGGAGCCAGATGCGGAAGGGGTAGCCGCCGAGCTTGCCGAAGGGGTCGAAGAAGGGCTTGCCGAGGCGCTACCCGACGCACTACCGGACGGGCTGCTCGATGGGGTGTTCGACGGGGTGCAACCGGTGAGGCCAAGACCCAGCACTCCGAAGCTCACCGCGCCCAGACCAAAGGTACTAACGTGTCGTAAGAGTTCCCGTCGCCCCATGGAGGCGCGGGCAGAGGCACCCGCCACCGCCCGGTCAGCGGTGGGGTCAGTAATAGCGGATTGACGAGGAGCGATAGGTGTTTCTGAGTGTGGAACAGTGTTCATATTACGAGTGTATGATGAGACCACTGTTAGCTATCGAAAAATTCAAAATATTACTTAATGATTAACAACTGCGCTATTAAAGAACCTCTACGTACTTTCAGTCCACTCACTCACCGAAGACCACGCTCAGCGCACTAAGCTACCCCCGCCAGGCAATCCAGGTACAGCTACAGCGCAAGGTGCAGCTCTAGGTAAGCACAGCAAGGCCCCTCCCCCAGAACGCGTTCACAACGCGCCCTGGAAAGGGGCCTCAATATATAAGTTCACACAATCGTACAACCAAGTACGCGGCTAGAAACCTACTCGGATTCAGACGCTTCCGGCTGCTCCGCCTTAGCGGATTCCAACGCATTCAGCGCCTCCAGAGCTGCAGCCTCCGCCGCTTCTTCGGCGTCCGCCTCAGCCACACGCTCAGCATCCGACTCAGCAGAAGTCACCGCCGCCGGGTTCGTCAGAACCTTCACACCCATGCTGCGCAGCGCATCCGTGTTCGTAATCGTCTCGTCATTATCAATCAGGTACACCTTGTACCCGTCATTCCGCAGGCGACGCATCAGCTCCAGGAGCATGCTCTGAGCGACCTCATCCACCGCGTACACGCGCGTCACATCCAGGGCGACCTTGGAACCCTCCATCGGGGATTCCACAATCTCACGGATTACGCGCTCCACACCCGCAAAACGGATGCGGCCCTGCAACTGAATCAGGCGCATAGACTCATCGCCCGAACCGATCTGGTAGTTCGCGCGCAACGCCGAACGAGCCACGGTCGGCACGTTCATCACGTGCATGCCCATGTCATCCGAGAACTGTTCGAACAGCTCCACACCGCGCACACTGTTACCGTGACCGTCAAGGCGCGGCGAGAACGTCGCCACACCCAGCTGACCGGGCACCGCACCAATAATGCCGCCGCCCACGCCGCTCTTCGCCGGCACACCCACCTGGGTCGCCCAGTCACCCGCAGCGTTATACATACCGCACGTGAACATGACGCTCAGCACCTGACGCACCACAGTCTTAGGAACCACCTGCTCACCCGTCACCGGATGCACACCATAGTTCGCCAAAGTCGCCGCCATCAGCGCCAAATCCTTAACCGTCACCATCAGCGAGCACTGGCGGGTGTAACCCTGCACCGCCACGGTCGGGTCACCGGTCAGGATGCCGTGGCCGCGCAACATGTGCGCAATCGCGTAGTTACGGTGCGCGTGCTCCAGCTCAGACTCGTACACGCGCTCATTCACCGACAGGCGACGACCCGCAAACGCAGATAGACCAGAAATGACGCGCTCCATGCGCTCGCCCTGAGTCGCACCGGGAGGACCCACCAGCGAATGGGTAGTAATCGCACCCGCGTTAATCATCGGGTTCAGCGGTTTACCGGAGCCGTCCTCCAGGGACAGCTCATTGAACGGCTCACCGGAAGGCTCCACGCCCACCTTTGCAAGCACGTCATCATAGCCGCGGTCCGCGAGCGCCAGGGCGTACACGAACGGCTTAGAAATCGACTGGATCGTGAACTCCACATCGGAGTCACCGGCGGCGTACTGCTCACCGTCAACCATCGCAATAGACGCGGCGAGCTTGTCCGGGTCCACGGCGGCAAGTTCCGGAATATAGTTTGCCAACTCACCGGAGGTATCAGAAGCGACCGACTCGAGGGTCTCGGTCAGGTAAGTGGCAATAGGTGAATGCATAGTGTTCCGTATCTGCTGCTAATCGTGGTTGTTCTCGTCAAAAATCTATGGATGCGCCCGCCCGCTGTTCCGTTTCAGCTATTCCGTTTCAGCTGGGCTGAGGCGCTCATCGTTGCAGGCTACCGCGACTGCCAAACTAAAGAGCCAGCCAGCGGACCTGTCAAAGTGTGCGGGTGAGGAGCACCTTTTGCTCCCTAAAGAGTGTATCTTTTGCATAGTTGAGCCACCAAATATAACGGTCGCCTCTCCCCCGCTATCTCTGGTTCTGGTACCTGTTCTGGCTTGCTATTTCTGCTCTATCTACCGCGGCGGGCAGACCTGCCGGCGAAGCATGGGCAAAATCTACGCGAGGCAAAACCTACGCGAGGCAAAACCTACGCGAGCCAGCCTACGGGTGGCGAATCGAAGCCGGCTCACGACCACCCAGCTCGGCGGTCTCCAGCTGGAAGGTCGAGTGCTCAACCGACACCTCAAAATGGCTCGCCACACACGAACGGATATGGTCCAGAATCGTCACCGCAGACCCGTCATGGAAGCATGAATCGGCAACCACCACGTGCGCGGTCACCACTGGCAGACCGGTCGCCACCATCGAGGCGTGCACATCGTGCACCTCTACAACGCCGTCAACGCGCAGCATGTGCTCACGCATCGCGTCCAGGTCCAGGCCGTCCGGGGTAAACTCCATGAGCACCGCCGTGGTCTGCTTCATCAAACGTACTGCACGCGGCACAATCAGCGCCGCAATGAATAGACCCGCCAGGGCATCCGCCTGGTAGAAGCCGGTCAGCCAAATCACGATAGCCGCCACAATCACGCCCAGCGAGCCCAGGGCGTCATTGAGCACCTCCAGGAACGCGGCACGCATATTGAAGTTCGAGTTACGGCCCGAAGCCAGCACCGCAATACCAATAGCGTTCGCGACCAGGCCAACCACACCAAAGATCAGCAGTTCGGTACCGGGCACCTCCGGCGGAGCGAACAGGCGATGCACGCCCTCCACCGCCGTGTAGATACCCACCGCCAGCAGTAGCACTGACTGTCCGAGGGCGGCAAGCACCTCAATGCGGCGGAAACCCCATGTGCGGCGGGACGTCGCGGGCCGGGTCATCAGCGAAGCCGCCGTAAGCGCCACCAGCAGGCCCGAGGCATCCGCCAGGGCGTGCGCCGTATCAGTCAGCAGCGCAAGACTTCCCGTGACCAACGAACCAATCGCCTGCGCCAACACAATAACGACCGCCAAGCTAAACGCAATCAGCAGGCGCGGACGCATCAAGGCGGCGTCCTCCGGGCTCGGGGCATGCGAATGATCGTGGTGATGCCCGTGATGCCCGCCGTGGCCGTGATGTGCGTGCGCTCCCATGAGTGACTCCTCAACTATGAACTGTGTTGTTGACTATCGAGAGTTATCGGCAGATAGCAAAATCGCCCGATTCACAAGAACCGGGCGACAAGCTCCTCAACCGAGGAAAACGTGGAGATAAGGGGACTCGAACCCCTGACCCCCTGCATGCCATGCAGGTGCGCTACCAGCTGCGCCATATCCCCATATTCAGTTAGTGACCTCAACGAGGCAACATGAATATATTACACACACCACGGACAGCGATGCAAACCAGCGCACCCAAAAATCCAAAAAGTTCCCGGCGGGTAAGCCAAAGGCTAAGCAAGAAGGGCGGACCCCGCGGCACCATACAGCGCCAGCAGAGCCCACCCCTCATCAGCTAAAAATCAAGCTTACGCCTCATCCTGAGCGGGAATGATGCGCGCAGCATCTTCCTCAGTCTCACCCTCAATGTCGAAGGGAGCCTCGTTCTCAACCCCCAGCTCAATACGCGGGGCCTCAGCCCACAGACGATCCAGAGCGTAGAACTCGCGGTCCTCCTCATGCTGAACATGCACGACAATATCGCCGAAGTCCAGCAGAATCCAACGACCCGAGGAACGACCCTCACGGCGGACCGGCTTCAGGTCAGCCTGCTCACGCAGAGCGTCCTCAACCTCATCCGCAACAGCGTTCACGAGGCGCTCATTGTGGGCAGAAACCACCAGGAAGCCATCAATCAGACCCATCGCGTCGGATGCATCCACAGCGAACAGGTTCGTTCCCTGCTTCTCCTCCGCAGCGCGGGCGGCAATGCGCAGAGCCTCAATCGAGGACTGTGCAGCAGTCATATTTTCCTTCCTTGCCGGCAGAACACCCGCCGGCAGCACCCGCAACAGGGGTGCATTGTTCACGGCCTACTTAGGGCCAAAAATCATAATCAGACCAACAACGACCAGGGCAAGCAGCAGCACAATCCACAGCCACGCCAGGGAGGTCTTCTGCGCAGGTTGCAGAACCTCTTCAGCCTTCTCAACAGCGCTCTCAGAAGCAGACTCTTCCTCAGCTTCCTCCGGAGCCTCAGCAGAAGCAGCCGAAGCAGACTTCGACTCAGCCGACTTAGACTCTTCATCCTCAGAGTCCTCTTCAGACTCTTCGGCAGTCTCCTCAACCAGTGCCTCTTCGGGATCCTGACGATCCACCATGCGCTGCAGCAGCTCCTCAACCTCATCCGGGCTCAGAGCAACAGTCGGGTCGCCGTCCACCGAATCTACGGTATCCCCTGCGGAGGCGCTATCCAACACGCTCAGGTCAAGACCCTGCGCGTTCACTGCGCTCACGCGGGTGGGCAGTTCGTCAGCAGACTCTTCAACCTCAGCAACCTCAACGGTCTCTTCCTCAACGGAAGCGACCTCGGTCTGCTCAGCCTCAACGTCAGAGCTGTCCAGCTCCTCAACCTTCGGCTCATCGCGCACCAGGTACTGGTGCAGCTCGGGTTCCGGCTTCTCCTCCTTGACCACGGCAATGACAGGGATTGAAGAAGTCATCGGGTTATCCACCGCGGAGGGGCTGGTCGCATCCACACGGTTCTGCGCGATCTCTTCGGGACGCAGAATACGCAGGCTACTGGTCAGAGGAGCAGGCTCGTGCAGCTTCTCCTCATCGTTCGCCTCAGTGTCAATCTTGCCCTGCGCCGCCAGCGCCGCAAAACGACGCTGAACAGCCAGAACCTGCGGGTCAATAGCGTCCGCATGAATCACGGAGCCCATATTCGCAACAGGCTTCGCGGGCTCACCGCGGCGGGCTGCACGCAGGTACTCGGCAACTTCTTCACGGTAGCGGGCAAGACGGCGCGGACCCATCACCTTAGTAGGCGGCGGCACCTCAATGCCGTCCTCGGTCACGTACGTCTCGTAGAGGTACGCTTCGTCCTCGCTATAGGGCTTCGAACCCGTAGCTTCACTCATGTGTTCCCTCATTATTCGTCGATTGGGGTGCCTGCCCAGACTCATCTTTCACGTGAGGCAAGCCGTCACGGTACGCCGTCAAAGCGTCCTTCTTGTACAGGCCGTACTTAGCAATGTACTGCACCACACCATCGGGCACCAGGTACCAGATGGGGGCATCTTCAGCTGCGCGGCGACGAATATCGGTCGAAGAGATCGCCATCGCAGGAATCTTCAGGGTCGTAATATGACGACCCTCTGCCAGCGGCGGATCCAGATCGTGATCGGGGCGGGTCACACCCACAAAAGTCGCCAAATCCCACAGCTTATGGGCATTGCGCCAGGTCATAATCTGGCTAATCGCGTCCGCGCCGGTAATGAAGAACAGGTCAGCATCCGGGCGCAGGGCGCGCAGCTCGTTAAGCGTATCAAAGGTGTAGGTGGCGCCGCCACGGTCAATATCAATACGGCTCACCGTAAAACGCGGGTTCGACGCGGTCGCAATCACCGTCATCAGGTAGCGATGCTCAGCGTCGCTCACGTGCCGCTCCCCCACCTTCTGCCAGGGCTGACCGGTCGGAACGAACACGACCTCGTCCAGGTCGAACACGGCGGCAACTTCACTAGCTGCCACCAGGTGTCCGTGGTGAATCGGGTCGAAGGTTCCACCCATCACGCCCAGACGCACCCGACCGGGAATGCGCGGGGGAATCGACTCGGTGCTCGGAGCACCAAAATCAAGGTGAACAGACTGGTCAGTCACAAATGCCGTCCTTGCTGGGGACAGAGACCGCACCACGGCAGCTAAAAAGCCACTACAGGCGCGGATGCGGGCAGGTACACAGAAGGCACGCAACACCGAAAACGGTGCCCGCGTACATTCCCCTCTATGCTACCTGCTTACGGTCAAAAAAACCGAAATGACGGGGGGTGAGCTAAGCCGCCAGTGGAATACCCAGCCAGCACGCCCGACCACAGGTTCACCCGCATGTTCCAACACACACATCCGGCGCGAGAGACAACCGCACAGCACACAAGAAAGTGCCGCGCACCGGGGCAAACCCCGGTGCGCGGCACCATTCACTGTCTAGGCAACAGCTGTCTAGGCAACAGCTAACGCTTCAGCTATTAGTCCTCGACGTTCGGCATGTCGATATTCTCGTCGACCTTGCCTTCCTTCAGCTTCTTGCGGTACTCAACCGACTCGGTCCACACGCCTGCAGCGCGCTCGGACTCCAGCTCGGCACGAGCCTCCGCCTTCGCGTCCATACGCTCCTTGTACTCCACACGCTTCTGCGCACGAGTCGGGCGAATGATCTCTTCCAGACGAGCGTCCGTACCACGCGGGGAGGACAGCAGCTCAGCGCCACCGACCATGGTCGGCTCCCAATCGAAGATCACCGAGTTGTCGTTCTCACCAATCACCACGGCGTCACCGGCACGAGCACCAGCCTTAAACAGCTCATCCTCAACACCCAGGCGCGCCAGGCGGTCCGCCAGGTAGCCGACAGCCTCATCATTATTGAAGTCAGTCTGCTGAATCCAACGCTCAGGCTTCTCACCAATCACGCGGAATAGCGGCTCAAGGTTACGCTCCTCGCGGCGAATAGTGAACTCCTGCTTCTTCTTACCGCGGAAGCCCTTCGGACGAACCACGGGAGCCTCAACAACCACGCGCTCCGCTTCCTTCTCGGCAGCGGCACGAGCCACGCGGTCCTCCTCCACGAGCTTTGCCATCGCAAAGATCAGGGACTTCAGACCCTCATGGGAAGCAGTCGAAATCTCGAAGACCTTGAAGCCCATCTCCTCAAACTCGGGGCGAACAAACTCAGCCAGCTCACGAGCCTCAGGAACGTCAATCTTATTGAGCACCACAATCTGCGGACGCTCATGCAGCGGCACGGTCACACCCGCAGTCGGGTCAACCTCATAGTTCTGCAGCTCGCCGCGGATCACCTCAAAGTCACTAATCGGGTCGCGGCCCGGCTCCAAAGTAGCGCAGTCAATCACATGCACAAGAGCCGAAGAACGCTCCACATGGCGCAGGAAGCGGTGACCCAGACCGCGGCCCTCCGAAGCGCCCTCAATCAGACCCGGAACATCCGCGACGGTGTAGCGAACATCGCCCGCCTGCACCACACCCAGGTTCGGAATCAAAGTGGTGAACGGGTAGTCAGCAATCTTCGGACGCGCCGCAGAAATCGCAGCAATCAACGAAGACTTACCCGCCGACGGGTAACCCACCAGAGCCACATCCGCAATGGACTTGAGCTCCAGAACAATATCAGCCTCTTCACCGGGGGTGCCCAACAGAGCAAAACCGGGAGCCTTACGCTTAGCCGAAGCCAACGCAGCATTACCCAGACCGCCCATACCGCCACGCGCAGCAACATACTCGTCGCCCACACGCAGCAGGTCAGCCAAAACATTACCCTCGCGGTCCTTCACCACAGTACCCTGCGGCACGGTCAGAACCAGGTCCTCACCGTTATAGCCGTGGTGCATATCGCCACGACCAATATCGCCATTCGGGGCGTGCTGGTGCGGGCTGTGGTGGTACTCCAGCAGGGTCGTGGTCTGGTTATCTACGCGCAGAATCACCGCGCCACCATTACCACCGTTACCGCCGTTAGGGCCGCCCAGGGGCTTAAACTTTTCACGTCGCACGGAGACGCAGCCGTTACCTCCGCGACCGCCAGATACATGCAAGACCACGCGGTCCACGAATTCTGCCACGGGTTCTCCTTATCTTGGAAAATCTTCACTTCGCCACCGCACGGCACACACCAATCATGCTGCGGATGCGGCGGCAGGCGCGACCGGGTTGGGGTGCGCCTCATCGTGGAGCCCAGCACGGGCGTCCACGGCATTCGAGGTCATAGCGAGAGGGGGTAGACTAACGCCTACCCCCTCTGCCCTAGCGGTGAGTATTACTCAGCTGCTGCCAGGATGTTAACGACCTTGCGGCCCTTGCGGGTACCGAATTCGACGGTGCCTGCTGCCAGAGCGAACAGGGTGTCGTCGCCACCGCGGCCAACGTTCAGGCCGGGGTGGAAGTGGGTGCCGCGCTGGCGAACGAGAATCTCGCCTGCGTTGACGGACTGGCCGCCGTAGCGCTTAACACCGAGGTACTGGGGGTTCGAGTCACGGCCGTTACGGGTGGAGCTTGCGCCCTTCTTGTGTGCCATTCTGTATTCCTACCTTAGGGTTGAATTCCGGTCGTTTCGATTACGCGTTGATAGCGGTAATCTTGACGGTGGTCAGCTCGGCGCGGAAGCCCTGACGCTTCTTGTAACCGGTCTTGTTCTTGTACTTCTGAATAACGATCTTCGGACCGCGCAGGTCCTCAACCTTCTCAGCAACAACCTTGGCGGAAGCCAGGGACTTTGCGTCAGCGGTGACCTTGTCACCGTCGACGAGCAGCAGCACGGGCAGCTCGATGGTGCTGCCGGGCTCGCCTGCAACACGGTCAAGGGTAACGAGGTCGCCTACGGAAACCTTCTCCTGGCGGCCGCCAGCGCGTACAATCGCGTATGCCACTATGGGACTCACTTTTCTCGACAACTTGCTTCTTGAATCTCACACGAATGAGCAGCCTGCGCTTTCATTGCTGTGCGCCCTCCCCCGCCAGTCGAATGACCGCGAACAAGGAGGAACGGCCCGTGCGTTCCGGCGGGATTGCCCGCCGAAGCCAACACGCGAGGCTCACCGGTGGTGTCTCTCTCCCGCACGTTCCAACTCAGCCGAATACTCGACCGCGCCGAAGACGATGCGGGTGGGAGCGGTGTCTCCCGCTGGCCCTGCGTCGATAGGGCTTCACTGAGATAAACACCAGTCCTTAAGGATACGGCATGATCTACGCGCCGCGCAATAGATAATTTTGCGGATTATCCGCAGACACCACGTGATGCTCCTCTAATACTGCACCGCACTCTTAGTAGCGCCTTTAAAATGACGCAGCACACGCACAGAAAAAATAGCCTCGGTAGGGAAGTTCCGGCTCGCCCTACCGAGGCTATCTCATATACACACACCATCGGAATTCCGATGATCGGAAGCTAAAGACTAATCGTCCTTACCTTCACGCTTAATGTCGGCAGCAGCAACGCCAATGCCGAACAAGACAGGAGCCGAAGCGTCATCAGCCACCGGAGCCACATCCGCAACAGAAGCGGAAGCAACCACGGAACCCTCAGCACGCTCGGAAGCATCCACGGTCACGACCTGAGCACCGGCACCAGCGCTCGAAGCCGCACGGCGAGTGCGACGCTTACGCGGGGTCGAACCGGGCACCTGAGCCGCAGGCTTCTGGGCTTCCTCAACCGGAGCCTCAACCACTGCGGGAGCTGCGCCCACCACACCGGTCACAGCCGGAGCACCAATCACGCCGGTCACAACCGGGCGAGACTCAGACTTCTCAATCTTATCAGCCTTTGCGGGTGCCTGCTCGGATGCCACGCTCTGCTCAGCTGCCTTCTCGGCGCGCTTCTCATCAGCGGCGCGACGAGCACGGCGGCGGGACGCACGCGGGGTCTCACGAACATCCTCAATGCGCAGGTCCTCACGCTCAACACGCTTGGACTCCTGAGCCTTCTGCACACCCGAGTTTACCTCAGCGGAGGTTGCCTCAGCGTTCTGCTGCTCACGGTCCTGGCGCTTCGCCGCACAATCCTCACGGTTCGAACGGAACGACTCGCCCTCGGCACGGGCAATACGGCCAGCCTTCTGAGAAGCACGAGCCTTCGCCTCACCGGCGCGAATCGCCTCGAAACGATCCGAAGAGCGGCTAAAGCGCGGGTCGAGCTCCGGGTCAACGTGGTGCTCGTCCTCCAGCGCACCCGCGCCGGAATCCTCCACAGCGGCGATATCCGCATCGGTCAGCTCGCGGCGCTTACGGTTACGAGAAGACTTCTTCTCGCCACGCTTGGACGAACGACGCTCCTCAGAACGATCCTGATCAGAACGGCCCTCAGCAGAGTCCTTCGAGGAATCCTCAGCGGACTCCTCCTCCACGCGGTCGAACGCGCTTGCCAGCTGTTCCAGGGAGAAACCGCCCTGCTCACCGATCCAGTTGCCCTCGGTGACCTCAGCGACCTTGTCCTCACGCTGAGCAACCTCCGCGTGGGCCTGCTCGCTGGCAGCCTCGGCAATACCCTGAATCTCCTGCTCAAGCGAAAGCTCAGCGGTCTCCGCGCGGCGCGAACGCTTGCGGCGCTTACGCTTCTTGCGGGTCGAAGTGGTCTCCTCCGAAGCCTCATCAGCCTGGGCGGATGCGGCAGCCACCGCAGCCATAGCGTTACGGCGCTCAGCCTTCTTCGACTCCAGAGCATCCTGCTTCTGCTGGTCACGAGAATCCTCGCGGGCAGCGGCACGGCTACGCTTACGGTCATTACGCTCATGGCGGTGGACGTAATCCGACGCGCCACCGCTACGACCGCTCAGCGGCTGATCGTGAACCACCAGGCCACGGCCGGCACACTGCTCGCAGGGCTCCGAGAAGACCTCAAGCAGACCGGTACCCAGGCGCTTACGGGTCATCTGAACCAGACCCAGCGAAGTCACCTCAGCCACCTGATGCTTGGTACGGTCACGGCCCAGGCACTCAATCAGGCGACGCAGAACCAGGTCACGGTTCGACTCAAGCACCATGTCAATGAAGTCAATGACGATAATGCCGCCAATATCGCGCAGACGCAGCTGACGGACAATCTCCTCAGCAGCTTCCAGGTTGTTCTTGGTGACAGTCTCTTCCAGGTTGCCGCCGCTACCGGTGAACTTACCGGTGTTCACGTCCACCACAGTCATGGCTTCGGTGCGGTCAATCACCAGCGAACCACCCGAAGGCAGGTACACCTTACGGTCCAGTGCCTTCGCCAGCTGCTCGTTAATGCGGTAGTGATCGAAGAGGTCGTCGTCGCCGTCCCACTGCTGCAGGCGGGAGACCAGGTCCGGCGCCACGTACGTCACGTACGCCTCGATGGAATCCCAGGCGTTCTCGCCCTGAACGATCATCGCGGTGAAGTCCTCGTTGAAGACGTCACGTACGGTCTTAATCATCAGGTCAGGCTCCTGGTAGAGCATCTCCGGAGCCAGCACCTTACGGGAGTTAGCCTTCTCCTGGATCTCTTCCCACTGCGCACGCAGACGGTTAATGTCGTGGGTCAGCTCCTCCTCAGAAGCACCCTCCGCCGCGGTACGAACGATTACGCCAGCACCCTCGGGCAGCTTGTCCTTCAGAATCTTCTTCAGACGAGCACGCTCAGTGTCGGGCAGCTTACGGGAAATACCGGTCATCGAACCACCCGGCACGTACACCAGGAAGCGGCCGGGCAGGGAAACCTGGCTGGTCAGGCGGGCACCCTTGTGACCAATCGGGTCCTTAGTGACCTGCACCAGAACCGAATCGCCGGGCTTCAGGGCGTTCTCAATCTTGCGGGGTGCACCGTCCAGACCGGTGACATCCCAGTTGACCTCGCCCGCGTACAGCACAGCGTTGCGACCGCGTCCAATGTCAACGAACGCAGCTTCCATGGACGGCAGAACGTTCTGAACCTTACCCAGGTACACGTTGCCAATCAGGGAATCCTGCTGGGTCTTAGACACGAAGTGCTCAGCCAGCACGCCGTCCTCAAGCACACCAATCTGGATGCGGCCGTCCTTCTGACGAACCAGCATCTGACGGTCCACGGACTCGCGGCGAGCCAGGAACTCAGCCTCGGTCACGATGTGGCGGCGGCGACCCAGGGAACGGGACTCGCGGCGGCGCACACGCTTCGCCTCCAGGCGGGTAGAACCGCGCACACCGGTCACAGTGTTGGATGCGTGAGAGTCAGCCAGGCGCGGTGCACGCACCTTGGTGACGGTCTCAACCTCATCATCAACGCCGCCCTCAATCTCAATATCTTCGGTACCGCGGCGACGGCGACGGCGACGGTGGCTCGTCACCTCAGCCTCAGCGGCAGCCTCCTCGCGGCGGCGCTCCATGCGCTCCTTACGCTTCTGTTCCTCGGCAGCGGCGCGGCGTGCTTCACGCTCCAGCTTGGCGGCAACAGCAAGCTCGCTCAGCTCCTCCGGCTCGGGCGCCATGAACAGCGGCATCGCACCCATCGGGGTACGCGAGCGCAGCTCCTGCAGCTTTTCGCGCTGCAGATCGCTAATGGTCTTTACCGGCTCAGCCGGTTCCTCGGACTCCTCAGCAGACTCTTCTGCGGCGGGTGCCTCGAGTGCAGCTTCTTCGGTTGCGGATTCCTCAGCAACTGCAGCAGCCTCGGCGGGCTGCTCAGCGGCAGCCTCTTCAGCCTTCTGCTCAGTATCTTCAGCAACAGGAGCTTCAACGGCAGCCTCGGTCTTCTCAGCTTCCTCAGCCTTTGCGGGGGTTACGACCTCAACCTTGGCGGTCTCTTCCTTCACCTCAACGGCAGACTCGGCAGTGGGCTCAGCCACCTTCTTCTCAGCAACCGGCTCAGCAGACTCAGCGGCAGGGGCAACAACTTCCTCCACCTTCGCGGTCTTCTCAACGGTCTCGACCTTAGCGGCCTTCTCCACGACAGCAGGCTCAGCAGCCTTCTTCTCAGCAGCCTCAAACAGGCTATCGAGGGTAGAAGCGACCTCGGTCTCAGACGTAGCGGGAGCGGCAACCTTCGGTGCCGGCGCGTGCTTAGCCTTAGCGTTACGCAGGTTGGTCAGGCCAGCAGCAATCGCCTCATCCAGGGGAACCTCAGGAGCCTTCTCCTTCTTCGGGCGACCCGGACGGCGGCGCTCAATACCCTGCTGGGCGTCAGAGCTCTCACGAACATTCTTACGCAGAGTTTCACGGGTCTCTGCAGAGGCGTTCTTCTCCTCCGCGAGGGCGTTCAGCGCCTCAAAAACCCCAAGTTCGACGTTCTTCTCGTCAGACATTAATCTTCTTTCGTTACACCCTGCTCCGCACCGCAAGGATTTTAACAGCGCGCATACAGCGCAAAGCCTAGTTGCTGTCACCGCGGCTCAAGCCTCACCCTACGGTGCGCGTTCATCGGCGCTACCGGGCACTATCTCGTTCAGTGCTTCTGCCGTAGGGGGCGAGCGGGCGGAACGCAGAGCGCGCCGCGACGGTCACAGCCACCTCGCTCTCGAGCACGGCACGCTCACACCCTTCCTGGGTGCCCTGCCGGTCTTCGGGTTTCTTCGCCGAGGCGGGCGGCCCGCGCGGTGCGACAGTTATGCTCCGCGGCTTATAGCCGGCGCTCTTCGGGTACTCTCCCTCGATGCGTTGGTGGGGATCTTTATGCGCGTGCGGGGCGCACAAGACACCGTGTTCCATTATACCCGGTAGAGAGTACCTCTAAGCCACCCCACCCATCCTATCTGGGCTCCACCTCCCGGCAGGATGCGCGGGCACATTACTACGGGCACCTTGCAGCAGGCACATTGCTGCGAGCACGCTGCGGCGGGCGCATGGCGGGTACAGCAAAGCCGGGCATGCCACTACGCACCACCCGGCTTCAAAAACTTTCAGAGGAGGGACTAGTCCAGACCCAGCTCCGCATCGCGCGCCTCACGAGCCTGCTGAGCAAGCTTCGGGTCGGTCGGCAGGTACTCCGGACCGGAACCGGTCGCAAACGGAACACCCAGAATGAAAACAAACGGAGAAACCACCAGCAGAATCACCCACAGCAGCGAGAAGTGACCGGCGGTCAGCAACAGCAGGGCAGTCAGAAAAATAACGGCAGCAGCGCCCATTGCGGCAATTCCGGCAGTCTTCACGGGTCTCCTCGAAGGGGTATCAAGAATCTAGTGTCCAGCAGAACGGCAGGCAGGTAACGCCGCAGGTGAACCCCGCGGACGGCTCCGACTGATGCCGCTCAAGAATATACCTGACCATTATACGCACCCGCGCCGCCTCCCCGCTGACCGCCACCGGCAAAGTCACCGGCACCCCCCCCCACTACCCGGCGCCTCAGCCCGGCGCCTCAGCCCGGCGCAACCTCACCCGCCCGCAGATACAGCAACGCCCCGGCACCAACAGGCACTGGGGCGTTGCATGTTCGGGGCATCAGCCCTCAAATGCTTAGCGCATCATATTCACAATGACCTCAAAGAAGCGGATCACGATGATGCCGAAAATCAGGATCAGCCACAGGCTAATCGCAAACCACGACCAGCCGCGCGCGCTCTCACGCATCGACTGCGACGCCGGAATAACACCCGCCGAAATATTGCGGACCGTGGTCTTCACAAAAAGCGTGATGGTCATAACCCACACGATCATGCAGAACAGGCACAGGGCGTTGATCTGGAACGTCGTCTGGTACCACAGCCACATAATGAATGCGGTCGCCGCCGCCAAACCAATGTTCATGCACACCCAGAACCACTTCTTAAACTGTGCGCCCGCCATAATCGCGGCACCGATAGTCACCACAATCGAAAAGCCCACCAGACCAATGAACGGGTTCGGGAAGCCGAAAGCTTCCGCCTGCGGGGTGCGCATCACCGTGCCGCAGCTGAGCAGGGCGTTGATATCGCAGACCGTGGAGTGGCCGGCATCAATGTAAATCTGCAGGCGCTCGTACACCAGAATCGCTGAAGAAATGAGTGCGATTAGGCCGGCGCCAACCAACCAGAATCCGAGCTGTCGGTCTGAGTAGCTGCCCGGGGTTCCCGCGTGCCCGTGCTGCGCTTCTTTTTCAGCGCGGGTGGGCTCGGTAGTACTCGATGCGGCGGTACTCATACGACTCCTTTAGATAGTGTTTTACGGTGGTACTGTCCCAGCAGCACCGTCTTAAGCTCTGTAGTGTTGAGGGGCGCAGCAACCGTCAAAGCGGCAGACGCCGGGGACGGTTGAGGAGGTACCGGTTAGGTTCCTCAAGGGTGCGCCTCACCTCGTGCAGTAGCGGGTACGTACCGGCGCGGCATAGCCAGCACCCCGGAAGCAGTACCCCATTTATCCTAGCCTCTCACATTGCTCAATAGCACGCCATTAGCTTCTACATTTACTATATGACGCCTCAAATCATGCAAATAGGCGCATTTTTGTGACGTACCTTAAACACAAAAGCCCCGGAAGGAGCCCGCAACGTAGCGGCGGGCGGGACCTTCCGGGGCATGGTGCGCATGTTTTCTATGGCATTCGCCTTATCGACGCGCGGCGGCTCCCACGGCAACTACCGTGGAGCGCACAGACGGCACGTGAGGGCAGTGCGTTAGGGCAGCGGGTGGGTGTACGACTCGTCAAAGAACTGCTGCTCCAGCTCCACCGCGCGGCTAAAGAACTCGCGGGCAGCCTGCGCATCCGACGGGCCCACACGGTCCAGTTCACGGCGCAGGAAATCAACCAGTTCACGGAACTCCGGGTAGTCGTGCAGGGTAATCCACTCGTGGTGCACAAAAGAATCGGGGCGCTTGGCGGGAGCCTTAGACGCCCAATCCAGGTACAGGCCCTCGCAAACCATCAGCACCGACAGAATCGCCGCGTAGCTGCCGCTTGCCGCAGCGTCGAGGAAGAGGCGCTTGAAGCCGGTGGTCGCCTCCGTATCGGGCATGGATTCACGCTGATGCTCGGTCACGCCCAGAGTCTCAAAACAACGCAGGAAGTAGGTGTTCTCGTCACCGGCAATTTCGCCCGCGAACTGTGCCAGGCGCAGGCGGCCCGCAAGAGTGTCAGCGTTGGCGATAGCGCCACCAATCAGGGCGAGGAACGTGTCCAGGAAGCGGTAGTCCTGCACCAGGTACCCCGCCATGACCTGCGGGGCAATCGAGCCGTCAAAAAGCTCAGCAACAAAGCGGTGATTCGTGGCAGAAAGCCAGGTGGCGAGGTTCTCCTGGCGTAGGGACTCGGTGAACGAATCGGTGCCGATCAAATCGGTGAAGGGTGCGGGCATGATGGGTGCCTTTCGCTATGTGGCATACCGTCGCTGGTATGCGTATGTGTGCGGGTGTGTTGGTGCGGCCTCAGGCGTTGGGGCCGGCGCCTCAGCGAATATAGCACCGTGACGCCAAGGCGTGCCCGGTTTTGCGCCCCCGGTGCCCACAATTTTTCGTTATTTTCGATTTATGGGTGGGTGGAGGCGGAAGATACCGGTTGCACTCGGGCGATTGGGGTTAGGTGAGAGCCCATGGGAACACGTGAGAAATCATGCGTTCGAGTGGGAGCACGAGGGCAGAGGCGCGAAAAGGCGGGGCACAAAAAACGGGGCGCCGCTCCCCCAGCCGGTAAAACCAACTAGGGGGCGGCACCCCGCCTTCTCATCAATAACCTCAGTGGGCTTTATTCGTCTTCGGAATCATCGTCACCGAAGAAATCATCGGTGTACGAGTCACCCAGCGGCAGACCCAGCGAATCCTCCAGCGAAGAACCCGCCGCAGACTCGCCACCCAGCTCAGCCATGATGCCGTCCAGCAGCTCATCCGGCTCAGCAGAGGCAGCCGCAGCCGCCGCGGCAGCCAGAGTCGAAGCCGACGCCGCACCCGCAGAACCCGCATAAGCGCCCTCGGCGGGCAGCTCATCCGGTAGCTCCTCAGCCTCAGCGCCGGGGGTCTTCGCCTGCTCATGCGCAGCCAGCAGGGTACGCGCCTCACCGATGACCGTAATCGAACCGGTAATCAGCACGCCCGCCGACTCCTGCTCGAAGAGGGCGTTCTCCATGGCGGTGGCAATCGCCTCGTCCAGGTGCTCGAACACCTCAATCGAGTCTTCGTCCAGACCAGCGTCCAGGGCGAGCTCGTGCAGGCGCTCCGGGGCAATCGCACGTGGCGAATCCGACGCCGCCAGATACAGGCGGAACGTACCGTCCGAAGCGTCAACATACTCTTCGCGCATGGTCTCAAACATGCCCAGCGCATCCTTCTCACCCAGGATGCCAACCACCGCGTGCAGGTGCGAAAGCTTGAACGCCTCAGTCAGCGCAGCCGCGGAAGCACGCACACCGTGCGGGTTGTGGCCCGCGTCCAGGATGGTCAGCGGCTCGGTGCGTACAACCTCCAGACGACCCGGCGAACGCACCGTCTCAAACGCGGTACGCACCACGTCCTCGGGCAGCTGACGCTGACCGCCGAAGAACGCCTCCACGGCGGCAAGAGCCACCACGGCGTTCTGCGCCTGATGCGCACCGTGCAGGGACAGCGGCACATCCGGGTACTCGCCCGCCAGACCGCGCAGGGTCAGCAGCTGACCGCCGACCGCAAGCTCACGGGAGACAACGCCGAACTCCACGCCCTCAAAGGCGAAGGATGCTTCCTTCTCGCGGGCGGAGGCGAGCAGCACGTCCGCCGCTTCCGGGTCCTGTGCCGCAGAAATCAGGAAGCCGCCGGGCTTGATAATGCCGGACTTTTCGGTCGCGATCTCGGCGAGGGTTTCGCCGAGCATATCGGTGTGGTCCAGACCGATCGGGGTGACCACGGAAACCACGCCGTCGGCAACGTTCGTGGAGTCCCAGGTGCCGCCGATACCGACCTCGAGCACCACCACGTCTACCGGCTCATCCGCGAAAATCGCGAAGGCGAGCACGGTAACGGACTCGAAGAAGGTCAGCGCGGGCTCGCCGCGGGAGGTCATCTCTGCGTCCACAATCTGCAGGTAGGGGGCGATTTCATCCCAAATGCGCACGAAGGTGGCGTCCGGTACGGGTGCACCGTTAATGCAGATACGCTCGGTGACGCTTTCGAGGTGCGGGCTGGTAAAGCGGCCCACGCGCAGATCGTGGCCGAGCAGCAGCGCCTCAATCATGCGGGCGGTGCTGGTCTTGCCGTTCGTGCCGGTGATGTGGATGACCGGCGCGGCACGGTGCACGTCGCCGAGGATTTCGACGGCGCGCGCCACGGCGTCCAGGCGCGGCGCCATCTTGTTTTCGGGTGCTCGCGCCAGCAGTTCACCGTAGACCCGCTCCACGCCCTCGGGGTCGGGAATTGCGGGGTAATTCTTCTCGCTCATTGTTCTCCTCACTGGGATAGCCGGCCGGTGCCGGCGGGGGCCCACCGTGCGGCGGGATAACCGTGCGGCGGGATAGACGACGGGCCGCCCCGCCCAATCAAGGGGGCGGGACGGCCGTACGGTTCAGGCGTTTTATGCCTTGGCTACGCTAATGCTCAGCTCGGCTGCTTCGCTCAGCTGCAGGGACACGGCGAGGGTCTCGCCGGTCACCAGTGCCTCGTTGGCGCGCAGAGCTGCCAGAGTTTCCTCCGGTGCCGCGATGCTCAGGTTGATGCGGTCCGCAACGTTCAGGTCGGCGTCCTTACGTGCCTGCTGAATAGCGCGGATGGTGTCTCGGGCGATACCCTCGGCAACCAGCTCGTCGGTCAGCTCAATGTTGAGGACCAGGAAGCCGCCGGGCAGAACCGCAGCCGCAGTGTGCTCAGCACCCTCAGCGTCAGCGGCAACCACGGTTGCCAGCTCGTATTCGCCCTCTTCCAGAGCCAGGCCGCCGTCCAGAGCTGCCACGCCGACCAGGACGGTACCGTCCTCGGTCACGGTCCAGTCACCGGACTTGGATGCCTTAATGGCAACCTGCACCTGCTTGCCCAGGCGCGGACCTGCCGCACGTGCGTTGACCTTCAGCTGCTGGGAGATGCCGTAGTCGGCGGGGTCGACGGTGTCGGCGCTGACCAGCTCCACCTGGCGCAGGTTCAGCTCGTCCTCGACGATGTTCGCGAAGTACTCCGCGCCCTTCTCACCGAAAGCGGTGCCCAGGGCTGCGAACTGCTCGGGTGCAATCGCCACGGTCATCTTCTGCAGCGGCTGGCGCACGCGGATCTTCTTTTCCTTGCGCAGTGCCGAACCGGCGGAGCAGACCTCACGCACGGTCTGCATGAGAGCCAGCAGGTCAGACTCGTCAGCGAAAGCGGATGCCTCGGGCCAGTCAGCCAGGTGCACGGAGCGTTCACCGGTGAGGCCGCGGTAGATTTCCTCGCTGCTGAGCGGCAGCAGGGACGCGGCAACCTTCGACACGGTCACCAGTGCGGTGTAGAGGGTGTCGAATGCGTCGGTGTCTTCGTTGAAGAAGCGCTCGCGGGAGCGGCGCACGTACCAGTTGGTCAGTGCGTCAGCGTACTGGCGCAGGGATTCGCAGGCGTTCCAGATGTCGTAGGAGTCCATCGCTGCGGTGACCTGCTCGATGAGTTCGCGGGTCTTGCCGAGGATGAAGCGGTCCATCACGTGCTGCGAGTCGTACTTGAGCTTTGCGCTGTAGCCTTCGCCGTTGTTGGCGGCGTTAGCGTACAGGGCGAAGAAGTGGTAGACGTTCCACAGCGGCAGCATGACCTGGCGTACACCCTCGCGGATGCCCTGCTCGGTCACGATCAGGTTGCCGCCGCGCAGGATCGGGGAGGACATCAGGAACCAACGCATCGCGTCGGAGCCGTCGCGGTCGAGGACCTCGGAGACGTCCGGGTAGTTACGCAGGGACTTGGACATCTTCTGACCGTCCGAGCCGAGCACAATACCGTGGCTGATGACGTTCTTGAACGCGGGGCGGTCGAAGAGCGCGGTCGCCAGTACGTGCAGCACGTAGAACCAGCCGCGGGTCTGACCGATGTACTCGACGATGAAATCTGCCGGGTAGTGGTTCTCGAACCATTCCTGGTTCTCGAAGGGGTAGTGCACCTGTGCGTAGGGCATGGAGCCGGAGTCGAACCAGACGTCGAGCACGTCTTCCACGCGGCGCATGGTGGACTTACCGGTCGGGTCGTCCGGGTTCGGGCGGGTCAGCTCGTCAATGTACGGGCGGTGCAGGTCGGGTTCGCCATCCTTGTTCAGGGGCAGTCGGCCGAAGTCTGCCTTGAGCTCTTCGAGGGAGCCGTACACGTCCATGCGCGGGTAGTTCGGGTCGTCCGAAACCCACACGGGAATCGGGGAGCCCCAGAAGCGGTTACGGGAGATGGACCAGTCGCGTGCGTTCTCAACCCACTTGCCGAACTGGCCGTACTTCACGTTTTCGGGGATCCAGTTGATCTGCTTGTTCAGCTCGTACATGCGGTCCTTGAAGTCGGTGACCTTCACGTACCAGGAGGTGATTGCACGGTAGATGAGCGGGGTGCGGCAGCGCCAGCAGTGCGGGTAGGAGTGCACGTAGGACTTCTCACGAATCAGCACGTCATCTGCCTTGAGGGCGTTGATAATGGTGCGGTTCGCGTCGAATGCCTGCACGCCTGCAATCTCAGCCAGGGCGGTGGTGCCGGAGGCGGTGGGCTCGGCGAAGAGGTTCAGGAACTTTGCGCCTTCGTCGAGGGAGAGAATCACGGGGATGCCGTAGCCTTCACAGACCTTCTGGTCGTCTTCGCCGTAGGCGGGTGCCTGGTGGACGATGCCGGTACCGTCACCGGTGGTGACGTAGTCGGCGACGAGGATCTGCCAGGAGGTTTCGGTGCCCCACTTTTCGGTGTCTGCGAAGTAGTCCCACAGCGGGGTGTAGCGTACGTGCTCGAGCTGGGAGCCGGTGTAGCGTGCGGTGACGGCTGCGGCTGCGTCCTTTTCGGGCTGGTCGCCTTCGTAGCCGAGATCCTTGGCGTAGGAGCCGAGCAGGTCGGAGGCAATCAGGAAGGAGCGGCCCTCAAACTTGCCCGCGCCGGGCACGACGGAGTATTCAATCTCGGGTCCAACGGCGAGCGCCTGGTTGGTGGGCAGGGTCCAGGGGGTGGTGGTCCATGCGAGTGCTTCGACGCCGTCGAGTTCTGCGGCGACCTTCTCGTCAGCACCGAGGGCGGTGTCTGCGGTGAGGCGGAATGCGACGGTGACGGTCTGATCCTGGCGGTCCTTGTACACGTCGTCGTCCATGCGCAGCTCGTGGTTGGAGAGGGGGGTCTCGTCCTTCCAGCAGTAGGGCAGCACGCGGAAGCCCTGGTAGGTCAGGCCCTTGTCGTAGAGGCGCTTGAACGCCCAGATGACGGACTCCATGTACTCGACGTTCAGGGTCTTGTAGTCGTTTTCGAAGTCGACCCAGCGTGCCTGGCGGGTGACGTACTTTTCCCACTCGTTGGTGTACTTGAGCACGGATGCGCGGGCAGCGTCGTTGAAGTTGTCGATGCCCATTTCGAGGATTTCGCGCTTGTCGGTCATGCCGAGCTGCTTCATTGCCTCGAGTTCTGCGGGCAGGCCGTGGGTGTCCCAGCCGAAGCGGCGTTCTACCTTGTGGCCGCGCTGAGTCTGGTAGCGTGCGACGAGGTCCTTGGCGTAGCCGGTGAGCAGGTGGCCGTAGTGGGGCAGGCCGTTAGCGAAGGGAGGGCCGTCGTAGAAGACGAATTCGTTTTCGCCGTTTTCGCCTGCGGGGCGGTTCTCGACGGATGCGGAGAAGGTGTTGTCCTTCTTCCAGTAGTCGAGGACTGCCTCTTCGAGTGCGGGGAACTTGGGCGATGCGGTGACGCCGCTTCCTGCGGCTTCGAAGGCGCTCGCCTTGGGGTAAACATGGGACATGTGTTTGTGCGCCCTTATCTGTTGTTCTCAACGCTGAGAGGTTGGGGCGACAGGGTACGTAGCACTCGTCGTCCCACCGTTTCAGCGGGTGAGGATTGACATGACGGGTGCAAGGACGCCTGGGCATCGCTGACTTGCCCGGGTTGTGCCGGGGGTCGGGATGCGGCGCGGTACCACCTTGCTTACTGATTTAACAGCTCAACGCACCGAACCCTCCCGGGGCTACGTGGCGTCGCGGTGTATGTCCGCGATACCTAGCCACCGGAAGAGCGGCGCGTTGGGCGGGTATCAGTCGCTTATTACAGCTATATCGGGCTTAACCGTCCGGTTCTACTGGGACTACATCTCTTCCGCTAAGACACCCTCGCCGCAGCGATTGGCGGGTGCCCGCAGGTGCGGTCCGTTCTTCCGAATTGCTCGCCGGTGATGGCCGGGTCGTTGCAAACACTAATAGTTTATGTGGCTTTTGTGTCTGTATGCAACCCCGCGGGGTGTGGGTTTGAACAGTACTTTTCAGATGCACCAACACTGGGGGTACAAAACAGAATGGTTCTTCGTTCGGCGATATTTAGAGCAAGTAGGGGGTTTAAGGGGTCTTGCCTCACCCCACACTCGGGCGTGTTTAAGGATGTATGTTTTTACATTCCCCCAGTGTTGCTTTAAGTGGGTTTCGATTTTTTCAAGGGAGCCTGCGGGATTAGTGTCGGTACAACCACAAGATATGGGGTGAACACCGATGTAATTCCACTAGATATTCACCTCTGCAAGTTTTCATCCCCTCAGTATTCCGTGTGGGAACCGGTTTTTCCGGATGGTTCAGCAATGCATAGCGGGTGAATAGAGTGCATATTTGGGGATTGCCGAGCGGGTTTCCCCTTATTGAATCGGGTATTTCTTCTGGACTATTGAAGACCTCCTTACGGTCAGAAGATTAAACTAAACACCCTCCTCTCCCCCGCCTTTTGGAAATACTGAGGCGCAGCTCTTTTATTTTTCAAGTCATAAATATGACCGAAATCACTTAGCTCGACATGCGCGCAACCCCCTCGCCAAGTAGTCGCCTCCATCACATAACTCCTCACCAGCAGGGGGCAGCCGTAATACTTTACAGTGATTGATATCTTGAATGCCCCATAGGCTCTCAGGGATTACTAAGGTGCTTTTTCGTGCATTTTGAGTTCAAAATAGTCTAAAATGAATCGTGCAACACATCAATGATGATTCGATAGTATTACCTACCCTCTCACTGGGGTGTGAACATAGCAGTCCCAAAGATGAGTTCACCAGTACCCCTCGCCCACGGCGTGAGGTACACCCGAGGTCACTTCCGGACAGGGTCTGAAACCGCGGCATTTGCCCGAAGTTTTCACCCCTTTCACGACCTCATCCAACACGCCATACAACCACGCGCCCGCCGCCGGGTGCCCCGAGCCTGCCTCGGAAAAAATCAAGGAGTTCACCGATGCTCTCACCCGACCGCTCTTCGAGTACCCGTTCCGCTACTTCCCGCCTTATGAGCCGCCGCGCCCTACTGCTCGGTGGCGCGGTTTCCCTCATGGCCGGTTGCGCCTCCGATATTCGCCCGCTGAGCGAAGAGGCGAAGGCTAAGATCGGCTCCCCCACTTCTTCTGCGAGCGCGACCGCTAGTTCTTCTGCGAGCACTTCCGCTTCACCGTCTGCCTCGGCAACGGCTTCGGCAAGCGCTAAGAGCAGTTCGTCCGGCGCGGCGCGCGTACCCGTATCTAAGGATGCACTCGTTGAGGGTTGGGAAAAGTACCCCGGCCCCCTGAAGCTGACCGGCGAATACATGGGTGAGTACCAGCCCGCAACGGATTCCTCCCCGGCGAAGAACGTACCCAAGCCCCTCAAGACCGTTCCGCACCGTGAGGAACCAACGTTCCAGGGCGCCTACGAGACCTTGCGCGCATACTACAGCGCACAGATTACCGCACTCAAGGATGGCCGCTATGCAGATCAGGCGATTGAGCTGACCTACCCGGCAGACAAGAGCGCCATCGACGAGGTCAAGGCGGTCAAGGAACTGTATGAGCAGAACGGCTGGTACATGGACTTCACGTGCAGCATTTCCATGCGGAATACGGAGCCTCGAACCGCCCTGAAGAACGGTGACGGCTATGTAGAAATCATGATGGACGCCAAGTATTCTGCCACCGCCATCCATCAGCCGGACGGCTCCGAACGCAAGATACCGGCGATTACTCAGGTAGCCATTCCGCACGTGATGCTCTACACCGAGGGTAAGTGGTGGCGAATCGGCAACGACTATCTGAATGGCGGCAAGGGCTCTTCCGATTCTTCCGACTCTTCTAGTTCCGGAGGTTCCGGTTCCGCTGGTTCTAGCGGTTCTTCGGGTCGCGGCTCCACTAAGGTCTAAATCCGCAGGGGTCTAATACCCCCGGTCGAGAGCCGCCCCATCTCACCAATTTCATACGCACTAGCCCAAAGTCGTTGAGGCACAGTTCCCCCTGCACCTCACCGACTTTGGGTTATTGTGCCTTAAAGACAATGTCCAGGGTTTTTTGACGAAGTTTTAAAACCAGTCTTCTATAGTAAGAAGTGGATACTTCATACCGCCGCAGTTCACGCTCCGGCACACCCGTATCCCGGTACCCCCCCTGTACCGCGCACCATACAAAACGATGAGGAAGAGTCTCTCGTACGCATCGCAGCGTTGCGAGTTACCTCGATCAACCACTTTCAGGAGATACCATGTCCTTCCGGCCGAGTGCACACACCAGCTTCTCTGCTAACGACCGAAACGGATTGACCCGCCGCACCGTTCTTTTTGGCGGTCTGACCGCCGGTGCTTTGACTCTAGCAGGATGCGCCTTCAACAAGGATATTCGCCCCACCGGTAGCGGCGACACTTTCTCCGGCTCCCCGAGCGCCTCTCCCTCGGCGTCTGCGTCGGCTTCGCCTTCTGAGTCTGCCTCGGCTTCGGCATCCGCTTCGTCTTCGTCCTCGTCAAGCCGTAACAGCGCGAAGATTATTCCGTCTGACGAGTTCTTGAAGGACTATAAGAAGTACATTGGCGACGTCAAGTACGAGTACAAGCCCGCCATTGCGCACTATGTTGAGCCGACCGACACCTCCCCCGCGAAGAACGTTCCGATCCCGGTCATTGATACTGTGGCTCAGCGTACCGTCTCCCTCGAGGGCGCCTACAAGACCCTGGCTGCTTACCAGAGCGCGTACATTGCCGCGATGTACAGCGGCGATCTGCAGTACCTCAAGGGTCTGGTCCACGGCGCTGACAGCGGTCTGGTCAACAACCTGAAGGCTATTGCTAAGCTCTACGCTGCGGGCGGTTGGACTAAGGACTACGAGAGCAAGCTGAGCATCCGTGACGATCTCGATGCGAAGGCTCTTGCCTCTTCCGATTTGGCTGTTGTGGCGTTCCCCTGCCGGGATGTTGTCAAGGAATACACCATCTACCAGAAGGGCACGGGTGAGCCTCAGAAGGCAAGCACCCTGGATGTCGTGATTTACGTGGTGTACGCCGAGGGCAAGTGGCGCGTGACCAGCCGCGAGTACTTTGTGTCGGAGTACAGCGACCGATTCCGCAAGGTCTTTGAGGGCCCCTCCTCATCGGCTTCGGCAAGCAAGTCCAGCGGTGGCGGCTCCGGCAGCTCCGGTGGCTCTAGCTCCGGTAGCAGCAACGATTTCAAGATCTAGGCACTGAGATTCTAAGCTCCAAGATTAGGATTTGAGCGCAGCGCCCCTGATGAAAGCGGGGCGGGTATCAACTGATACCCGCCCCGCTTTCGTATGTTCCTGTGCTTCTGTACCGCAGCGCTCCCCCGCTACTGCGCCAGCGAGCGCCTCAGCGCCCGGCAGGTGGCAACTACAGCACAGCAATACCAGCAGGCACAGCAACAGCCCCGCTCCTTGGCAACTAGGAAAAACCAAGGATGCGGGGCTGCGCAATATTATCTAACGCACCGCGCTATCTAGCGCACCACCTCTAGGAGGTGGAACGCTCACGCAGACGCTCGTGAACCTCGCTCACAAAGCGGTTCTGATCATCGCGAGCATAATGCACGACCTCACCGATGACGGTAATAGCCGGCGCCCTAACCGATGCGCAATCTACCTGAGCGTTCTCAAGGGTCGTGACAGTCACGCGCTCCTTCTCAGAGAAACCGTTCTCAATGGTTGCCAGCGGCGTGTCAGCCTCAATCCCACGAGAGAGCAGAGACGCCACCGTATCGGGCAGGGTACGAACGCCCATCAGCAGCACCACGGTGCCCTGGGCACGCAGGGTCGCCTCAACCGCCGACACTTCGGTCTCCGACAGGCCGGAGTGACCAGAAATGACGGTGAAAATCGAGGATACCTTACGCAGGGTCACCGGAATCGCCGCACGCGCAGGAACCGCGATGGCGCTGGTAATGCCGGGGATGACCTCAGCCTCCAGGCCTGCGGCGATGCACGCATCCAGCTCTTCAGCACCGCGACCGTACACGTACGGGTCGCCACCCTTCAAACGCACCACGGTCTTACCCGAGAGCGCGTAATCAATCATGAGCTGCTGAATGCGGGACTGCGGAACAGCGTGCTTACCGGGAACCTTGCCCACATCAACGATGAGGGCGTTCGGTGCGTACTCGCCGTACTCCTGCGGGGCGAGGTGATCCAGAAGGACCACGTCCGCCTCGCTCAGGGCACGTGCCGCACGCAGGGTCAGCAGGTCAGCGGCACCGGGGCCGCCACCCACAATGTAGACCTTGCCGGGGTTCTCAGCAGGCTCGCCGGGCAGAAGAATGCCGCGTTCCGTCACGCTATCGTCCAGGCTGTGCCCGGGCGCCCCGCCCGCGAGTACTTCGTCGATAGTGGCGAACTCGCGGGGCGGGAACGGAGGAATCTTCGGGCACATACTATGCTGCCGGGACCGGGTTGAGGTCACTGGGCTTACCCACGGGAATCTTGGTACCGGTCAGCAGGACGGTGTCGGACTCGCCAGCTTCTGCCGCCGCAATTTCCTCGGGGGTTGCGGGGCGAATCTGCTCGCGCTCCAGCACGTACAGGTGCGAACCCTCGTCGCTGCCGTTGGGCTCGTTGATGAAGGCACGGAAGCGGCGCAGGCGGCGCTCGTCACGCAGGGTTGCTGCCCACTCGTCCTCGTAAGAGTCAACGTGACGCTGCATGTCGCGCTCCAGGTCCTCGCACACGCCCAGGGAGTCCTCAATGAGGACGGACTGCAGGTGTGCCAGACCGTCGCCGTGCTCCTCATCCAGGTCCTCAAGCCAGCGAGCGGTACGCTGCAGCTTGTCTGCGGTACGGATGTAGTACATCAGGTAGCGGTCGATGTAGCGGATGATGTCCTCGCTGGAGGCGTCCTTGACGAAGAGGCGACCGTGAGCGGGGTTTGCACCACCGTTACCGCCCAGGTACAGGTTCCAGCCGTTGGTGGTTGCGATCAGACCAACGTCCTTGCCCTGTGCCTCAGCACATTCACGGTTACAACCGGAAACGCCGAACTTGAACTTGTGCGGGGAACGCAGACCGCGGTAACGGTTCTCCAGCTGGATTGCCATGCCGGTAGAGTCCTGAACACCGAAGCGGCACCAGGTCGAACCCATGCAGGACTTCACGTTACGCAGGGACTTACCGTATGCCTGACCGGACTCGAAGCCGGCATCCACCAGGCGCTCCCAAATGTAGGGCAGCTGCTCCAGGCGAGCACCGAACATACCGATACGCTGCGCACCGGTGATCTTCACGTACAGACCGAACTCTTCAGCGACCTCTGCGATGACGCCCAGCTTCTTAGCGGGAATCTCACCTGCGGGAATACGCGGAACGACGGAGTAGGTACCGTTCTTCTGCATGTTTGCCAGCGCACGGTCGTTGGTCTCCTGAATACCACCGCGGCCAGCGTCCAGGACGTAGGAGTTGCGGAAGGAGGAGAGAATCGACGCAACGGTCGGCTTACAGATTGCACAGCCGTCGCCACCGCGGCCGAAGCGTGCCAGCACGGAGTCGAAGTCGTCCAGGTTGGTCAGACGCACAGCCTCAGCCAGCTCTGCACGGGAGAAGTCGAAGTGCTCACACAGTGCCTTGGAGACGGTCAGACCCATCTTCTTCATCTGCTGTTCCAGAGTCTTCTGTAGCATCGGAACACAGGAACCGCACTGGGTACCCGCGGTGGTGCAGGACTTCAGGGATGCAACATCGTGGTTGCCGTCAACGATTGCCTCGCGGACAGCACCGAAGCTGATGTTGTTGCAGGAACACAGGATTGCGTCGTCGGGCAGTTCGGTGTCGGGGATGCCGTCGCCGCCGCCAGCTGCGGTCAGGTAAACGTTCGGTTCAGCGGGCAGTTCGCGGCCGAGCAGGGGCTTGAGGGAGTCGAAGGGAGCGGTGTCACCGACGAACACGCCACCGAGCAGGGTCTTTGCGTCGCCGCTGGTCACGATCTTCTGGTACATACCGCGTGCGGGGTCTGCGAACAGAACCTCGAGGCAGCCCTCGGTGGTGCCGCGGCGGTCACCGAAGCCAGCCACCTGAACGCCGGAGAACTTCAGCTTGGTTGCGATGTCGAACTCTTCAACCTGAGCTTCTTCGTTGTCGTTGAGCAGGTTAGCTGCCACAGCATCAGCCATAGCGTTAGCCGGTGCGACCAGACCCCAGGTGCGGCCCAGCACGCAGGCGACCTCACCGATAGCCCAAATGTGCTCGTCGGAGGAGTGGCATGCGTCGTTGACGAGAATACCGCCGCGCTCGCCCAGTGCCAGGTCGGCGTCGCGTGCCAGCTCGTCGTTGGGGCGAATACCGGCACCGAAGACCACCATGTCGGCGGGCAGGGTGCGGATTTCTGCATCCTCAGAGGGAGAATCTGCGATGGAGACGGAGACGACGTTGCCGTCAGCATCCTTGTTGATGCCGGAGATGTACACGCCGGTCTCAATGTCAATGCCGGTTGCCTTGATCTGGGCGTTCACGGCGTAACCGCCGCCCTGGTCAACCTCAACGGAGAGCAGCCAGGGTGCCACGTCCAGGATGGTGGGCTCTGCGCCCAGGTCCTTCAGACCCTCAGCTGCTTCGAGGCCGAGCAGACCGCCACCGACGACGACACCGCGGGGTGCGCGGCCCAGGGTGGACTGCAGACGGTTGACCTCGGAGACCATGTTCTTCACGTCGTCAATGGTGCGGAAGACGTGTGCGGCGTCCGAGTTAAGAATGGGGATACGAACCGCGCGGGAACCGGTTGCGAAGACCAGTACGTCGTAGGGGTACTCGTTGCCCTCGGTGTCGGTGACGACGCGGCGGGTGCGGTCAAGCTTCTCTGCGTGGCAGTTGTTGACCAGGTTGATGTTCTCTGCATTCCACAGTTCGGGGTCACCGAGGGTCAGGTCCTTCTCGGTGTCCTTGAAAATCTTCTCGATAGCAACGCGGTCGTAGGGGATGTAGGGCTCATCGTTGAGGACGGTGATGGTGTCCGCTGCGCGACCGGCAGCTTCAGCGCCTTCGTGGTACGCGCGTACAAAACGCCACGCAGCGGGGCCTGCGCCGACAACGAGAATGTTGCGGGGGGTGTGCGACATGGATTTTCCTTCCTAGTTGTAATGCAGGTAGTTCATGGCACTTATCTACCCTCAGTGTGCGGCTGGATTGTGCCCGGTATTGGAACTCCTAGTTTCCGTACCGTTGGGCTCGTACCTGATGCGTACCGAGTAGTTGAAGCGCCCGCTTCTTTAGAATGCATCTGAAAATTACGAAACATTTTTGTGTGGGATTATGTTGTTTTCTTCAGGCAGTCAAAAGGCGTTTTAAACTACGACTTTTATCGTACACTCTAGCGCGGGGTCGAAGTATCGAAAATCCGTATTTTTTGGGAAAATTTTCCAAAAAATCCGCGGAATACCGGGCTGGAATAGGGTATTCTTACCTTATCTAAACCTAATTTAGGTAAGGCTAATCTATAAAATTTGAGATCATCTTTTAGGGTAAAAATAACCTTTAGCACCCTCCGCGTGCCCCATTTCCAAATGTGGGTTTCATAAGGTAAACTCCAAACAAAGAACACACGAACCGCTATTGTGTCCTGCACCCCGCGCGGCGCAGACCACCACTTCGAAAGGAAACCCCCATGGCTGAGAACTGGGTACGCATCTGCGCCGAATCTGACCTCGAAGAAAACTGGGGTGAAGTCGCCCTGGTCGACGGCTACCAGTACGCGATCTACAAGACCAAGCACGGCATCTTCGCCAGCGACCACCTCGACCCGCACAGCCAGGCACTGGTCCTCGCACGCGGCATCGTCGGCGAGAAGAACGGCAACCCCACCATCACCGCCCCCCTCTACAAGGAGGTCTACGACCTGACCACCGGCGAGTGCGTCTCTGACCCCTCCTACTCCATCAAGGTCTACCCCGTAGAGGTCCGCGACGGCGACGTCTACCTCAAGACCGCCTAAACACTCACACTTCACAACTCAAACACAGCAACACAAAAAACCTCGGGAACATAACGTCCCGAGGTTTTTTGTATGGATTTTCAGAAGCCCCGAATCAGGTGAGTGAACAGCGAGCGCACTAGCCTGATTTTAAGTCATCTAGGCGGCATCCAGCTGGGCAATAGCGGCATCCATGCGGTCAATAAAGCACTCCGCCACCACGGCAGCAGAAGCACCACCCTGCGCGTTCACCAGCGGCGAGGCAACCTTCACCGGCACACCGGTCGACTCAGCATCACGGCGCATCTTACCGGCGAAGAAACCCTCCGCTAGCAGGTAGGTCGCGGCAAACTTAGGCTGATGTTCGGCAACAACCTCGTGGAACTTCGGATCGATAGCGGCAACGAAGCCGTGATGCACCGGGGTGTTCAGTTCCTCAGCCAGCAACTCAGCGGCACGGCTCATGTCCGCACGGCCATCAGCACGAGAAGAACCCGCAGCACCCTGCACAACAGGGCCGTCGCCGGGAGTCCAACCAGCCTCTTCCAGGCGGGCGCGGGTCAGTGCGGCAAGGCGCGCATCCGGGCCCAGAGACTCGCCAATACTAATACGCTCAATACCGCTATTGCGTGCGGCACGGCGCAAATCCACCTGAGTGTGGAAACCGGTCGACAGCAGAATCGGCACGATCACGCAGGGCTCATCATTGGGCAGAGAGGCTGCGGCATCATCAACGCTGGGAGATTCCACATCCACATATGCGGCGTGGATACGGTACTCCACGCCGTCGTTACGCTGCGCGAGCAGGAACTTGATCTGCTCACGAATCAGCGTAATAGCCTCGCGACCGGCGACCGAGTCGGTGCCGTGCGAGGTTGCGATTACATTCAGAATAGTCATATTTCCATTGTATGAAAGGAACACCCCGCTTCCCCACTCATGAACACGAGTGACGAAACGGGGTGTTGCACGAAGGCTAAATTTTAGCTCTTGCGGCGGCGTGCCACGACCAGTGCGGTACCTGCAGCCAGGGTGATAGCACCAGCTGCTGCTGCGAACATAGCGCCGGATGCGCCGGTCTGTGCCAGCTTCGAGGAGGAGCTACCGGAGGTCGAGGAACCACCTGCGGAAGAACCACCGTTAGAGGAACCGCCGTTGGAGCCGCTCACACCCAAGTTGTCGGAGGCGCCGGAACCTGCGTCAGAACCGCCGTTGGAGCCACCCTTGTGGCCGGCTGCGTTCTGGTCAGCGGTGCTGCTCTCAGAAGCAGAAGCGCTCGCGGATGCAGACTCACTTGCGGAAGCGCTCGCGGACGCGGATGCACTCGCAGATGCAGACTCGCTAGCCGATGCGGTCACCGATGCGCTGCTGGAGCTGCTTGCGGAGCTCGATGCGCTCGCAGAAGCGCTCGAAGAAGCAGACGCGCTAGCGGATGCAGACGCGCTCACCGAGGGGGTCACAGCGGGAACGCTCGGAACCGCGGTCGGGGAAGCGCTCACCGATGCGCTCGGAGTTGCAGAAGCACTCGGGGCTACAGAAGGAGCCACGGATGCGGTCGGCAGAGACGGCGAGGTGGGCTCTTCCGAAGGTGCTGCGGTGGGTTCTGCGGTCACGCTGGGCTCAGCGGTTGCAGAGGGTTCCACGGTCGGCTCAGCAGTCGGTTCTGCGGTGACAGAAGGTTCTGCAGTAGCAGAAGGCTCCGCAGTCGGCTCAGCGGTGGGAGCAACGGTCGGCTCAGCAGAGGGTGCCTCGGTGGGCGCAACAGTCGGCTCAGCAGACTTAGTGGGCTCTGCGGTCGGCGCCTCGGTCGGAGCAACAGTCGGCTCCGCAGTCACGGTAGGCTCAGCAGAAGGCTCAGCAGAAGGCGCGACGGTCGGCTCAGCAGTCGGTGCCACGGTAGGCTCAGCAGACTTAGTCGGCTCAGGTGCCTTAGTCGGCTCAGGTGCCTTAGTCGGTTCAGGTGCCTTGGTCGGCTCGGGTGCCGGGGTCGGTGCCGAGTTCGCTGCCAGGCGGTTCAGCCACAGCTGATCCTCATAGGTGTTCGGGTTCTCGAAGCTGGTTGGGTAGATAATATCGCCGTTGGGCAGCTCGAGAGCGTTGTAGCCGCCGCTCTTGTCGGTCTTGCGCATCGAGGAGAGCACCACCTCGTTCACCTTGTTCAGGTTGTCATCCATGAACACCAGGCGGGAGCCGGAAGCATCCACCACAACCACGTTGCCCGCGCGGGTCAGGAACATGGTGGCAACCTCGGTCTTCTCGAAGCCCTCAAGAGTTGCGGACTCGCGGACCACGCTGAAAGTGCCGTTCTCGTACTTGAGGATCTGCACCTTACCGCCGTACCAGTTGTTCCAACGGTAAATGTAGCCCTTGGGGCTGACCAGGGTCGAGGGCAGGGCGGTGTCGTAGCCTGCGGGTGAAGAGTTCGGAACCAGGGACACGCCGTTGCTGCTCATGTGCAGCAGGTGACCCTTCTGAACCGCCTTTTCGCCGGCCGCATCGTAGATGGAAGTCGACGGCGCGTACACGAAGCTGCCGTCGGGCAGCGGTGCGAGGGTCACGGTGTTGTTGGAGAACGAGTCGCCGTAGTACTCGTCGAGCGAGTATGCGTTCACAACCTGCGGGTCGATAGAGTCGGGCTTCGGCAGAGCCTGCGAGGTTGCCTTGCCGGATGCGTCAATGATGGTGAGCTTGCCGCCGCCCTGGCCGTCAATGCTGACGATACCCCAGGTGTTGTTGGCGGGGTTGTAGCCGATTGCCTTGACGGTGGTGGTGCCGAGGTCTGCGTTGGAGTAGGTGCCGGAGGAGACGAGCTTACCTTCAGCGGTTACGGTGTACAGCTCGGGCTTGTTGGTCTCGCTGTTGATGACGAGCATGCGGTTGCCGTCAGCATCCACGGCGAAAACGCCCTTGTTGGCCTTCAGTACGCCGGTGTCGGTCATCTTCAGGTTGGAGCTGGTCAGCACGGTGTAGGTGGTGTCGCCGCCGAAGCTCGGGGGTGCCACGTGCACGATGTGGTTCTGGCCCAGACGTGCGGTGTTCTGGGGCAGGTTCACGCCCGCACCGGTGTTGTAGGACTCAGCGACGCTGTAGGCGCTCTTGGGGGTGTTAGCTGCGCTACCGTTGTAGGAGATGCTCAGCGGGTCGAGGCTGGCGCCTTCGTTGTAGAAGTCGGAGAAGGCGTGGTTACCGTCGGCGGTCAGGTTCGCGGAGATGCCGCTGATGCTGACCACACCGTCCTTCTCGCTCTGCTTGGCGGTGCCGGTGCTCAGGGTCGCCATCTTGACTTCCATGGGGCCCTCGAACTTGCCGGAGGCGTAGTTTTTGGTGCGCACGGTCATGTAGAGGGAGCCGGTGCCGTCAGCAAGGTTCAGTTCCACGCGGGGGTTGGAGAAGGTGAGGTTCAGGGCGCAACCAGTTTCGGGGTCTTGACCTTCGGCGCAGTGGCCGGTGAACCAGAGGCGGCCGGCAGCCTGCAGGGTGACCTGCTTGCCGTCTTCAGAGACGGTGGTGGAGGTCGGGGTGAAGGTGAACTGCTTTGCGGTTGCGTCCCAGGCTGCGCCGTCGGTCATTTCGCGGGGCATACCGTTGTAGGACAGGAAGGAGGCGCGCACGCCCCAGCCGAAGGACGCGCCTGCAGTTGCCTGGTCGCCTGCAGCGACGTTCTGTGCGGCAACGTTCTGGGCAGCGATATTAATGTTCTCGGCGAGAACGGGTGCCAGGGGCAGGGCGACAGCGCCAGCGACAGCGAGGGCGCAGGCTCCCTTGGAGAGGCGGGTGCCAGATGTGAAAATCTTCATTGGTGTGTATCCATACTATCGACACTGTTAGGACAGGCTTACTATATCGATAGCGTGAGTATTTCTCAACATCAGGTTCCAAGAAACCGTTTTGTGACAAACCACCCCACAGCACACCGACAGGGCAATACCCCCTCAACAGGCAACAGGGGCCGCTACTCCCCCACCCCCTACGCGACTAATCCTTCTTCGAGGTATGCATGCGTGACATGCCCAGAGCACCAAGAATCAGGCCACCGCCCAGGGTCACCAAAATCGGCAGAAGAGGCGAACTCTTATCCATGTTGCGGGTAATCTGCGCCTCCATTGCCTTCACGCCATCCGGCGACCCGTGCTCAGTACGAACCTGAGAGGAAGAACCATTCAGAATCGCGGCACGGCGAGACTGCGCCGCCGAGTCAATACCCGAAGGCAGATTAGAGTCGGGGGTCGGCACCTGAACAGGCTGCGCCTCCTCAGTGCGGTACCCCAGCGCCGAGGAAGACGCGGTGGCAGAGCTACCGGTAGCGCGCGGAATAGAAATCGTGGCGTCCTTAGTGCCCGGAGCCATGGCGGTATCAGCCTGAATACCGCGGGTCTTAGACCTAGATCCTGCGGCGGGTGTGCTCGCGCCAGATGCACCTGCAGAATCAGTGGTAATCGTAGGATTCGCAGAAGGTTCCGCAGTCGATTCGCTCTCGTTCTTAGAGGAAGAATCAGACGACGAGCCACTATTCTCAACAGAAGCCTGAGTCACCGTAAAACGAACCGTATTCAGCTGAAGGTTGCCGTCATTGGCGGCGTCAAATGCTGCCACCAGGTACGTCTTGCCGACCTGCAAGGACGCGCCGGGCACGCCAATCACCGCCTCGAAAGCACCCGCAGAAATAGATTCTGGACCAACGTGTACAATGGCGAGCGCATCACCCACAGTGTTGCCGTTGGAGTCGATTTCCATGACGATCAGGTCGTAACCCTTCTCGTTCTGAGGGAAGTTCGTGGCACGGACCGTGACGGGCTTTGTGTCATCCTGAGAGTTACCCTGCGAGTCCTGAATGGACATGTGCGCCTTACCCTCGCGCTGATTCATCGGGTCATGCATACTGGTGTCTTCGGAGATACCATACTGACCAGAATCTTTGTTCTGCGGGTTGTCTACGGTACGGCGAACCGCGTCACCGTTCGCATCGGTGGATGACGTAGCGGTCGGCGAAGGCAGGTTTACCGCCTCGGGACTTGGGGTAACAGTTGCGTCAGCGGTTTCTGCTTCTTCACGCTCAATATCGACCGGAGGTTCGGTGGGCTTTGTTTTGCCGTTGCGCGGGTCAGCAGCCTCTACCAGGCGGTTCCCCCGCTCGGTCACAAAAAATTCGTAGGAGACACCGTGCGCGGTATCCTCCAGAACGATTACGTACACGACATTAGAGTCCGTCGCCGGGCTCATCAGGAGGCGAAACTCCCCCTCCTTGGTCCCCTCAGTTAGGGCGGGGCTTTCCAGGACGGAGCCGCCGTACTCACCGGAAGGGGTGTAGAAGTTCACGTCAACCAGAACGCTGGAGGCCTCCAGATCTTTAGGGAAGCCCGTCCAACGTAGAAGATAGCCGCCATCCTTGAGCTGCGCCTTCATGGTGATGGTGGAGGCGGCGCCCTGTGCCTCCTGATTATCTTCAGCCTGGTTCGCGTTCAAGGTCGCGGTTTTTTGCACGGCAGAGTGCGTCGTGACGGGTGCTTCCGTTGCGACAGAGGGTACAACAAGCCCGCACTGAAGCCCCGCAACCAAAACGGTTGCGGTGACAATACGGTGCTTCGCTGAATAAATACTCATGCAATGCGTCTTTTCATGGTGGAAATGTGCGTGCTACTGCCCGTTCCTCATGTGCCGCGCGGACCCCCGAGTGCGCCATACACCCGGATTCGTCGTACCATACTCCGCTTCATATTTCAGGTGAAGAAGACCTGACAATAGCTCGCATCTATTTATCGGTTATTTCAACCCTATCACGAACCTTAAGGTTTATTCACGCGAGGGTAGAGTTTTTTTGAACACCCTGAACGCACGACTCACCCCCGCGATCTGCGCCAACAGATAGCGGGGGCGAGCATTCCTCATGAAACAACGAACATACTATGCGATGCCGTCAAAAAGCACGGATTAGGGGCGTTAGCCGCCGAGGACTCCCCTGCGGTGAGCCATCCACGCGGCACCAACCACCAGCGCCAAACCGGCGCCTCCAAGAGCCCAGAAAGCTACACCGTGCTGCGCAACCTCTTCACTAGCAGGAGACGCCGCCGAAGCTACAGCTTTCACGCCATCCTGACGATCAGCATTCGCGGTGGAGTGCACCTGAGTGGTATTCGAGTTCACCGTAGCTGAACGATTATTAGACTCCGAATGAACCACGGGGGTGAAACCCTTATTTCCGTTACCAGAAGCTACCGACGCTGCCTTTTCTTCATCCGTCAAAGCATCCAGCTTCGCGGTAGCAGCGATAGATGCCGGATCAGAACCCGAACTGTACGCCGAAATCTGATTGGTGCGGGTCGGTTCAAAAGCCGAACGCGGAGCGATCGTACGTGCCTGAGCCAAAGCCTGCAGAGCCTGACGCTGACGCTCAGCCTTCGCTTCCTTTGCCTTGGACATGGCGCTCACCGCATCCAGAGTGGAGCGGGGTGCGCTCGCGGCAGACTGACCCGAGCCCGACTGGGTGTCATCAGAACGAGTCGAGACGGCGTTAGTAGCAGCGGAGGGGCTACCCTGAGTGGCGCCGGTCGCCTCGGCTGTATTGGCGCTGGGCGTAAGCGATGCGTTTGCATCCTGGCGGGGCGACTCATCCTTCGTCAAGGAGGTTGAGTTGCCGGTCGCCTCGCCACTGACCTTGAATCGCACCGAGACAACTTCTTCCGCATACTCAGTATCGTCCGCACGCACCAGGTAGGCGGTGTACACCGAGCCGGTCTTCAGCAGAGAGCCGGGCATGCCAACCTCTTCCTTGAACGCGCCATTCACGATGCGATCAGAGCTGATGTGTGTAATGGACAGCGCATCACCCTTATGGTTGCCACTCATATCGGTTTCAACCACGATTAGGTCGTAGCCAGCCGCATTCGCGGGCAGACGCGCTGCACTGATAGTCACCGGCTTGGTTTCCTTATCAGAGCGAACCTCAGCATAGGCGACCTTCAGTTCCGCAACACTCAGGGTCTGAGTATCGCGAGAAGAGGTCGATCCGCCGGGGACCTGCTCTAGCTTCTGCGTGTGGGTTTCGAGGTTCAGGTTTTCAGCAGATTCGGAAGGCACCTCAGTCTTAACCTTATCCTTGCTACCCTTCTGATCTGCATCCTGCTGGTTCTTCTGCTCCTCTTCACGGAGCTTTTCCATCGTCTTCAGCTCGTCAATGGTCGGCACCTGGTGGGCGTTTTCCTTCTTGTCCACCATCACCTCGTCAGAGTCATCCCCAATCGGGATAGCGTGCGGAACGAGGGAACCCTCAGAAATCATGAATTCGCCATAGCCCTCGTCAGAGGTCGTCAGGTCCATGACGCTCATGGAGTAGTAGCCCTCCTGGGGCATCTGCGGCATCTCAAAGGTGACAAGCATCGAGCCGTCGTCCGCACGCTCAACCTGCATTGCGGAGGGCTCGTAGGTGTCAGACCCAAGCAACGTGCCAGTGGCGTCGTAGTACTGCATTACCAGGTACACCCTAGAGGCATCGCCCACGTAGCCGCCCTCATAGAGGGGCGCGAGCTTAATGGTTGCCTGACCGTCCTTGATGGACTGAATCTGAATCTCAATGGTATCGACCTCAATTTCAAGGTCTTCGTAGGGGCAGCTTGAATTAAATTCGCTATTAACCAGAGCCGCCAGGCAATCATTCACGTTAATTGCTTCAGCCTCTACTGCGGAGGCGCCAGGAAGCACAAAAGCGCTTGCACCTAAAGCGGCTGCAAGCGAAAGAGCATGAATGCGTTTCGGAAGTCGAGTGATAGTCATGTGCGCCATTTCGATCGATGTAGGCGCAAAGCGTGGACTAGGGAAGGCTCACCACAAGCCGGTGTTTCTATCCAAGTATTTGCGCACCAGTACGTCGGTTACACCCTAGCCTAACACGGATATTGCACTTAATGTTGCATTGCATTCACGTGCTAAAACTTTATGTCGCGATAATTGCCGAAATAAAAGGGAATTAATTACTTTACTGAGATATAAATAACGCAAAATTCGAATGTCAAAATATATTCCCCAGAGTGCACTAAAAAGAGATTTTTACACCACCCCAAAGCGCACCAGACCACCGCGCAATAGAGTCAAACATCCGGGCACACAGAAGGCGCCCCGCCGAACACGCACCCACACGGCACGCACCCGACAGAGCGCCTCCCACTCAACAAACTCCCCTACAGAGAGCCACGCCTCACAGAGCTAAGCAACAAATAGCTGAACTACTCAGCACCCAGCTCCTCAGCGCCCTCAAGGCGACGACGATACACATTCACCGCCACAGCAGTACCCACAAAAGCAACCGAACCCAGCAGAGCAATACTCAGCGGCAAGGTACCCTCCGGCAGCGGGCCATTATCCTGAGCGCTCGCCTCCAGCTTCGAACCGGCAGAATCACCGCGCGACTTCGAGCTACGCGTATAGAAACTACCCGAACCTGCAGCACCCACATTCTCCTGAGGCGAAGCAACAGTCACCGTTTCAGACTCCGAAGACTGATAACCCAGCAGGTTCACCACAGTACGACCAGGCAGTAGCGTCGCATAACCAGACATAATCATCGTCGAAGGAACCACCGCAGTCTCAGCCACAGAACTACGAGCCTGCGCGGTAATCGCACGCGCCGACTGCTGCGCCTGCACAATATAGCCCAGAGCGCTATCCACCGAGGGAATCTTAGCAACAGAATCAGTCACCAAATCTTGAGCATCCGCAGAGGCACCTGAAGAATCCACAGTGCTCACGCGACCCGAAGGGGCCGAAGGGCTCACACGATGATTCGCATCAGAAATCATCGGGACCTGCGGGTGAACAACAGTATTCGTAGGCTTCGGAGCCGGGTCAACAGGAACCGCACGCTGAATCACGCTCACACCAAAAGCACTGGTCGCCATGAGCTGCAGCTCCTCAGTGGAGTTACCACCCACCACAACCACACGATAGCGTTTACCAGCATTCAAAGAGGTACCGGGAACCTTCAAATCAGCAGAGAAAGAAGCATCAGCCACCTGCTGAGGGCTCACATGCGTGGTCGCCAGCGGTGAACCCACGGCACCGCCGTCAGCAGGCATCTCAAAGACCATCACGTCATAACCCAGGCCACTCTCCGCAACGTTCCTAGCGCGCACGCTAATCGGCTGCAGCTCATCCGATCCGCGCAGCTCTGCGGTGGAAATTTCCAGGGTCGCCTCACGGGTCTCCGCGGGAGCCCGATCGGAGCGGGAGTGCACCAGCAGACGATCCTCGGTCACCTCAGCGGGCGCCGCATCATCGGTAGAAGAACTCACCGAAGCAGAAGCACTGGCAGACGCACTCACCGAGGCGCTAGCAGATGCACTCACAGAAGGACGAGCAGAAACTTTCTGCGATGCAGACGGCGCTTCAGAAGGTGCCGGGGCGACCGTCGGGCGCGGGCTATCCTTCGCGGCACTCGGGGATGCGCTGGGGCTCAGGGACACCTCGGGGGCAGGATTCGCCTCCACGCGGTTAGCACGGGGAACACCGGGGGTGTCCGGGAAGAAAATGTTCTGGCTGCTAGCCATAATCTCGTCGACTGTTACACCGTACTCGGGCATAAACTCAACGGAGACAGTCTCGCCGTTGCTCAGATTCTCAATTTCCACCATGTACGGCTGCTCAACGTTGAGGCGCTGGTGGATGCTCAGCTCAATATTGCCTTCTTCATTCTTTGAGGCAGTCATCTGGGCTGCGGGTACGGTCATGGTCGCCACAACGCCATCTTCAACGGAGATGGCGGACAGGCGAACCTTCACCTGGTCCAGGGAATTTACACCGCCGATTTGCAGAAGAGTGTAGTCGCCAGTCTGAGCCAGTAAAACCAAGGAGATACTGTGCTGAACCACATCAGTGGCAACGGCGAGCGGAAGTTCAGGCTTTTCAGGCTGCTGAGTCTGAGCGTAGGCAACAGGCGCGAAAGTTGCGGGAGCAAGAGTTGCAGGCGCGAGAGCACCCCCCAAACCGAGGGTTGCGGACGCTACTAGCGCCGCGCCGCGAGCAGTTCGCTGCGTGGAAAACATGGTCACCTATTTTCGTGAGTGAGTGTGATGAATCGTCGTGTGACTCCTGCGCCCAAAGGTCGGAAGTAGGCACAGAATAACGGTTCTCTGATATCGGTGACCGGAGGCGCTTCACAGCGACTCCTCACCTCGGGTGAACGAGGTGGTAAAGAGTGATAGTACCGTCTATGACAGCACTCTAAATTATAGGTATAACCTTAGAAAAAGTTAAAGATGTAGGGACGCCCGAATCTTGCATTTCGGACATCCCTACATCTATATGCGTATTTTGCCTAGTGGGGCAATAATTGACCCGTTTTAGCGGCGAGAACTGAGCTGCATCTCACTACGGCGACGGCGGCTCAAACGCATACCGGCAAGCAGTGACAGCGATCCAGCGGCACTAATGACCAACATATTGGAGGCGCCGGTAGCCGCCAACTGCTCGCGCTTCTGCTGGGCACCGGAGGCAACCTTCTGGGAGCCAGATGCCTGTGCTTCGGCCTTCTGCGCGTTGCCCTTCTGCGCTTCAACCTTCTGCACAGAGGTATTCTGTGCAGAAACATTCTGCGCGGGAGCACCCTGAACACCAGCCGGAGCGTCCTTCTTCTGCTCAGCACCGCTCTCCCCCGCCTTCTGCTCGGTAACAGAAGCCTGATCAGCCGCAGGCTCAGTAGGCACCGAAGCATCGACCGCGGGAGTCTCGACAGCGGGAGTGTCGGCTACGGGAGCCTCGACAGTGGGCGCATCCTGCTCAGGGGTAGTGGGCAGGCTATCCACGCTATCGCGCTCGACGGTAAAGCCGCCATTGACCATGCGCACAGTACCCTGCTCATCCTCCGCCACAGCACTCACACGATAGGTGGCACCGGACTTGAGCTCCGAGCCGGGAATCTGCACCTGTGCGGTGAAAGCACCGGAGTCGTCAATCTCAGAGACATCAGCCGACGCAATCACGCCGCCGGTAGCCACTCCGTATTCATCGATAGCGCTAACCATCAGGTGCACCGAGCTGACGCCGGTGAAGCCCTCTCCACGCAGGGTCAGGGTCTTTGCGGAATCGTTTTCGGGAACTACGGTTTCTTCTACGTGCAGGCGGGCGGTCATCACGGGGTTAGAGGTGTTGTTCTGTTCTTTAGTGGTGTCGTGGACGCGGTCAAAGACGGTATTGCGCGGCAGGCTGTAGTGGCGGCGCGGGTCGTTCTCGGGCAGTACGTGGTCGAACTGCTCGACGGGGCTCGCGGCAACTGCCTGAGCGGACTGAGCATTCGAGGTAGCCTGCTCAGACTGCGCACTCGGGGTAGCCTGGGCGACCTGCTCGGGCTGCGCTTCCTCTGCAGGCTGCTTCTTCTCGAACTGTGCCTGCTCCGCCATTGCACGCTCAGCGGTAGCAACCGGAGCGGAGCCATTCTGTGCATTCCAACCATTCATGAAGGGAACCTCAACTTCCTGGGCGGTGTAACCATTAGCGGCAGAGGGCGCAACCTCAATGCTCAGCACGTAGCGCAGGTCTTCGTGAACAGCCTGCACTTCTTCCAGCCTGGATCCGGGCACTTCAATGCCGTCCAGGAGGGTGCCGTTCATAACGTCGGCACGCGCGGGAGAGGCAGCGAGCAGGATGCGGTTACCCTGGCTATCCAGGGCGTAGGTGTAGGTCATGACTTCAAAAGCCTGCGCCTCACCCAGACCGGTGACCTTGTAGACGACAAGGTTCTTATCCTGCGGGATTTCCAGCTGCCCCGAAAGAATCTGAGCATTGAGCGGCTCATCCTGAGTATTTGCGGGCAGCAGCTCCAGGGGTGCGGAGGAGTTGTAGGAGGGATCCTCCGTCGCGTAGCCCTTGGCAGGGTCAACCACGGCAGTTGCGACAACGTACTGCTGGTTGGGGTCGAGGGTACCTGCGGGCAGGGTCAACTGGGTGCTGAAGCGGCCACCGTCCACATCGAGTTCGGGCACGAGGGTCATCGTCACTGCGGAACCGCGCCCCAACGCGTAGAGGGGGTACTGGCGGTATTCGCTCACGTACACCGCCACACCGTAACGTTCAACGGCACCGCCGGTGAAGCCTTCACCGGTGACGGTAATGCTCTGGGAGCGCGCGGGGTTAATGACAACACCCTGCTCGACGTACACCTGCGGGGAGTTCTGGGTAGCAACGTTTTCGATGGGGGTTGCGTTTACAGCGGAGGGAGGATTGTCGAGTTCCACCGCAGTCGGTGAAGCCATTCCGCCGGTATTCTGCACCTGCACATCTGCGTGCGCAGCACCAACACCGGTGACGGACAGGACGGAAGCAGCAATAGCGGCTGTTGCTCGGGTTTTTGAGTGAGCGGGTTCGGGCATGAAACACACCTTCTTCTGTGAGTGTGAACGATACCCTCCGGAGGGTGCCACGGATCGAAGCTGGACGGGTGTCTCTTCGGGATTGACCGCTATAACGTACGGACTAGTCATAACGTTCATGTAATGGTGGAAGTTACCGCGAAGGGAATCGCTCTATTTATCGGTAATTCCACACTAACAATACTTTTCTTGTTATTGCTGTAAAGACGCTTTACGTCCCAACTATTTTCCTGTGCAATAACCCACACAGCATATTTTTTACTCTCTATAACATCACCAAGAGCACTCAAATTGCATGGACTAGGCAAAATTTTTCAACTCTCCCTTGAAACTCAAGGTTTTATTGCATGTATATGCATTTTTAATGGATTTGAGATAAAAATATTCTGCACATTCATGCATTTAATTTATTTCTTTTGAGTGAAAAAATTGCAGGTCACAGCGCTTTTCCCCGCACATTGATTAAAAGCGTGCGTACCAATAACCACGCACAAAATAAGTCGACAAAATCATTCCGTTACGCCAGCCTGCACCCCCAATACGGAAGAGCTACCCCTCTCACCCCGCTTGCCACACACAACTACCCCCCCCCCCCCC
>NZ_KV801780.1:279084-281028 GCF_001810515.1 Rothia sp. HMSC075F09
CCCCCCCCCCAGATCCAAAGAACAGCTCAACAAAAACTGCTGGCACGCAAAAAACTGCTGGCATGCAAAAGTGCCGCCAATACCCTTTCAGAGTATTGGCGGCACTTGAATCACTCACCTTACGGCGAGTATCAGATATTCAGAGCCTAGCCTATAGAGGCTGAGCTATTAGAGGCTGCGGCGGCGCAGGAGCATCAGTGCGGCACCAGCAATCAGAGCTGCGGCGCCAACGCCTGCGATACCTGCAACACCCTCAGCACCGGTGTGTGCCAGCTGCTGCTTCGAGGAGGAGGAAGCCTGAGCCGAGCCCTTGGTGCCGGAGACGCCTACAGTGTGGCCCTTGGAGCTAGAGGAGGTAGCAGCGGATGCGTTACCAACCTTAGCCTTGGGTGCCTGAGAAGAGGGCATGCGGGTCTCGGTTACGACAACCGAACCGTCTTCGCGCATTTCAGCGGTGAAGACGCTGGTGGTGCCGTCGCCGTTATCGCGAACGGTGGTGCTCTCGTCCTCGGTAGCTGCCGGCAGGGTCGGTGCGGGGTTGTTCGCATCGCTCACGGTGGCGGTGGTGACTGCAACCTGGTGTACCGGGCCGTTGGGGTCGCTGGTTGCCACCATTGCGTAGGCGTAACCGGGCTGCAGCAGTTCAGCAAGAACGCTGACCTTGACGCGGAAGGTGCCGTTCACGATTTCAGAAGCGGGTACGTCGTGGGTTGCCAGAGCGTCGCCGGTGATGTTGCCGTTTGCATCCAGGCGGAAGATAGCGATCTGCACACCGTTAGCGACGGACTCGTGGGTGAAGCCGGAGCCGTTGAAGGTCAGGACGTTGTACTGATCGTTCGGGTTCAGGGAAGCGTCCTCGGTGGTGAGGGTTGCGTTCTCGGGTGCTGCGGGAGCCTCCGGAGCGGGGGTCTCGTCAGCCTTGGGGGTCTCAGTCTTAGGTGCTTCCGGAGCAGGAGTTTCTTCCTTGGGTGCTTCAGTCTTGGGAGCCTCGGGTGCCGGGGTCTCGTCAGCCTTCGGGGTCTCCGGTGCCGGGGTCACGGGAGCGGGAGTCTCGTCAGCCTTGGGGGTCTCCGGTGCCGGGGTCACGGGAGCGGGGGTCTCTTTGTTCTTGGGTGCCTCGGGAGAGGTGGACTCGGTGACCTTGAAGGAGGAGAGAGCCACGAGCTTCTGGTCAGCCTGAGCAGCCTGAGGGTTGCTCACAGCAACCAGAGCGTAGGAAGCGCCGGCGGGCAGCTTGCTTGCCTCGACAGTGAAGGAAGTCTTGAAGGAGCCATCCTGAATCTGGTCCGCAGACACGGACACGGTGGTAATGACGTCGCCGGTAATCTGCTGGTTCTCATCCAGCGCGTAGATGCTGACCTGAACGCCGGGGCCGACCTTCTCGCCGTAGAAGCCGGTACCAACAACGCTCACGGTGTTAAACTGCGCATCACCGGAGAAGCGTGCGTTCTCGATGGAGACGAAGGGGTTAGCCTGCTTCACCTCGGGAGCCGGGGTGGAGGGAGTGGTGGGCTCGGGGGTTGCGGGAGCAGGGGTCTCAGCCTTAGGAGTCTCAGCCTTAGGGGTTTCAGCCTTAGGTGCTTCGGTTGCCTCAGCCTTAGGTGCTTCAGCCTTAGGAGCTTCGGTTGCCTCAGCCTTGGGAGCCTCAGCCTTAGGTGCTTCAGCCTTAGGAGCTTCGGTTGCCTCAGCCTTAGGTGCTTCGGTTGCCTCAGCCTTAGGAGTCTCAGCCTTGGGGGTTTCAGCCTTAGGTGCTTCGGTTGCCTCAGCCTTAGGTGCTTCAGCCTTAGGAGCTTCGGTTGCCTCAGCCTTGGGAGCCTCAGCCTTAGGTGCTTCAGCCTTAGGAGCTTCGGTTGCCTCAGCCTTAGGTGCTTCGGTTGCCTCAGCCTTAGGAGCTTCAGCCTTAGGAGCTTCAGTTGCCTCAGCCTTAGGTGCTTCGGTTGCCTC
>NZ_KV801780.1:281128-325742 GCF_001810515.1 Rothia sp. HMSC075F09
CTTAGGAGCTTCGGTTGCCTCAGCCTTGGGAGTCTCGGTTGCGTTGCCGCCGGGCAGGGAAGAAGTCTGAGAAGATGCCTTCTGATCAACAACCTGCTGCTGCTGATCGGCGGGTGCTTCTGCCGCAAAGGTTGCCGGGATTGCTGCTACAGAACCAGCGGTAAAAGCTGCCGCAGCTGCGATCTTGTAAACGCGACGGGTAGTCTTCGACATTTTTCCTCGATCTCTGATTATCGGTGGTGAACCTACGCGGTGTGCCTCCGTCTTTGAGGGGCGCGCAGATTCACACATGGGTGTGACTGCTAAAAGGTTAACACCCAACTCTGAGTCTTCTGCCCTCTTAATGCCCGCTTTAAGTAACTGTAATGAAATCGTTATAAAACCACCCCTCAAGTTGAGGGTTATTACAGACCAATTATGGTGTTTTGTGGTCATATACTGACATGTGAACACCGGTAACCCTACATTTTGATTGCATTTGAAGAAAATATAATACTTTCCATAGATGATTTCACCCCAACTATTTCACCATGGTGAACCTTAAAGTCTCACGTACCACTTTATAGTTCCATCAAGTACTCCTTGATACCTCTCCCCCACCTATTCCCGCCCCGCTTGGCACCCGGATCAAAGCTCCACACAAGCCACAGACCTCCCCGCGTACAAACAAAAAGCCTCGCCCGCATCCTAAGAATCAGGAATGCAGGCGAGGCAAGTTACCCCCGCATCAGCGGACGCAAGAGCACAAAGCTTAGCTCTCCTTGCGAATCACCTTGAACTGGCTCGGCTGCGCCACCGGGCGAATCGTAATGCGGTCAAGGTTCACGTGGTGCGGAACGTTCAACGCAAAGGTCACGGTCTGCGCCACGTCCTCTGCGGTCAGCGGCTTCTCAACACCCGCATAGACGCGCTCGGCGGCTTCCTTGGAACCCAGACGATTTAGGGAGAACTCCTCGGTGTGCACCATGCCCGGGCAAATCTCAATCACGCGAACGTTATATTCCGCTTCTTCCAGGCGGAGCGCCTCCGTCAGGCCGCGAGCGCCGAACTTCGCCGCATTGTATCCGGCACCGCCCTCGTAACCGTGCTCGGCTGCAGTGGAGGTCAGGTTCAGGATCGTGCCGTGACCGTTCAGGCGCAACGCCTCCGCGAAGGCACGCACCATGTGCAGAATACCGAGAACATTCATCTGGTACATCTTCAAATAATCGGTAGGCTTGCCGTCGGCAACCTTATCCACGCCAATAGCACCACCGGCAATATTGACCAGGGCGTCAATGGTGCCCTGCTCCTCCAGGATCTGCTCGGCAACAAAGCGGACGGAATGCTCGTCGGTCACGTCGCAGGTCACCGGGTGAGCGCCGGTTTCCGCGTAGAGAGTGTAGAGGCGGTCGGTGCGACGAGCCAGAGCATAGACGGTCCAGCCGCTTGCTACTAGCTGCTGCACGGTGGCTCGGCCAATACCGCTGGAGGCGCCGGTCACCACGGCAACTTTGCCGTCGCCGGTATGGGGCAGGAAAGGAGATGCAGGAATGTGGGTGTTCTCAGTCATACTTTAATCCTAGTAGAGTGATGCCCGCGGGTGCTCTGTTCGAGCAGACCCGCGGGCATGTATTTTGAAATTTTCGATAGCGAGATAGATGCCGACAATGCCACCATTCAGGACGAACGGTACAGACGCTGTCACACCTACTACTTGCGGCGACGAGGCAAACCCCAACGACTCCTGCCGCCGTCACGGAACCCGAGGCGGTGCTCAAAATACACGGGCGAGCTACTACCGGTCTTGATGGTGTCCGGAGGGACCGTGCCTTCACGCGCCGACATCAGATAAAGAATCGCGGCACCGGGCATGAACGCAATCAGAGGCAGTACGAAACGCATACGCGCCTCACCGTAACCGCTACGCACCGTCAAATGCCAGACGCACAACGCAACCAGCACCAGGTGCAGTATCAGCAGAACGGTTTCAGACGTGCCCAAACCAAAAATACTCAGAGAACTCATTGGCAACTCCTCAAAGGTCGTGTATCTTCAGTCTACGCCGCGCCCGCTCTGCTGAGAAGGATTCGTGGGCATTGATACTGCAGATTTTCGCGCATACACTGCAGGTAATCAGGGGCAGCAATATTAGGGGGTCTCTCCCCCATTACCGTTTCCACCGAGTTTGTCACTGAATCGCCGATTACTCCTCATATTGGGAACCTCCACATGACAGCAATACCGCACCAGCGCATCACCGACCTTAAAGAGCAGCGCCGCACCCTCCAGCAGCGGGCGCGCAGCATCCGTGCCACCACCGGACTCCCCTACAGTTCCGAAGTTCACCTACTGCTCGGGCAGAGCTACCTCGACCCCGCCAGCTGGCAGGATCTCACCGCCTCCGGCGGGGTACGCGCCGCAGTACACAGGACACAATTTGCGCGCCGGTACCGGCACCTCCTGGCACGTCTAGAAGCCGCAATCAAGCAGTACGAACAGGCAAGCACAGCGCAGAATTCCCCTGGAGCTGAGAGAATGCCGTGAATATGAGAAAATAGCCGTTATGGCTGAAAACATTTTGGGCTCAGACTCGCCCGTACAGATTAACGTTCCCGACCGCCCCGCCCTCGAAGGCCTCGAAGAGAAGCTCTCGCAGCGCTGGGCCGACGAGAAGACCTACGCATTCGACGAGAACACCACTCGCGAACAGGTCTACTCCATTGACACCCCGCCGCCGACCGCATCCGGCTCCCTGCACGTGGGTCACATGTTCTCCTACACCCAGACCGACGTCATTGCACGCTACCAGCGCATGACCGGCAAGAACGTGTTCTACCCCCTCGGCTGGGATGACAACGGCCTGCCCACCGAACGCCGCGTTCAGAACTACTACGGCGTTCTCTGCGACCCCTCCGTGGCAGACAACGACTCCTTCCGCGACCTGATCACCTGGAAGGCAGACGGCACCCCCAAGCCCGACCGCAGCCAGGCAAAGTGGCCGCGCATCTCCCGCAACAACTTCATTGAACTCTGTGAAGAGCTCGCGGTTGAAGACGAGAAGGTCTTCGAAAACCTCTTCACCACCCTGGGTCTGTCCGTTGACTGGTCGCGCACCTACCGCACCATCGACGCGCACTCCCGCAAGGTCTCCCAGCTCGCCTTCCTGAAGGACCTGGAAGCAGGCAACGCCTACATGGCTGAAGCACCGACCATGTGGGACGTCACTTTCCGCACCGCAGTGGCACAGGCTGAGCTGGAAGACAAGGAACGCCCCGGCGCGTACCACCGCATCAGCTTCCACCGCCCCAACGGCGAGAAGGTCTGGATTGAGACCACCCGCCCCGAGCTGTTGCCCTCCTGTGTGGCTCTCGTGGCGCACCCGGACGACGAGCGTTACAAGCCGCTGTTCGGCACCACCGTCACCTCCCCGCTGTTCGGCGTTGAGGTCGAAATTAAGGCGCACCCGCTGGCACAGCCCGACAAGGGTGCCGGTATCGCCATGATCTGTACCTTCGGTGACACCACCGACGTCACCTGGTGGCGTGAACTGCAGCTGGACACCCGCGCCCTCATCGGTCGCGACGGCCGTTTCTCCCGCGAAACCCCCGAGTGGATCACCTCCGCTGAGGGTCGCGAGCGCTACGAGCGCATGGCTGGCGCCACCGTCTTCACCGCACAGAAGACCGTCGTGGAAATGCTGGTTGAGGCTGGCGAAATGGACGGCGACCCCAAGCCGATTACCCACCCCGTGAAGTTCTACGAGAAGGGCGACAAGCCCCTCGAAATCGTTGCTTCCCGCCAGTGGTACATCCGCAACGGTGGCCGTGACGCTGCACGCCGCGAGAAGCTCATCGAGCGCGGCCGTGAGATGAACTGGTACCCCTCCTTCATGCGTAGCCGCTACGAGAACTGGGTTGAGGGTCTGAACGGCGACTGGCTGATTTCTCGCCAGCGTTTCTTCGGTGTTCCCTTCCCCGTCTGGTACCCGCTGGACGCTGAGGGCGAGCCGGACTACGAGAACCCGATTCTGCCTTCTGAGGACATGCTGCCGGTTGACCCCGCCTCTCAGGCTGCTCCCGGTTACACCGAGGATCAGCGCGGCGTAGCGGGCGGCTTCATTGCCGACCCGGACGTTCTGGACACCTGGGCTACCTCCTCCCTGACCCCGCAGATTGCGACCGGTTGGGGTGTGAACCCGGACCTGCACGCGAAGACCTTCCCCATGGATCTGCGCCCGCAGGGTCACGACATTATCCGTACCTGGCTGTTCTCCACCGCTGTTCGCGCGGAGACCCTGGCTTCCTCCGTGCCGTGGTACAACACCGCGCTCTCCGGCTGGATTCTCGACCCGGACCGCAAGAAGATGTCCAAGTCTAAGGGCAACGTTGTGGTCCCCAACGAGGTTCTGGAGAAGTACGGTTCGGACGCTGTGCGCTACTGGGCTGCTTCCGCTCGCCTGGGTGCTGACACCGCCTACGACGAAGGCCAGATGAAGATTGGTCGCCGCCTGGCGATCAAGCTGCTGAACGCATCCAAGTTCGTGCTGAACCTGGGCGCTACCGAGAAGTCTGTCATTACTTCTCAGGCTCAGGGCCGCGTGCTCATCAACGCCCTGGACCGCTCCCTGCTGGCTCGCCTGGCGTACCTGATTGAAGAGGCAACCGCTGCGTTCGAGAAGTACGAGTACGCTCGTGCCCTGCAGATTTGCGAGAGCTTCTTCTGGTCCTTCACCGACGACTTCGTCGAGCTGATTAAGGACCGTGCGTACGGTGCTCGCGGCGAAGAGGAGCAGGCTTCTGTTCTGGCTGCGCTGGCAACCACCCTGGATGCTCTGCTGCGTCTGTTCGCTCCCTTCCTGCCGTTCGTGACCGAAGAGATTTGGTCCTGGTGGCGTGCAGGTAGCGTGCACCGCGCCGAGTGGCCGCAGGCACTGCCCATCCTGGAAGGCGCCCTGCTGGCTGAGTACTCCGCTCAGAACCCGACCGCCGGCATTTCGGCTCAGTGGGTCCTGGCGGACGCTGACCCGGCTCAGATTGAGTCGCTGAAGCAGATTCTGCCGGATGTTGCTGAGGCTCTGGGTGGTCTGCGTAAGGCTAAGAGCGACGCGAAGGTTAAGCAGCGCACCGAGGTTGAGTCCGCAACTATTGCGGCTCCCCAGGCTCAGCTGGATCGCATTGCTGCTGGCATGGCTGATCTGAAGGCTGCCGGTAACGCTCGTGAGCTGTCCCTGGTGGCGGCTGAGGGCGAGCTGGAGGTTCGCGACGTTGTACTCGTTGTGGAAGAAGCAGCTGAGTAATCGAATCTAACGTTCATTGCTTAGTGACATAACACCGAGTTGGTGTTGAGGACGGGGCGGTACCGATTGACGGTACCGCCCCGTTTTCTGTGTCTGCGGTTCGTTGGTTTCTGCAGGCAAGGTACCCGGAGAGCGTGATGCTCGACTGCGGGCGGTGCTTTGTATGGCGCTTTTACGACTCTGACTAGAGGCTTTACACATTCGGTACCCGCGGGTGCCCGTACCCATCCCTAGCACCTTCACAACCTCCTCCCCCAATAATGTGGGTTTTAGTCTGCTGTTCTGTAGGGATTATGTGGGATTTTCAATCCCTTTTTCTGTTCATCAATGTGCAAAGAGCATAATCAACCTTATGAGATTGACTGTCACTTTATGTATGATTGTTGATGCGAGGGTTTTACCATCGGGAACAACCCTCTATTCAACTTCAGCAACAGACAAATCACCGGTACGAGCAAGACATACCCCGACCAACCGCACGACAATAAACCACCCGTCAGGCGCAGCGATGCGTCCTGACTCTGACCCGCGCCAAAGTAGGCGCACCCCATATCCTCATGAATTCATACTCATCCTCTTCCGGATTACCGAACAAACCCCAGGCGAGGCAGAGCTCAACCCCGAGCTCACCGCCAGGAGCGCAAGCAAACATTTCCCCCGATCAACTTCAGCACTACCACGCAAGCCTGAACGAATACATCAGCCAGGCACGCGAACACGCCCGGGCACTACGTGACAGCTACACCAACGAAGTGTACGACCTGTGGCATCAGCACATTTCCACCAGCGCCGCCGCCGATGAGGCGAGCATCGCCTCCGGTTCGTTGACCGCTCAGCAACTTGAGGAACTGACCCGCAAGTGGGTGCGCCTCATGCGTGAAAGCCGCGACATGCTGCACCACGAAAGCTCTATTGCGGCGGCACGCGCCGCTGTGGAGGCTAAGCCCCTCCCCGAGTAGGGTCACCCTTTATTTCTTTCGCGCGGCAACGCCAGCACTCCGCGTTGTACCGCGTTTTTCTGCGGCGGGGCTATCGAGCCAAGCGATTAAGCCCTGCCCGGAATGCGTACTTCACATAACCTGCCCCTTGCTATAGTTATGGATATTCAAAGACCCTAACTATGTTGCAGAAAGGGCGGGAATGTCCCACCAAAAACGCGTCCTGCGGCCTATACGTAGCGATGTTGCTCCCCCAGTCACCTCGCCACCGGTTTACCGTGGCGATATTGACACGCGCGGTGCGGCGCAAGACCTCGTGCCGCGTAGCTTCTGGGTTGATTTCTGGGACACTCTCTTCTTTATCTTCGCCGGCGTCGCCGCCCTCGTGCTGACCTTCATGATTCTGGCGAATACGGTCGGCCACTCTTTTTGGGGCGTGCCCATCGCCTTTATCTTCTGGGCGGTCACCGCGTACCTGACGCTACCGCGTTTTCACGCCATCATGACCCGCATCTACGTGCCCGATTACTTCATTGGGCGCACCCGCACCCCGGACGGCCTGCTCGGCGACCCGGTCAATATCGGCCTGATTGGTACCGAGGAGCAGATTCACCAGGTCATGCAGGATGCAGGCTGGACCCGTGCTGACGACGTCACCCTCGTCTCCTCGTGGAAGATTATTATCTCCACCATCACCCGCCGTTCCTACGCGGAGGCGCCGGTCTCCCCGCTAAAAATTTTTGGTAAGACGCAGGCTTTCGCCTACCAGAAGGAAGTGGACGGCAACCCCGAGAAACGCCACCACGTGCGCTTCTGGAAAACCCCGAACGGCTGGCTTCTGCCTGGTGGTCACCAGGTGGATTGGTTAGCGGCGGGCACGTACGACTCCGGCGTGGGTTTCAGCTTCTTCACCCTGCAGGTCACGCACCGCATCGATGCTGAAACCGACTTTGAGCGCGACTACATTGTGGAGTCCATCCAGTACGCTCACCCGGAAACTCACGTTGAGATTCTGCACGATTTTTCCTCCGGTTACCACGCCCGTAACGGCGGCGGCGACGCGATCCGCACGGACGGCGCGCTCCCGGTCATCGTGCTGAACAATGAGGGTCTGGAGCCGCAGGAGCAGGAAGAAATTCACCTCTCCAGCGCGCACGACCTGGCGTACCGTATGCCGCTGAGCCTGCTGATCGGTTCGGGTATGCTCATCGCCGTGACCCTCGCCGACATTGTCAACAGCGTCATTTTGGCGCTCAGCCGCCCGGCACTTCGCGCCAAGCTGCTGGAGGAAGGCTCCGGCAACGACATTGAGCTGCTGGACCTCTTCGATCAGGTGGATAGCGACGTACTGCTGACCATTACCGGTACGGTGCTGGTTGGTTTTGTAGCAATTTATTCGGCGGTGCACCTGTTCCTGCTGTGGAGCACGTTGCGCGGCTCGTCGAAGGCTCGTCGCCTGGCTCTGCTGTTGACTGCGTTGAACTTCGCAGCGATTACCGGCGGTGTGCTGTGGGGCCACCAGTCCCTGCCGCTGTCCACGATTTTCTTCCAGCTGGGTGTTGCGGTGTTTGCGATGCTGGCGTTCACCTCGGATGCGGCGGTCCAGTACACGGCAACCCGCACCTTCCACATGCGCGATACGAAGATCGTGCAGCGTGCAACGCACCCGAAGGTTCTGGAGCACAGGGCACAGCGCAAGGCTCAGAAAGCGCTGAAAGCACAGAAGGCGCACAAGGCTACCTCTGCAAGTAGCGCTCACCGCGCGTAGATCGTACGTTTCAGCGCAACATAGTGAATAGAAAAGTACCGCCCGGTCAGTACTGACCGGGCGGTACTTTTTTGCTCTACGACCGCAGACTCTACCGAGCCTGCGTGCATTGCAGGATTCTCAGCACATTGCAGGGTTCTTAGGCTTCGCCGTTTTCGCCGTGGAAAATCGGGCCCACGTTACGGGGGCGCTTGAGCTCAAAGAAGCCGGGGTAGGAAGCCAGCGCCAGGGCGCCGTCGAAGAGCTTACCTGCCTCTTCACCGGCGGGGCTCGGGGAGATGACCGGGCCGAAGAAGGCGGTGCCGTTAATGGAAATCAGCGGAACACCCACATCGGTGCCGCCCACGGTCTCCAGTGCGAGGTCCAGGGAGGCGCGCATCTGCTCATCGTACTGATCGGTGAAGGCTACGTCCGCCAGCTCTGCGGGCAGATTGACCTCCTCCAGCGCCTTGACGATTGCATCGCGGTAGGAATCGGCCTTGTTGCTGTTGTGGTGAATCTGCTCGCCCAGAGCGTCGTAGAGGGGCTTAATAACCTCGTTACCGTGCAGCTCGCGCACAGCGGTGATGAGGCGGGTCGGCGCCCAGGACTGGTCCATCATTGCCTGGTAGTCGGCGGGCAGGTCGCGGCCCTGGTTGTGCATGGACAGCGAGAAGGGGCGCCAGGTCACCTCAACGTTGCGGACCTTCTGCACCTCGCCAATCCAGCGGGAGGTAATCCAGCACCAGGGGCAGATCGGGTCGAACCAGAAATCAATCTGTGCGGGTGCGTTCTCAGCCATGAGTGTTCCTCTCTCATACGGTTGCGCCAGCCGCTTCTATGAGCCGGCGCTTATTCTTCGGTACACGCTCTTCAGCACACGTTCTTCAGGACATGCCAGCGAGAGCAGTACCTGCTAGTGAGCCGTCACCCCGTATAACAGGGGCGACGGCTTCTTTATTCCCTAGCCTGTCGGCTGGAAGTATTCGGTTATGCCGCCTGACGGTCCGCTTCCTTCAGGGAGGCGGCCTTCGCCTCCCCCTTTACGGTGCGGGTGGTCTCGGTTTCGGGGTCGGGCGCCTGCAGCACGTAGCGGGGTTCCGTGCCGTTGAGCACGGTGTCCTCACCGATGACGATGGACACCACATCGGTGCGGTCCGGGATGTCGAACATAATCGGCTGCAGAATCTGCTCCATCATGGCGCGCAGGCCGCGGGCACCGGTGCCGCGTTCGGCGGCGAGGCGGGCAATAGCCGCGACCGCAGCGTCGTCGAGGACCAGGTCCACGCCGTCCAGGGCGAAGAGGTGACGGTACTGCTTGAGCAGCGCGTTCTTCGGTTCCGTCAGCACGCGAGCCAGCTCTTCTTCGTTGAGCTCACTCAGAGTCGAGATGACCGGCAGGCGGCCAATCAGCTCGGGGATAATGCCGTAGTGCGCCAGGTCCTCGGGCATGATCTGGTCCAGTGGGTTCTTCACGGAACCGCCCAGTTCAGCGCCGAAACCGATGCCGCCGGCACCCACTCGGGCTGCGATGCGGTCGTCAATATTGTCGAAGGCGCCAGCCACGATGAAGAGAATGTTCGAGGTATCAATCTCAATATTCGCGTGTGCCGGGTGCTTGCGTCCGCCCTCCGGCGGTACGGTCGCCACGGTGCCCTCAATAATCTTCAGCAGCGCCTGCTGCACGCCCTCACCGGACACGTCACGGGTGATGGAGAGGTTCTCGCCGCCCTTGCGGGCAATCTTGTCGATCTCGTCAATGTAGATGATGCCGCGCTGAGCCTTAGCAATATCACCGTCAGCGGCGTTGATGAGGCGCAGCAGAATGTTCTCCACGTCATCACCCACGTAGCCCGCCTCGGTGAGGGTGGTTGCGTCGACCAGGGCGAAGGGCACATCCAGCTTCTTCGCCAGGGTTGCCGCCAGGTAGGTTTTACCGCAGCCGGTCGGTCCGAGCATCAGAATATTCGACTTGCCCAGCTCCACCTGCTCCCCCGCGGTCGCCGAAAGAATGCGGGAGGTCAGCACCGGGTTATCAATATCGTGGATGCGCTTGTAGTGGTTGTACACCGCCACCGCCAGGGTCCGCTTCGCCGCGTCCTGACCGATGATGTAGTCGTTGAGGTAGCTGTAAATTTCGCGCGGAGTAGCCAGCTGAGATGCAGGCGCCGCCGCGGAGGATTTCACCTTCAGACGCTCTTCAGTGAGGATCTCTTCGCACAGCTCCACGCATTCGTCGCAGATGGAAACATTCGGGCCGAGCACAATCTTGAAAACCTGCGCGCGAGTCTTCTTGCAGAAGGAGCATCGCATGCTGGCGTTGGGCTGTTCGGGAGGCACAATGATGTCTGTGGCCACGAAGATTCCCTTTCGATCGGCGTGGTGAAATCGGTGCAGAAGGGTCAGTGACCTGATATCTGCGGTGATTTCTCAGGAGGGGCACCGGCGGGTGGTGGGCGCCGTGGTTTGAGTGAGAAACCGGTATGAAATACTCGAATTTTCTCCCTCTCTAAGGCTACCGGAGTTCACCCCGGAACTCAGAATTACGCACCGCAAATGAACGGACTTACCGGGCATATGACAAAGCGCGTCTTTTATGACGGCGGCGGGGCTGATACTCCGGCATATGACGGTAGGCTGTGACGCTAAAGCCCGACAAGAAAGCGCAGGTCAACGCAACATATCAGCCTGCCTTGCCGTACCCCTGGCGGGCGCAAAAAGGGCGGCACCGCACCGCGCACCAGCCCGAAGGCTCGCACACGAAGCGATGCCGCCCCTCCCCCGAAAAACGCTCGGGGATATTCCTCAAAACTTTAGGTGTGGGAAATAGCGGTGTTGGTCGCAGGCTTACGCAGCTTACGAGACTCCAGCACCTTATCGACCAGGCCGTACTCCAGGGCAGCAGCCGCAGTCAGAATGTTGTCACGCTCAATGGAGCGGTCAACTTCCTCGTAGGTCTTGCCCGAGTGCAGTGCCAGGGTCTGTGCAGTCCACTCACGCATACGCATAACCTCGTTCGCGTGAATCTCAATGTCAGATGCCTGACCGCCCTGCTGACCGCTCAGCGCGGGCTGGTGAATCAGCACGCGAGCGTTCGGCAGTGCCAGACGCTTGCCGGGGGTACCGGCAGCCAGCAGAACCGCCGCAGCGGATGCCGCCTGGCCCAGGCACACGGTCTGGATCTCGGGGCGGATGAACTGCATGGTGTCGTAGATAGCGGTCATTGCGGTGAAGGAGCCGCCGGGCGAGTTGATGTACAGGGTGATGTCACGCTCGGGGTCCTGTGCCTCCAGCACCAGCAGCTGAGCCATGATGTCGTCAGCGGATGCGTCGTCCACCTGGGTGCCCAGGAAGATGATGCGGTCCTCGAACAGCTTTGCGTACGGGTCCTGACGCTTGTAACCGTAGGGGGTGCGCTCCTCGAAGCTGGGGAGCACGTAGCGGTTGCTCGGCATAGCCGGCGCCGAGGTGGTGATATCGTTCGGCAGGTAGTTCATATGCATCTCCCTTATGCGTTCTTCGATTCGGGCAGCTTACCGGCGGTGGTGGCAATGTGGTCGAAGAAGCCGTATTCCAGGCCCTCTTCCGCGTTGAACCAGTTGTCGCGGTCGTTATCCTTCAGGATGGTTTCCAGGCTCTTGCCGGTGCGCTCAGCGGTGATCTCTGCCAGGCGCTTCTTCATGTCCAGAATCAGCTCAGCCTGGGTGCGGATATCCGATGCGGTACCGCCAATACCGCCGAGGGGCTGGTGCATGAGGATGCGGGCGTTCGGGGTTGCGTAGCGCTTGCCGATGGTGCCTGCGGTGAGCAGGAACTGACCCATGGATGCTGCCATACCGGTCACCACGGTCACCACGTCGTTCGGGATGAGCTGCATGGTGTCGTAGATTGCCATACCAGCGGTCACGGAGCCGCCGGGCGAGTTGATGTACAGGTAGATGTCTGCCTCGGGGTCTTCAGCCGAGAGCAACAGCATCTGGGAGCAGATGAGGTTAGCGTTGGAGTCGCGCACCTCGGAGCCGAGCCAGATAATGCGCTCCTTCAGGAGGCTGTTGTAGACGTAATCTTCCTGGGCACCAACGATGGGGGTTGCCATAGACGGCGCGGGCGCCACGCCGGCTGCCTGGGAGGCGCCGATGGGCAGAGGCATGTAGCTGGACATTCTTCCTCTTCTTCTCTAATGGGTCTTCGCTGCATCTTTGCGCGATTTACGCGCCGGAGCGCACGCGAAAAGTTTCGTTGCTACTACCTTACCGATAGTTGCTCTCCCCCGCTTCCCTTCGGGTTGTTCGTTCGCCAGGGGGTGAAGCACAGCGTGAAGCACAGCGCTCAGCATATGCGGTACTGACGAGCCTGCATACGCGTTCGGGAGCAAATCGGGGGTGATTCTGGGGGTGAAAAGAGCCTCAGCGGGCACCCAACCGGTAATTCGGTGGATGCCCGCTGAGGCTACACGTTTCAAGCAATCAGCGCACGCCCTCTAGCGGGGTGGCTTCTTGCAGACCGTGGCAGGGATTTAGGCAGCTGCCTCTTCGCCCTCGCCCAGGTACTTGGACAGGTCAACAACGTTGCCCTTGGTGTCCTTGACCACTGCGGTCTTCAGCACTGCTGCCAGAGCCTTGGAGCGGCGAACCTCGCCGACCAGTGCGCCTGCCTGGCCGGAGCCGTCCAGCATCTGTGCGAACTGGTTGGGGTCCATGCCGTACTGGGAGCTCATGGTGATGATGTAGTTGATCATCTCAGCCTGGTCAACGGTCACTTCTTCCTTGTCCGCAACAGCGTCGAGAACCATCTCGTTCTTGAATGCGGTCTCGGTGTTCTCACGAACCTCGGCGCGGTGCTCCTCGGTGTCGTGGCCTGCTTCAGCGTTGGGGTTGTTGAAGTGCTGCTCGAGCTGGTCCTCGATTACCTTCTCGGGGACGGGGATCTCAACGAGCTCAACGAGCTTTGCGAGGACCTTGTCGCGTGCCTGGGTGCCCTGCTCGGCAACCTTAGCTTCTGCAACCTGCTTCTTGATGTCTTCCTTCAGCTCGTCGATGGTGTCGAACTCGGAAGCCAGCTGTGCGAACTCGTCGTCAGCTGCGGGCAGCTCGCGCTCCTTGACTGCGGAGAGCTTGACCTTGATAACAGCCTGCTCGCCTGCGTGCTCGCCGCCGGAGAGCTTGGTCTCGAAGGTTGCATCCTCGCCAGCGGACAGGCCGGTCAGAGCCTCGTCGATGCCGTCGAGCATGGTGCCGGAACCGATCTGGTAGGACAGGTCGTTTGCTGCGTCTACCTGCTCGCCGTCGATTTCTGCGGCGATGTCGATGGTCACGAAGTCCTTGTCAGCTGCGGGGCGCTCAACGGTCTTCAGGGTGCCGAAGCGCTCACGCAGAGCGTCCAGTGCCTGAACCTCGTCCTCAGCGGTGACCTCTACCTCGTCAACCTCAACCTCGAGGCCCTCGTAGTTGGGCAGCTCGATTTCGGGGCGGACGGTGACGGTGATGGTCAGCTTGAGGTCTGCCTCACGGTTCTCGGTGGAGGGCTGGGACTGAACGTCCAGCTCGGGCTGTGCCAGGGGGGAGAGTTCGTTCTCGCCCAGTGCCTGTGCGTAGTAGTCGTTCAGAGCGTCGTTCAGGGATGCCTCGACGATGTAGTCGAAGCCCGCACGCTGCTCGATGAGCTGCTTGGGCAGCTTACCCTTGCGGAAGCCGGGAACACTGATCTGACCCGAGAGGTTCTTGTAGGTGCGGTCCAGGTAGGGCTTGAATTCTGCGAAGGGAACCTCGACCTCAATCTTTGCGAGGGTCGGGTTGAGCTTCTCGACGGCGGTCTTCACGTCCGTGATCTCCTCATATAGTTTCGGTGCGGCACGAATCGTGTGTGCCGCGGTTGCTTAGTGGAAAGAGCGCCACGACCCTGTAGCGTCGCGGCAACCGTTTCACGTCGGGGCGACAGGATTCGAACCTGCGATCTCCTGCTCCCAAAGCAGGCGCGTTAGCCAAGCTACGCCACGCCCCGTGAAACCGACCGTGTTGCGCACTTGCGTGTTTAACACAGTCAGTGCCCTAGTTTACCTGTTTTCCCGCTAAATGCCCAACACAGCGGCTCGTGCGCGGTTTATTTCCACTGAGCGCGTACTCCCCTATCTCCCTTGGTTTTGTAGGGTGTTTTGTGTGGATGCGAGGTGGAGGGGATGACGAGCTGGAGCGTGCGGATTCCGAGCGCGCGAGGAAATAAATCCGCATGCGTAAGCGAATCCCGTCATCCCCGCAACGAAAAAGGCCCCGGCGCTTGCGCCGGAGCCTTTGAAGTGGAGACCTAGACTCCGCATTTGATAAACAACGTACCTAGCCCTTGTTGGGTCTGTGCGGGTTTCTAGCCCGAATACCTCCATTTCAGGGTAGATCCGCTTTTGCGTCAACTAGCCTGCCCGAGCTTGCTGATGGTCCTGTAGGGGTACGGGATGTGTCGAGTGTGGTCCGCAGGGCCAGTTGCATTGTCAGGTTGTGGCACGGGGATGTGTGACGGGTGTGGGTCTACTCGACCTCCCAGGATACGGTGAATAGTTCGTTGGTTTCTTCCTTGGGTTCTAGGGCCATGGATGCTTTCTCGAGGTAGGCGTCGGATTCAGCGCGGAGTTTGTCGCGTTGACGGCGGTATTCGTCGTCGGCTTCTTCGGCTTTGCGTCGCCACGAGCGTGCTTCGCGGGTGAGTTTGAGTTGCTCGGCCGTGTTCTTGGCTTTGCGTGCTGCCTTGCTAGCGGTGGTTTCTTTGGCATGGTAGTCGCGGATTTTCGCGTCGAAGGTGGCTTTGAGATCTAGGCGGGCGGCATCGATGAGTTCTTCTTGTTGCAGATAGAAGATGGCGTTGCGTTCTTGAACGTCAACCCCAACGGTTTGACGCAGCTGGTGAATCGTATCCTCGAACCCTCGGGTGCTGACCTGGGTGGGTTGTGCGGAGACACAATTCAGGTCGAGTAGGTCGCGAATTTGCTCCTGGTCCATGGGGGTGCCGTCAGCGAAGAAGCCTGCCAGGAGTAGGTAGGTTTCTTTAAGCGGTTGGTCTGCGGCTTGCATGGTGAAGGTGACCTGGTGGGCGCTGATCCGTCCGCTGCGGCCACGCAGCCGTTTGGCGATGGCCGTGGCCCTGTTGCTTCCGTGTGTTTGGAAGACCAGGTGTGCTGGCGGGGTAGGGCGTGTCTTAGCGGCAGCGACCACCCATTGGGCTAGGTCGCTGGCGTAGCGGTATTGGTGCGCGCCGGCGCGTGGCTGGGATTTGAAGAAGTAGTTGCCAGTGGGGATCCCGGCCGCGGGGGCTTTGGTGAGGGTGAACTGGGTGCCGGTGTCGTTAAAGGACGCGTAGCCGCCTAGTTCGTGGCGGGTCAGGTCGATAAGGAGGCGTTCGAAAGCGTTGAGCACGACGCCGGTTTGGGCGTCGTAGGACTTGAGTTTGTCGCGCACCTTGGGGTCGAGGTTGTCGAAGACTTGCTTGCGGGTGCGTTTCATTTCCCGGTCGATTTGTGCACTGTAGCGGGCTTCGAGCTCGTTGAAAGCTTGCTCGATCTGCTCTGCGGTGGTGCAGCACTCGAGGATCGCGGCAATGTTTTTCTCAAAGTCCAGGCCGTCTTCGATTTGACCGAGGACTTCGTCAGAGGCCCCGAACACGGAGGTGAAGAGTTTGAACTTTTCGGTCAGCAACTGCAGGATGCGTTCTTCTGCGACGTTGCCTTTGTTAGAAAAGTTCACCACGATCACGTTGTGTTTCTGCCCGAAACGGTGGACGCGGCCGATGCGTTGTTCCACGCGTTGCGGGTTCCAGGGCAGGTCGTAGTTGACCAGCATGGAGCAGAACTGCAGGTTGATACCTTCTGCAGCGGCTTCGGTAGCGATCATGAGACGGCCACGCTTGCGGAACTCATCGACCAGGGCTTTGCGCCGGTCAGCGGCCGGGATACCGGTAATCAGGTCACTGCCTTCGTTTTCTTTTAGCCAGGCTTGGTAGATCTGGTTCGCGTGGGCGCTGTTGTTCGTACCGTTAAACAGAACAATGCCTTCGCCCCAACCAGCCTCCGTAAGGCTGCGGGCGAGGTAGTCCTGAGTGACGGTGGAGTCGGTGAAGATAATGGCTTTTTCAGGCGCGCCAATCTCACGCAGACGATCAAAGCCTTGCTCGAGCGCGTCGACGAGTTTGACGGCTTTCTGGTTGACCGTGATCGAGCGCGCCAAATCCGCATAGGAGCGTAGCTCAGCAACCTCAGCCAGCATCGACTCCCGATCCGCGCCAGATAAGGAGGTAGAGTCAGATGCAGTGTTGGTTTCGTTGCTCTCTTGGGCGTCTTCTCGTTCTTCACCGGTCAAGTCCGGGTCGCTGATGAAGCCCCCAGCATCGTTACGCCGCATGCCCGCTTTGGCCTCTGCCTCCAATCGGGCGGCGATAGACGCCAGCGTGGACGCGACCGCGTAAGACGACGAGCCCAGACGCTTACGCACGATCAGCGCGGACAGGTGGCGTTGGGATTTGGAAAACGCCCACAGAAACGGCCGTTGCAGGTAGGCGTTGATCTTCTCATACAGTTCGGCCTCGGCCCGACTGGGGTTGAACGCAACCGTCAGCGGCATGCGGGTGGTGAAACGAATGTACTTATCCGCATCTCGCCGTAGCGTGCGCTTAGCGATCTGAGCGACTCGCTTAGCCAGATCATCATTACCCACACCACCTGGGTTTTTCACGTAGCGTTCTTTGAACGCATCCAGGGAACGGAAATAGTCCGGGTCGAAAACACTGACGAGGCCGTAGAGTTCTTCGAGCCGGTTCTGCAGGGGTGTGGCGGTGAGCATGACAGTCTTGGACGAGGCACGGCAGATACGTGCCACGTTCGCGGCGATCTTGGCCTGCCCCGTCCAGTACGCGCGCAGCCGGTGGGCCTCATCGCACACCACCACATCCCAATGACGCGTCAAGGCCAGATGCTGGGAATTGGCGAACTCATAGGAACAAATCAACACCTGCTCACGGGCATTGGGAGTCAGTCGCTCGTCCAGGTTGCCGCGTTCAAGCAGGCTCGCTGGGAGTGCGAATTTCTCGTCCAGCTCTTGCCTCCACTGCTGGCGCAGCGAAGAGGGTGCGATGATGAGGATGCGGCGTTTGCGTTCAGCCCAGTACTGGCTGATTACGATCCCGGCCTCGATGGTTTTACCCAAGCCAACCTCGTCAGCCAGGATCACGCCCGGGGTGAAGGGGGTGCGCAAAGCGAACAGTGCCGCGTCCACTTGGTGGGGTTTAGGTTCGACCTGGGCGTCAAAGAGCAGCCCCGCCAGTTTGCCCACGTGATCGCTCGCGTAGGAGCGATCCAGCTCGTAGGCGTAGAACTTGGCCTGGTAATCGCTAAGCACACTATCCTCCATCATGTTTACAGCCCCCAGTTGTCCGGGGCGGCGACCTTGTAGTTGACTCCGATGGCTTCGAAGTGCTTGATCGCCGAGTTAATCTTCGCGTTCTCACCCGGGCGACGCTTAGTCGGATTCAGGCTCGACTTGGTCTCTCGGATCAAATACAACCGGTCCTGGCCCTCCTCGGTCTTGACCTCGGTCTTGACCTCGGTCTTGATGATCGCCCAGTCCGGGTTGTAATCACCCACCGGGGTGGGGATACGGAACTTATCCGGCAGTTTCATGAACAAGCGGATGTCTTCTCGGCCGTCCAGGTACTCGGCAAACTGACGTTCGACCTCAGAGTCATAGACGACGTAGTTAAAGTCCGTTTTTTCCGTGTTGGCCACCTGGTAGAGCTGGTCAAGGAAGCGGTCTTTCTCCTCAAGGCCGTCTTCTTGTAGCTCGCGCAGTTCGTAGATACTCCCGCCAATCTTCTCGTACTGGATGCCTTCAACCACCACGTGAGCGAGCTCTTCTTGAATACAGGTCGATGCCATCTTGATGAAGTCGTTCGGGTTATCCAAAAACTCCCCAAGCCTCCCAGAAGCGATGAGGATATCAATAATCGTTTTTCGGGTCAGCGAGGTCGCTTCCTGTAGCTGGGCCACGATATCGGGCAGCGGGTAGGAGCCAGTCAGGTTCACGCCACGCAACCCGAGCGTGCTGCCCTTGGTACCGCCACGAGTCATCGTCATTTTCGTGCGCGTGACCTGGATACGGATCGGCTCGATCTCGGGAGCCGTCTTAATCCGGTTCACACACGCGTCCACCAGTGCCTGGCGTTCAAAGTTGACCCGGTAGGTGGTACGCTGGGTGATCTTGTCCCAGAACTCCTCAAACCCGGGGGCTGCGTACAGTTCCTTGTTCAGTTTGCGGGTCACACGCTTGCGCTTGCGTTTGATGATGGTTTCCATCTTGCAGGCGTTGACGATGTTGATGACATCATCCTCATACTCCGCATACTGCCCGGGCAGCTTGATAGTGAAGCCAAGCTGCTCGGGCACCCAGCTGCCCTGAACCTCGCCCTGGTCGTTTATGTAACCGCGCTGGTGGAGGTGATCCCAGATCTTGGCCGAATGTTTCGCGCCCAGAACGGTTTCTTTCCCATCAACCATGATCGGCAGGCGCGAGAATTCCTGCTTACGCACAAAGCCGATCGCCACACCCGCCTTCTGGTACTCGTTCTGGAGCGCGGAAGCAAACGCCTGATACGACTCATTAGCCACCACCGTTAACTGCGCCAGCCCGGCATCACTAATGCGCTGCCCGGCCTGGTTCACCGGTAGACGCAGGCCACGACCAATCGTCTGGCGGCGCTCGGTTTCCGAGGCCATGTCACGCAGCATGCAGATCTGGAACACGTTCGGGTTATCCCAGCCCTCACTCAACGCGGAGTGGGAAAAAACGAACCGCACCGGCTCATCCATGCTGAGCAGACGGGCCTTGTCACGCATGATCAACTCATACGCGTCATCATCCGCCTTGGTCTTGCCAGACGAGTCCTTGAACGTCATCACCGCGCTCTTGCCCTTACCAGACTTCTTCATCTGAGCGAAATAGCCACTGCGCGCTTCCAACGCCGTAGCAGGCATGATGGCCTTGGCCTCGGGCTGGCGAGCCAGTTCCTCGGCGTAAAGCTCATCGAACCAGGCGGCAAAGTCGCCGTTCGCGTCCAGGTTGTTTATCCCGTCTCCGAGATAGGAAGCGACCTTATCGATAAAGAACAAGGACAACACTTTGATGCCCTTGGCGTGGACCGTGAGTTCCTTACGGATGTGCTCGCGGATGGTCTCGCGGATCATCTCCCTGAACACCGCGTCCTGGTTCGAGCCAATCTCATCCCCAACATGCAGGTACCCGTGGTTGGACAGTTCGATGCGTTCAGGCTCAACGCTGATCTCGCTCACCCGCCAGTTGCCCTCATAAGCCGGGTTACCGCCAGAAAGCCGCTCCAGATCATCACCCAGCGTGGCGGTCACCTTGCGCTTGGCATACGAGCCGTCCTTCTTACGGCACATCAACTTCAGGGAAGCCTTGAACGGGTCACGAGACACCCCAGGAAGCAGCTTCACATACGGCTTAGCCGTGCTACCAAGCTCCTGAGCGTCCGAGACCACGATCGTCTTCACCAGGCCGAGCTGGTGGGCATCCAGCGGGTCCAGCCGGTACACCAGGTTACGGATCTCCCGGTGGGTTGCGGAGTAGCGTAACGTGCACAACGGATTCAGATCAGCTACCGCTAACTGAGACGGATCCGTCCCCATTTTTTTCTGGGGCTCATCCATGATCACGATCGGACGAGTCGCCTGCAGATAATCCAGGGGGCGAAGCCCTGCAAGCTTGTCCCTGTTCTGGTGCATGATGCGCGTGTTCTCATCCCCACGCAGCGAATCAATCGTCATCACCAGAAACTGCAAACTCGTTGCCGACGCGAAGTCACGCACCTCCTCGGCACGCTTGCCCGAATACACCGAAGCATCCATATTGATCTCCGGGTACAAGTGGCGGAAATGCTCACGCATCAAATCAATCGAGGTCTTCACACCCTCGCGGATCGCCACCGACGGCACCAGAATGATGAACTTGGTAAACCGGTAACGCTTGGCCAACTCAAACGCGGTACGCAAATACACGTAGGTCTTACCCGTACCGGTTTCCATCTCCACATCAAAGTGCAGACCATCAGTAAGCGCCTGAGCGCTCTCCAGGCCATTACGGTCTTGGACCCGCTGCAAGTTCGCCAGGATCGTGTCCTCATCCAGCACCAGGTTGTTACCCACCGCGCCGACCTCGGCAGCGATATCCAAACTCGCCTGACCAGACACTTCGCCCTGGTCAGACAAGGCCGGCTCGGACGGCGACAGCCGGAACGTGGTCACCAACTGGTCCGCGTCCGCGGGCTGCCCATCGAACAAGTCCGTGACCGCTTCGATAGCGGAAGCCTGATAAGGCTGATGAGGATCAAACTGAAAACGCATCGCATCCACTCTCTCTTAAGCCGTCCACAAGTCAACGCCGTGGGAGCGGCATTCCTGAACCAGGTTCGTCTTGAGCACGTCATCACCCTGGAAAGCATCCTCAAGCACTACCAGGCGACCCGGTTCAAGGGCGACCATGGCGCGCAGTTGCTCCAGGGTGGGCTTGACGTGCTCGTTCAGGTAAGCGACCACAAGGTCATCAGCCACGCTGAACGCCTCCAGCCCGGCCACATCCACACGCTCAACCTGCTCAGTCAGCGAGAAACCGAGCTTGAGTAGCACCTCAGTCAGTAGCGCTTCAGGGCGGGCGTCGTCATCTACGGACTCACCCATGCCAGCGAACAATCCCGTGAGTTCTTCCTCGGACAGTGAGGAGTCCGCACGCCACTTCGCAAAATTCGTGTCAACAAGCTTGTAAGCGCGGAAGCCGACATCGAGGCTCTCAGCACGCCCATCAAGCTTGGCAGACTCTTCCTCCAGAATCTTCGCCCCAGCACGGCGGATACGCTCGCGTGTAATCTCTGCGATGTTCGCGTAACCGGCTTTGTGGGCCTCAGACGTCTCATCCGTCGGTTCAGGCAACTGCACCGAAATACACCGACGATTCCCGCCATCCTCAGCATTCAACGCCATGACAGCATGAGCAGTCGTACCCGAACCAGCAAAGAAATCTAGGATTATGGACTCCTGACAGGAACCCAACCTCAACATGTACTGAATTAATGACACTGACTTCGGAAAATCAAATGGAGTCTTACCAAACAGTGACCCCATAGTTTCCTTACCATTTTCATGATTAAAGGTGGAGTCAAGAAGAATTGACTTGCTCTTTGTTCGACTCGACCGTTCATCGAGATAGTCTTTGCGGAAGACTGTCCATCTTCCTGTCGACGCCTGATGCCCGCACAAAAGCTCGAGATTCGCCTCAGCTTTATCCTTTCCCCAAGTCCAACAACCATCTACTCCCTTAGAGTTTCTTGGATAGACTTCCTGCGAATAGTCCTCACTAGGTGTCAGGGATACCTTCAAGGTGACGGGATCAACGTAAAATGGATAGAACAAGTTTGGTCGGTTTTCTCGATTGAATACTGGGTTGCGGTTTCGCAGTTCTAGGAGGCGATATTGCCCGACTGCGTCATGCAGCTTATATTCGGCGATTGCTTTGTCGCTTTTTGGGATCAGGCTAATGGCCTCGGAAGAAAGAGACCTGGTGTAAACCAACACATACTCATGGGTTTTTGCAATAAACCGATCGAAGGTGCGACCTCGAGGATTAGTCTGCGCAATCAGCAAGGAGATGAAGTTTTGCTCGCCAAAAATGTTGTCAAGCAACAACTTCAGATTATTTACTTCATTGTCATCAATGCTTACAAAAAGAACCCCGTCATGCCGCAACAAATTCCTGGCCAGCTTGAGCCGGGGATACATCATGTTGAGCCAGTTGGAGTGGAAACGTCCGTCTGACTCGGTGTTGGTCGAAAGTTTTCCTTCAGTATCAGACTGACCCGTACGCTCGAGGTAAGTGCCGATCGGGTCTGCATAGTTGTCGGAGTAGACGAAGTCGTTGCCAGTGTTGTACGGAGGGTCGATGTAGATCATTTTGATCTGGCCGTAGTAGTGCTTCTGCAACACTTTCAACACTTCGAGGTTGTCGCCTTCGATGACGACATTGCCTGTGGTGTCCCAGTTCAGGGAGTTGTCTCGATCTGGAGCAAGCGTGGCCGTGGTGGGTGTTTGGGCGGCACGGATGGCTTGTGTCTTACCCGGCCAAAACAAACCGAAACGCTCGGTGCCGGTTGCGGCGTCATCGCCGAGTACAGCCTGGAGCGCGGCGACATCGATCTTGCCGTCAGCAACGACCTCAGGCAGGAGGTCTGCGAGCTTGCGTGCAACGTCGGTGTGAAGGTTCGGTGTTGTGGGCGGAACCTGCTGGATGTCTTCTTCGTTCATTCTTCTGTACTCCGGTGTTTGTTGGGATTGGGATGAAACGTTGAGGTCGGCCTATCTGTCATCTTGTCAGGTATGGCCTCCTTGGGCAGTGTCATCACCTCGAAGTGTTGAATCTGTACCCTGGCTTCAAAAATCGTCCTGAATGCCTCGCGGCATTGAGTTTCATTATTCGCACTACTAGCATACACGTCATCGAAAGACGAAGCCCCAAGGTTGGCGTCCAGGCGTGCGAGTAGTGCTTGGGCATGATGGAACGCTGTTGCATCTTCGCTGCCGTCGGGCAATTGGGCTATAAAGCGATCCCGGTTGCCTTCCAAGACTTGACTGCTCAGGCTGTGTGCTGTGTGGCCGGTGATGTGGAGGGGATGACGAGCTGGAGCATGCGGATTCCGAGCGCGCGAGGAAACAAATCCGCATGCGGAAGGGATTCCCGTCATCCCCTCGAGGGAAAAAGAAAGGGCCTCGACGCGAAAGCGTCGAGACCCTAAATCTCGAGGGGATGACGGGAATCGAACCCGCGTAATCAGTTTGGAAGACTGAGGCTTTACCATTAAGCTACATCCCCGGAATGGAACTTGACTATAGTAGCGAGGTTCCATCTGGGCTGTCAAATATTTGAGTAGTTTTTAGACCTGTTTTCAGACCTGGCAGCCGGGGCACCAGTAGAGTTTGCGGCCGGCAATTTCTTCCATGCGGATGGTCGTTCCGCAGCGGCGGCAGGGCTCGCCGTGGTGCATGTACACGTAGTTGGCGTGGTCGGGCCAGGCTTCGGTTTCGGGCACGCCGGGGCGGTCTTCAGGTTCGGTGGTGATGATGCGCCCCACGCGCACGCCAATGACCAGCAGGTGTTTATTGTCTTCCCAGAGTCGCTCCAGTTCCTCGTCACTGAGGCTCTTGCCGGGGCGTAGCGGGTCAATTTCCTGGCGGTACAGCGACTCGGCGCGGAAGATATTGCCCACACCGGAGATTGCCGCCTGATCCATCAAAATCACGCCAATCGGGCGGGAGCTCTTGCGTGCCGCGCGGTAGAACTGTTCGGGGTCGGCGTCCGGGTTGAGCGGGTCGGGGCCGAGCTTGGAGCGGACGGTGCGCACCTCCTCCGGGGTGAGGGTACGGCAGATAGTAGGGCCCACCAGGTCCGCCCAGCCGTGCTCCGAAACAATACGGCAACGCACCGTACTCTTCGGTTCGGGAGGACCGGCGTAAGGCTCCCCCTCCCCCGCCGCGTATTCTTTTTCGCCGATCTTGCGGGGCGCGCCAATGCTCGAAGCACCCGTGAACGTCTCGTCCCCGCCGAAGCTCCAGTTACCGTAAATACCCAGGTGCACGTTCAGGGTCAGGTCGTTCTCGAAGGTCACGAACAGGTGCTTACCGTGCGCGTACGCCCCGGTGATGGTGTGCCCGTCCAGCAGGGCGGCACCCTCGGCGTAGCGGCCCTGCGGGGAGGAAACCTGCACGCACTCGCCGGTGAAGACGTCACTGATTTGGCGGGCAATACGGTGGATAGAGTGGCCTTCGGGCACGGGTTCTCCTCGAAAACTTGTCGGCTAGAATATAGTGCGGATTATATGGGGTGCAGAGACGACTGAGGCGCATAGCCTGCACTATGCGCCTCATATTTTTAGAGCTTAGGCAGCGTCAATCTGCTTGCCGGCAATGTCGCCGGTCTGCTCGTACTCAGCCAGCTGACCGATACGGCGTGCGTGACGCTCCTCGTTGGTCCAGGGGGTAGCCAGGAAGACCTTGATGATTTCCAGTGCTTCTTCCTTGCTGTGCTGGCGGCCGCCCACAGCTACAACCTGTGCGTTGTTGTGCTCACGAGCCAGTGCCGCGGTGTCGTGGTTCCATGCCAGAGCCGCACGGATACCATCAACCTTGTTCGCAGCCATCTGCTCGCCGTTGCCGCTACCGCCCAGCACAATACCCAGGGAGTCCAGACCAGCCTCGCGGTCACGCTTCACGCCAAGGGCTGCGTTAATGCAGAACGAAGGGTAGTCGTCCAGCGGGTCGTAGTCAGCAGGGCCGTGGTCAATCATCTCGTAGCCCGCAGCGGTGAGGGACTCAATCAGGTAGTGGCTCAGTTCGAGGCCAGCGTGGTCGGTTGCGATGTGTACGCGCATGGTACTCTCCTGGTGATTTGGTGTGACGTGCGTTTGTGCGTTCGTGGGAGGCGCCGGTTCTCAGTTCTGAGCGCCGTTGCTAGAGTGCGCCGCGCATCCATCAGGTGGGATACGCTCCCCGTTTGGGTTTTTTCTGTCTTAACTGTATCGAATTCGCGCGGGTTCGGGTAATGGGGAGCCTTCCAGATCCCCAGCTATACGGTAGACTGTGGGGTATGGCACTTTTTGGTGTCCCGATTCGCCGTGCCCAAACTTGAACGCCTCCAGCGCTACATATGCAGCGTCGCAGGAGCCGCGCACCTCGGGAACCAGCGCACCATGACAGGGCGTGTCACCACGGCACGCTATTCACATCTAAGGAGAGGGAGCTGTATGCCCGGCCTGAACCTAACCCGCAACGAGGCAATCGAACGCGCATCCATTATTAAGCGCGTGCACTCGTACCGTATTGAACTTGACCTGCCGAAGGACAAAGACGTCTTCTCCTCGAAGGTTGAGATTCGCTTCGACGCTCAGGAAGGTGCCTCCACCTTCATTGACGCCATCACCTCCTCGGTCAAGTCCATTAACCTCAACGGCGAAGAGCTGAGCACCGACCTGGCGGACGGCGAGCGCATCCAGCTGCCGAACCTTGCTGCTGAGAACACCCTGGTCATTGACGCAGAGATGTTCTACACCAACACCGGTGAGGGTCTGCACCGTTTCGTGGACCCCGCCGACGGCGAAGTGTACCTGTACTCCCAGTTTGAGGTGCCGGACTCCCGCCGCGTGTTCCCCGTCTTTGAGCAGCCCGACCTGAAGGCTGAGTTCGAGTTTATTGTGCGCGTTCCCTCGCACTGGGTGGTTGTGTCTAACCAGCCCGAGGTGAAGGTTGAGGAGAAGGAGTGCGGTTGCGGCCGTGCGAAGACTTGGTTCTTCAAGCCGACCCCGCGCATGTCTTCGTACATTACCGCGATTGTGGCTGGCCCCTACGAGAAGGTCACCAGCGAGCTGACTAACTCTGAGGGTCGCGTGATTCCGCTGGGTGTGTACGCTCGTAAGTCCCTCATGCCGTTTGTGGATGCTGAGGACATGTTTGAGCTGACCCGTCAGGGCTTCGAGTTCTACGAGGAGCAGTTCAAGACCCCGTACCCGTTCGAGAAGTACGATCAGCTGTTCGTGCCCGAGTTCAACGCCGGTGCGATGGAAAACGCTGGCTGCGTGACCTACCTGGAGACTTACGTCTTCCGCTCCAAGGTTGCGGAGGCTCTGCGTGAGCGCCGCGCTATCACCGTTCTGCACGAGCTGGCTCACATGTGGTTCGGCGACCTGGTCACCATGAAGTGGTGGAACGACCTGTGGCTGAACGAGTCCTTCGCTGAGTTCATGTCGACCCTGGCTGCTGCGGAGAACACCCGCTACGCGAAGGAGGCGTGGGCTACCTTCGCCGCATCGGAGAAGACCTGGGCGTACCGTCAGGATCAGCTGTCTTCGACCCACCCGATTGTGGCTGAGATCCGTGACCTTGCCGACGTTCAGGTGAACTTCGACGGCATCACCTATGCGAAGGGCGCTTCGGTGCTGCGTCAGATGGTGGCGTGGGTTGGCCAGGAGAACTTCATGGCCGCTCTGAAGGTGTACTTCGACAAGCACAGCTGGGGCAACACCGTTCTGGACGACCTGCTGGTTGAGCTGGAGCGCACCTCCGGCCGTGACGTGCGTGCGTGGAGCGCTAAGTGGCTTGAGACCGCTGGTGTTAACACTCTCGCCGTTGAGATTGAGAACGACGAGGCGGGCAACATCTCTTCGCTGGGTATTCGCCAGTCCTACGCTGAGGGCTTCGAGACTCTGCGCCCGCACCGTGCGGTAATTGGTTTCTACAACCTGGTGGACGGTAAGCTGACCCGCACCGACCGCATCGAGCTGGACATTGACGGCGAGCTGACCGTGGTTGAGGAGGCTATCGGCAAGAAGCGCCCCGACCTGCTGCTGCTGAACGATGAGGACCTGGCGTACGCTAAGATTCGCCTGGATGAGCGTTCCATCGAGACCGCTATCAAGCACCTGGGCGACATTGATTCGTCCGTGGCTCGCGGCGTGGTCTGGGGTTCGCTCTGGGATACTGTGCGTGACGCTCAGATGCCGGCACGTAAGTACGTTGACCTGGTGCTGAACAACATCGGTAAGGAGACCAACTCCACCGCTCTGCGCACCCAGATCAACAACCTGTCCGCTACTCTGCACTCCTTCGTGGCTCCTGAGGCTCGCGAGGAGACCCGCCACCGTGCCGCTGACCGTCTGTGGGAGCTGGCATGCGTTGCAGAGCCCGACTCGGATGCTCAGCTGCAGCTGCTGCAGGCGTTCATCAACCAGACCCGCACCGAGGAGCAGTACGACAACGTGCAGCGTCTCTTCGAGGGTGAGCTGACCCTTGAGGGCCTGGATATTGACGCTGACCTGCGTTGGAACCTGGTGTGCCGCCTGGCTACCGGTGGCCGTTTCTCCGCCGAGCAGATTGCTGCGGAGCTGGAGAACGACAACACCGCGAACGGTCAGCAGTACGCCGCTCAGGCATACGCGTCGATTCCGACCGCGGAGGCTAAGGCTGAGTACTGGAACAAGATCATGGTGACCGGCGAGCTGTCGAACATGATTCAGCGTTACGCTATTTCCGGTTTCAAGTCCGGCAAGCCCGAGCTGATTGCCCAGTACAATGAGCCGTACTTCGAGCAGATTGAGGGTATTTGGCGTTCGCGTTCGCACGAGATTTCCATGCAGATTATTGGTGGCATGTACCCGAGCGAGCCGACCGCTGAGCTGCTGGAGCGTACCGAGGCGTACCTGGCATCTCTGCCTGAGGATGCTGCGGCTCTGTACCGTCAGATTGCGGAGGCACGCGACGGCGTGGCTCGTGCGCTGAAGGTTCAGGCGGCTGACATTTAACAATGCTTGTGAGCTGAGGCGGGTTCGCCACCTGCTCTCATGGGTTTTTGCTCATAGGTTTTTATTCGTCCCCTTCTACCCCGATTCGGGGTGGGAGGGGACGTTTCTATATGGGGGGTATGCCGGTTCTATTTTGAGTTGCGCCCCAAGTCGCACACCGGTTTGCATACCGAGTCTAAAATATTGTCACTGCGGTGCATATTTTTTGTTATTTTCATTTGAATATCCCTCAAAAGCTCTCTACTTGGGGTTGCGCCTATCGTATACTGTTGTGCATGCCTTCTATCAAGTCTCCTATCGCGAAAGTTTCTCTGACCGGCACAATCCTTGCTGTGGTTGCCGCCGGTTCCTTTGGCATGTACTCCGCAGGAGGCTTCACCGCACCCGGTAGCACCGCCGCTACCGCTGCTACGGGCGCCGAGCCTACCCAGTCGGCCCAGGAAAGCCCCAGCGAGTCCCCCTCCCCCGAGCCGACTCCGGAACCGACCACCCCGGCGCAGAAGATGGAACGCACCGCGCAGAACGCCTTCGGCAAGGAGGGTGCGCAGGCAACCGGTGAGATTCAGGCGCCGTTCCCCGCCTCCGCTGATGCCGCCGACATGCTGGTTCAGCAGTTCAAGGGTGGCGTGGTCATGTACACCCCCAAGTACGGTCCGGTTGCGGTGGAATCCGGCGTCTACGAGCACTGGTGGAAGCAGCGTGGGTACAGCGACTTTGCCGGTTGGGAGGGTCTGCCGGTGAGCTGGCGATCCAAGAAGGGCGTTCTGTACACCAAGTTTGAGAAGGCTGAACTCTACTGGGATAAGGCGAACGGTCTGCCGCGTAACACCAATGTTCTTGGCGCTAAGGATGCCCTGGTGATTGGTGACTCGCAGGTGACCGCAACCTCCTGGGTTGGTTTGGGTCTGAAGCAGGCTGGTTTCGTCCCGTACCTGTTCCGTTGCGGCGGCATCGGTTTTGTGACTGCCCGCGAGGGTGTGTGCCCCTCCTACTATCAGGGTGTGATGGGTGGCCGTTGGGCTCTGCCGAGCGGTAACCCCGGCGTGATTTACCTGGACGCCTCCGGCAATGACATTTACATTCACGAGGATGAGACGAAGGCGCGCGAGCACGTGAACGCTCACCAGACTCAGGTCATTGAGCAGCTGCGACGTATGTACCCGTCGTCGAAGATTGTGTTCGGTGGTGTGGTGTCTATGGATGAGGCGTCTGCACCGGATAAGCAGGTGGCGCATAAGCGTCACGTGGCAAACGAGGTGGCAAGGCAGGGTGCCCGCGAGACCGGCGTGCTGTTCATGGACACCTCGGGCTGGCAGAGCCTCTACCTGGCTGAGGGTGACATGGCTGATGGCGTGCATCTGAAGGAGAAGGCGCACCATAAGCTGGCGGGCCCCTTTGCGACTCGTCTGCGTGAACTGCTCGGCACCGCGTAAACTAACTGTGTAATCAGCCGAGTACATCAGCTTCGATCAACGCATATAGCATTAGAATGAGGCGCCGGGAGGATTGAATCCTTCCGGCGCCTCATTCGTTTGAGTGGGTTACCCACCGCAGCTCTCAAGTTGGTGTGCGGGTTTTATGCCGCGACGTTTGCCTGGCGTTCCTTCGCCTCGGCCTTCTGGTGTGCGAGCACGCCCTCCGCAAGGCGACGCTTCTGACGCTCACGAGCGGCTTCCTTCTCACGCTGCTCGGCAGCCCAGGCGACCGGGTCAATGTCGATCGACTCGTAGTGCCATTCGCCAATGTAGTCGCGAATCGGGGCGACCCAGGTGACGGGAATGCCGCGGCGCAGGTACACCTCGTGGTCGGTGTCTTCAAAAGCGTGGATAATGCGGTTGCCGTCAGCAATCAGGGACTCAATGACGGAGTCCTTCCATGCGGGGCTGTTGGAGCCGTCGTTGCCGGGCTTAGCGAACACGTGCTTGGGTTCCAGACCTGCGCGGGCGATGAACTGGTTCAATTCCTTCATGTAGGTGCCATCGCGGCCGGTAATTACTACGACCTCTGCGCCGGTGTCTGCCGCGATTTCGCGAACACGGTCGGCAACTTCAACATTGACCGTGGCGTTGCGGATGGCCTTGAAGAATCGGCGGTTGCTTGCGAAGAAACCGGTCAGGTACTTGTCCATCTGATCTCGGTTGCTGGCAAGGGTACCGTCAATGTCGACTGCAATCAGATCCATATAGGTCTCACTTTCGATCCGTACGGGAAGAATGCGCCTGGTGAGGGCGCGGCGGAAGAGTTCCCGTGCGGTGTGGCTGGTAATCGGTGTGTCAAAGACGCCCCGGTGAAAGGGCGTAGTCTCTCTAGAATACCCTATTTTTGTAAAGTAATGCCTCATCGAGCGTCATATTAAGCTCGTCATCTTTATTTCATTGCCCCTAGAAAAACCGCTGGTGGCGCAGGCTAAGAGCCCACACCACCAGCGTAAAAAGTCTAGAAATGTCTCGAGGAAAGTTAGAGCAGCGAACCGGAACCGCGGCGCACCAGCACCATACCGGCGGGCGCCACAATGCGCAGCCACTCCTCCGAACCTACGTGCGCAGCGAACAGCGGCAGATCGCCCGTGAAGCCTTCCGGGATGAAACCGAACACGCGCAGGGCGAATGCCGCGCCGGTCGGTACTAGCACGGTATCGAACTCGGGTAGGTACTCGAGCACCATGTCGGAGGACCAAATACGCGAGCGCACCGTGGAAAGCACAGCGGCACCGGGGTTCTCGGGCAGGGCGCGTTCTACCGCCTCCAGGCCTTCTGCGGTGGCGCGGTGGAATTCTTCAACCGGGACGGCACCAACCTCGTACCAGCCGCTGAGCGGGGCTGACTTGCCAGCCCAGCTGGCGTTGACGGTCACCGGCGGCATGAACAGCACCAGCTGCGGGTTCTCTTCGTTGACCTGTTCTTCTGCCTGCTTCTGCAGACGCGCCAGGCGGTCCAGCAGCGCCTGCGCCTGTACGGTCATGTCCAGGGTGGAGTCAGCCAACAGGTGCAGGGCGCGCAGACCCATGATGACCGGGGTGTCTGAGGAGGCGTCCTCCGGCTCCAGGGAGCAGGCGAATACCGCCACCACGCGGCCGCGCGCGGTCAGGCGGATAGCCGCATCCGGGTTGACCGCCAGAGCACGAGAAATGTAGGTGGCAAGATCCTTGACGACTGCGGCACCCTGGGCACCGCCGGGCAGAATCAGGTAGGGCTCCTCCACGCCTTCGTGGGGGTTGTACTTGAGCTCAATAGGTGCTGCCGCGTTCGGTGCGCTGTTCTGTTCGGGAGCGTTCTCCTGCACGGGGGTATTGTCAGGGGTGGTTTCAGACGGCGTAGTCATTTCTGCTCCTTTTCGGCGTTGGCCTGCTCGGTGGCAAGTTGGTGGGTGATATATGCGATGGTGTGTTAGGGGAACGTTCCGGATTGTTCATCCAGATCGATAATCCGGGCCGTTGTTCCTAGTCAATGTTCCGAATCAACCTGTCGTGGTTGTCTCAGAGTATGCTCTCCCACTCTACGCCAGAAACCGGCTCATTGAAAACGTGCGAGAATAAAACCATGACCAAGCCCACTGTGACCCAAAACCTCATGCGGATGCTGGACCTCTCCCCCGTGGAGGCGGCGCCCGCCTCCTTCGGTAGTGATGAAGTGTCTACCGGCGTGACGCTCACCCGCGAGCAGCCGCGTACTTTCGGTGGTCAGGTTCTTGCCCAGTCGATTATTGCCGCCGACCGCACGGTGGAGGGCAAGGACATCCACTCGATTCACGCCTATTTTCTGCGTCCCGGCGATATTGAGCGTGAACTGTTCTTCGCCACTCAGCGCCTGAACGATAGCCGTTCCTTCTCGACCCGCCGCGTGCAGGTGTTCCAGGATGAGGCGCCCATGTTCTCTGCAATTATGTCTTTCCAGGCGGATAGCCGCGGCCCGGAGCACACCGCGGTCACCATGCCGGAGGTTCCGGACCCCGAGTCCCTTCCGAAGGTCAGCGATTATCTGGGCCAGCTCCCCCACCCCATTGCACAGGCGGTAGCGTGGGAACGTCCGATTGATATGCGCCACGTGGATGCGCCCCTGTACACTCAGCCGGATGCCTCCTCGACACAGCCGCGTGCCTGCGTGTGGTTCAAGACCTTTGACCGCCTGGTGCATGCTGATGGTTCTGAGGCGTCGGAGGCGGAGCACCGCGCCGCTATCGCCTACGCTTCGGATTACCTGCCGCTGGAGCCTGCTCTGCGTCGTCACGGCAAGTTCTGGCTGGAACCGGGCCTCAAGAGCGCCTCGCTGGATCACGCGATGTGGTTCCACCGCCCGGCGCGCGCCGACGAGTGGCTGCTGTACGTGCTGGATTCCCCGAGCGCGCAGGGCGGCAGGATGCTCGCGCAGGGTTCGATTTTCAATCGTTCCGGTGAGCTGGTGGCGACCGTGGCGCAGGAAATGATGTTCCGCCTGCCGGAATATCGATAAAGCAGAGCACCGCTAGGACTACCGGAAGGCGTCAGGCGAACCTGGCAGAGCATACAGAAAGACCGTGTGAGGTGGTTGTCTCACACGGTCTTTCTTATGTTCTAGTGTACGGTCTAGAAGCCGTTTGGAAGCTCTTATTTAGCTTCGCCGTCAATCACACCGTCCGGGGAAATGTGCACGGTGCTCTTGGTGCGGCGGGAAACAAAGAAGTCACCCACGAATACCAGACCGGTCACCAGAAGACCCAGTGCTGCCATCCATACTGCCGCCACGCCGTAGATTATCGGGAACAGCACCACGAGCAAGCCCAGAATAAGGGTACCAATAGCAGAGAGCTGCAGGTGGCGTCCGGCGGCGTAGCTCAGGTATTTCATGCCCTGGGCAGTCATCAGACGAATCAGCGCCCACATAATCATCCACGTACCCACAATGGTCGGGATGAAGGTTGCCTGTGCACCCACCGAGGCAGTCAGCAGAATCAGGCCAGCCACCACGGTCAAGATGCCGTCAACCAGGTCCCAGCCGGTACGTGCCTGCTTTGGCGTGCCGAAGTAACGTACCAGTTCAAACACGCCACCAAGCCACACCGAAATGGAGAACACATAACCCAGAACTACCAGCGGAATAGCGGGATTGGCGAACATGTAGATTGCCGCTGCAATCAGCAACAGACCGGTAACCAAGGACATCCAGTTATATTTTGAAAGCATAATGCTCTTCTCTTCGTAATCACATGTGTCAGTTGTACTTACGCACATACCCATTATAAACCGTAAATATGAAGTCCGCCACGATATATCGGTCGCCACTGAGCGAACTATTTCTACCGGCGAACACGCGACCCTCCCCTCGCCAGCACATACAGCAGCCAACGCGCGCAGCATCCAGTACACACAGCGCGTACGGCATCCAGCGCATATGGCATCTAGCGGGCACAGCAAAGCCCCGCCTCCCCACGCTTCAACAGCGCAGGAGGCGGGGCTCGCTACCGAACTAAACCCTATCGGGTCAGCTTGCGGTGCACCACGCGGTGCGGCTTGGCGGCCTCGGGGCCGAGGCGCTCAATCTTGTTCTTCTCGTAGGACTCGAAGTTACCCTCGAACCAGTACCACTGATCCGGGTTCTCGTCGGTGCCCTCCCACGCCAGGATATGGGTTGCCACGCGGTCCAGGAACCAACGGTCGTGAGAGACGACCACGGCGCAGCCGGGGAATTCCAGCAGCGCATTTTCCAGGGATGCGAGGGTCTCAACGTCCAGGTCGTTAGTGGGCTCATCGAGCAGCAGCAGGTTACCACCCTGCTTGAGGGTCAGCGCCAGGTTCAGGCGGTTGCGCTCACCACCGGAGAGCACACCCGCCTTCTTCTGCTGGTCCGGGCCCTTGAAGCCGAACGCGGAAACGTACGCACGCGAAGGCATTTCAACGTTGCCGACCTGGATGTAGTCCAGACCGTCAGAGACGACCTCCCAGAGGCTCTTCTCCGGGTCGATGTTCGCGCGGTTCTGGTCAACGTACGAGATCTTCACGGTCTCGCCGACCTTCAGCTCGCCGCCGTCGAGGGGCTCCAGGCCAACGATGGTCTTGAACAGGGTGGACTTACCCACACCGTTAGGACCAATCACACCGACAATGCCGTTACGGGGCAGGGAGAAGGACAGGCCGTTAATCAGGGAACGGCCGTCGAAGCCCTTCTGCAGGTTCTCAGCCTCAATAACGACGTTACCCAGGCGGGGTCCCGGAGGAATCTGAATCTCTTCGAAGTCAAGCTTGCGGGTCTTCTCAGCCTCCGCAGCCATCTCCTCGTAGCGTGCCAGACGAGCCTTCGACTTAGCCTGGCGGCCCTTAGCGTTGGAGCGGACCCAGTCCAGTTCCTCGCTCAGGCGCTTAGCGAGCTTAGCGTCCTTCTTGCCCTGAACTTCGAGGCGGGCGCGCTTCTTCTCCAGGTAGGTGGAGTAGTTACCCTCGTAGGGGTACAGGTTACCGCGGTCAACCTCGGCGATCCATTCTGCCACGTGGTCGAGGAAGTAACGGTCGTGGGTAATCGCGATGACGGCACCTTCGTAGGACTGCAGGTGCTGCTCCAGCCAGAGCACGGACTCTGCGTCCAGGTGGTTAGTGGGCTCGTCGAGCAGCAGCAGGTCGGGCTTCTGCAGCAGCAGCTTGCACAGTGCCACGCGGCGGCGCTCACCACCGGAGAGGTGGGTGACGGGCATGTCAGCGGGCGGGCAGCGCAGCGCCTCCATTGCCTGCTCCAGCTGGGAGTCGAGGTCCCATGCGTTAGCGGCGTCGATAGCTTCCTGCAGCTGACCCATTTCTTCCATGAGGGCGTCGAAGTCAGCGTCGGGCTCAGCCATGAGGGCGGAGATTTCGTTGAAGCGGTCCAGCTTGGACTTGATTTCGCCCACGCCTTCTTCAACGTTGCCCAGAACGGTCTTCTCTTCGTTCAGCGGCGGCTCCTGCAGGAGGATGCCCACGGTGTAGCCTGCGGTCAGGCGCGCCTCACCGTTGGAGGGCTGGTCGAGGCCAGCCATGATCTTCAGGATGGTCGACTTACCCGCACCGTTCGGACCAACCATACCGATCTTGGCGCCGGGGAAGAACGACATCGTCACGTCGTTAAGGATGACCTTGTCGCCCACAGTCTTGCGGGCCTTGATCATCTGATAAATAAATTCAGCCATAGTTACCTATTTTAGCGTGGATTTGCCGGGCAGTACGAGAGTTTTAGGTTGCGTGCTAGGCGGGGTACCGTGCGGGGCACTAGACTCGAAGCTATGAGCACAAACCCCTCCCCCAAACTTCTGCGACCCGAGAACCTGGAGCAGACCCTGCACCGCCTCGCGCTCGCCATGCCTCTGGCAACCTCCGACCAGCCGTTCGGGCCCGAGCACACGGTGTACCGCATCGGCGGCAAGATGTTCGCCATGTACACGGAGGGTATCGGCTACCCCATCGTGAACCTCAAAACCGACCCGGAAGAATCCGAGGTGCTGCGGCGCATCTACCCGAGTATCATCCCGGCATGGCACATGAATAAGAGGCACTGGATTTCCGTGGGTGCCGGTGAGGGTGTCACCGAGCGGGTGCTAGAAGAGCTGGTCGAGGATGCGTACCTGCGCGTCATGTATTCGTTACCCAAGGCGAAGCGACCCATCGAGTTCCGCGAGCGCCCGGTACCCGAAAAGCACTAGGCTAAAACCACCAGGTGGGAATAATCCGCCAGAATTTTCGTCATTAAATAGCGGAGCGGGTGAGCCTCGGTCCGGACCACCGAATCGCTCACCCGCTAAGCAAAGCACTTTTCTATCCGCGACTGGGAGGGTCATCAACCACGATGAACGCTCGAACCACCAAGCTCCCATCCCATATATTGCGGGGTCCAGTACCATGCACCACTTGTGTGAATACGTGATAGTTGAGTCGGCTCCCCTGCCAGACCTTCCTATGCAGAGGAGGTACTCACACGGGTGCGCTGAATATTCCCTTGAGTGACTCGGCTGTCTCATGCGATGTAGCCGAGAGGGGATCGCTGTCCTCGCCCGAACTACCGGCACGGACGAAGTGTGCTCTCGGGAACAATAATAACCTTTTTGCATTAAAGTGTCACTTTCGGATTGAAGGATATAGAGGGCATTTATTGACCATAATTCAGGTGTTTTATAGCGCCGAACCCACATATCCAATAACCACGAAATACCTGCAGATTTTATGCCCCGAAAAATCAAGGAGGGGCCACGCTGACCCTTCCTTATACCGCCTCCACATGGGCTAATACCCACTTAAAGCAATATTCAGAAAAGTCAGTGCGACCCCTCACTATATGAGATAAATTCTTTATCTCACATGGGCTTCAGCCATAAATCCGGTCAGACGCAGACAAACACAGATGTTAGTCGTCGAACTCCACCTTCTCGAAGCTCATGGTGCCATCAGCGTGAGAGACAACAGTATTCGGGTCACGCTCACGACGAGCCGCCGCGTACGCATCGTGGCTTGCCTCATCAACCCAGCGGGTCACCACAAAGTAGTCGCCGCCCTCATCCAGGGGGCGCCACAGCTCAAAACCCTCAAAGCCGGGGAAAGAGTCAGCGATGTGGCGGGCAGCTGCGAAGCGCTTCTCCAGCTCAGCCTGGTTGTCGCCAACGACAGCAAGACGGTGAACCTTAACAACGGACATGTGTCCTCCTTCTGTTGAGTACGTGCTTTCAACGATGAAAGCGTATTACCACCTCGCGCCACCTATAGATAGGCTATGTTCTTAGCGAGGTTACCCTCAGAATAACGGTTCACGGGCACAAAAAATAGGGGTCAGCGCCAACTAACAGTTATATGACGCTAACCCCCATTCAGAGGATTACGAGGCGCTCGCGAGCGCCTATTCGAGGCCTAGGAATTTGCCTCGGGCTGGGCGGTATCGGGCTGAGTAGATTCACCCTGAGGTGCGGTATCCGCCTGAGCGGCGGTATCAGCCTGCACTGCGGGGCTCTTCTTTGCTTTCTTCTGAGCCGCCTTCGGCGGGTTCGCAAAATGCACCCCGCGCTCAGCCAAGAAACGGCGGTCCTTCTTATCCCACTGCTCCACCGGGTACGCCTCCAACAGGTCCGGGCGGCGCTCCAGGGTGCGCTCAATCTGACGGTCACGACGCCAACGCGCAATCGCACCGTGATTACCCGACAGCAGCACCTCCGGCACCTCACGGTCACGCCACACGGCGGGCTTCGTGTACACCGGGTACTCCAGCAGACCGCCCGTGTGCGACTCCTCCTCCAGGGAGGCGGGGTTACCCATCGCGCCCGGAATCAGGCGGGTGATAGCCTCAATCATCGCCATGACCGCGACCTCGCCACCGTAGAGCACGTAATCGCCCAGGGACACGGGCATCACGCGGAAGCTCTCCTGCGCCCAGTCCAGCACACGCTCGTCAATGCCCTCGTAGCGCGCCGGAGCGAAGACAATATGCTTCTCCTCCGCCAGCTCATACGCCATCGCCTGATCGAAAACGGCACCCGCCGGGGACGGGACAATCAGCAGCGGGCGGGTATCAGCGGCGGGTTCGGCGGGCCCAGTGCCCTCAGACTCGGCACCCTCAGACGCATCTTCGGTAGCGGCGTTTAGCGGGGAGGCGGCAAGCACCTCATCCAGCGCCAAACCCCACGGCTCCGCCTTCATCACCATGCCCGCGCCACCGCCGTACGGAGTGTCATCCACCGTGCGGTGACGGTCAAACGTGTACTCACGCAAATCATGCAGGTGCAGATCCACCAGACCCTTCTCGCGTGCCTTACCCAGCAGGGACAGCTTCAGCGGCTCCAGATACTCGGGGAAAATCGTGACCACATCGTAGCGCACGGACTACTCCCCCGCCTGCTCGGTCGCCTGCGCAGAATCCTGCTCAGCGTCCTCGACCAGGTCAATCAAACCCGCCGGAGGGGTCAGCAGCACAAAGCCGGGCTCATCCTCGGTCGAGGGAACCACCTCGGGCACAATCTCCTCAACAAAAGGAATCATGATCTCTTCACCCGCGCCGGAGGCAAGACGCGGCGAACGAGCCAGCTTAATCAGCAACAAATCCTGAACCGGCATGGTCTGCAGACCGGTCACCTTACCCAGCGGCTTACCCACAGCCGGGTTATCCACGGGGCTCTCACCCTCGGGAACGTCCGCCAGCAGGTACACGGGCAGGTTCACCAGCTCCTGCTCGTAGAAGCCCTCTTCATCGCCCTCATCCTCGGGAACCTCGTAAACCAGGCGGCTACCGCGCAGCTCCTCAGCCTGATTGCGGGTAGTCACCTCATCAAAACGGACCACCAGAATCTTCTTGTTCCAGCGGGCACCGGCAACCGTCAGCTCACCGGTAGGCGCCACCGAAGCGGCAGCAGAGCCGGGCTTAAAATTCTCGATACCGAGCACCTCGCCGCGGGCAAAACGCTCCTGCGGGGCATCAGTAAAGAGCTGAACCGTCACCTCACCACGAATACCGTGAGGCTTACCGATACGAGCCACCACAACCTGCATAATTTTCCTCCGCTGGATACAAGCTAAAAACCTACGCCGTGCACGTGCACGGCTCCCACTATTCTACCGGGCACTTAGGACGGGCGCATTCTGCCGTCTCTCTGCTGCCTCTCCCCCGCCTCCACGGCGGCCGGAGCGAGCGCTCGCACGGATAACTCATGCTGATAACTCGCACTGATAACTCACGCAGATAACTCAGACCGAGAAATCGGGTACGCGAAAGCCCCCGCCTTCCGGAAAAATTCCGGGAGCGGGGGCTTCAAGCGTTTACGAGCTAGCGTCGCTTTTTGTCGGTGTCGATAATGTCGATACGCATCGGCTCACCATCAGAAATAGCGTCCATCACCAGACGGATGCTCTTGGCGGTACGACCAGACCTGCCGATAACTCGGCCCAGGTCATCCGGATGCACGCGAACCTCAAGGGTTTCACGGTGACGCTGAGTGCGCAGGCGCACCTTCACGTCCTCCGGACGATCGACAATCCCTCGAACCAGGTGTTCGAGTGCGTCAGCCAACATAATTACTCAGCTGCTTCCTCAGCCTCAGCCTCGGGTGCTGCTTCCTCAGCAACCTCTTCAGCCTTCTCAGCCTTGGGGGTGATAGCCTCGGGCAGGATCACGGAACCCTTTTCGGGAACAACGAACTCAGCCTTAGCCTCGACGGGCAGAACCTTGGACTCTGCCTTCTCGCCCTTGAATGCAGCCCAGTCGCCCGAGAGCTTCAGCAGAGCCAGAACCTGCTCGGTCGGCTGTGCGCCGACGGAGAGCCAGTACTGAGCACGCTCAGAGTTGATCTCGATACGCGAGGGGTGCTCGGTCGGGTGGTAAATACCGATCTCTTCGATGGTCTTACCGTCGCGCTTGACGCGCGAATCAGCGATCACGACGCGGTAACGAGGATCGCGGATCTTACCCATACGCTTGAGACGAATCTTAACAGCCACTTTAGTGGTTACTCCTGTTTCATAATTTGGTGCGAGGCACACGGTTCAGCACCCGTGGGGCGGGCCATTCACGGCGCCTCTATGGACACAACGGCGCGCGAAGAGAGGGGTCGCGCGTCGCCGGGTACTCAGCTAGGGTATCAGAGCCCAAGATTTTAAGCTAGCGACACGGAAAAATAATTGCTCAAGGCACCGAACATCACTTTTAAACAGCGTTCTGTTCCCGTGATGTGCCCGGCTGTGCCCGGTCACTCGGCTGTTACTCGGCTCAAATAGCTGCCCCGGCGCCCTCACCGATGAGCTCTAGTCGAGGTTGCTAGGAATTGATGTGGCTAGGAGTCGAGGTTGCTCATCTCCAGAGTCTCCCCCGTCTCCAGGGCGCGGTAGCACTCACGCAGACGCTCCACCATCGACGGACGTACGTAGCCTTCCAGGTTCTCCGGAGCAACCCACTCATAGGTCACCAGCTCAGCATCCTGCAGGGTAATCTTCGTATCCGCCGCAATCACGCCGCCGTCATACATGTAGTAGGTCGAATCGCCCCACACACCCAGCGACAAGCCGTGGAAAATCAGCAACACACGACCCAGCTTCACATCCAGGCCCAACTCCTCCACAATCTCACGCTCACAACCGGGCTTGGGCGCCTCGCCAGCCTCCACGGTGCCGCCGGGAAGAATCCAGCCGTCCTTATAGTTCGGCTTCACCAGCAGCATCTCGCCGCGCTCATTACGAATCAGCGCGCCCGCCGCCAAACGGCGCGTAGGCAGGGTCGCGATAAAAGCCTTCAGCTCTTCATCGCTCAGATAGGAATCCTTCATGGCTTCTTTCCTTTAGCGGTCGGTTTTCTTCGCAGCGCGCTGCCTGATGCTACGCACTATACCCAGGGCACGCTCACGCAGTCCAGAGGGTGCTTGCTCCGTGGACGGGGCGGCCTCCTCCACCGTGCGGTAGTGACCCTCGCGTAGGTCATCAATCAGAGTGCGCTTCTTGGTCGAGGGCTGCTCCCCTGCGGTGTCACCCGGATGCACCAGCTCAGCATCCGCAACCGGGCGGGCATGCTTCTTCCGCTGCATCTCGTCGAAAGAATGCAGAATCGTCGGAATCAGAGCCGTCTCAACCGTGGCATTCAGCGCAAAGAGTGCGGCAGCCACCGAGAACTTACGGCTCGCCTTACCCTGCGCACGGCGGCGGCGCGCCACATTCGCCAAGGTCAGGGCAATAGCGCTCTGAGCCGTCACATCCGCGCCCAGGACAAGACCCACGCGGCGGGTCTTCGCACGAATCTGCTCCGGGGTCAGGCGCTTGCGGCGCGAACGAGGCGCGGGGCCCTGAGTGGATGAACTCTGCGGTGCGGGGCCCTGGGATGCCGGTGCCTGATGCTCGGTATTCTGCGATGCGTTCGGCGCAGGTTCGTCGCCCGCCGCGGCATCAGATTGTGCACCCTCAGCCGAGGTCGCCTCAGCCTGCGATGCGGAAGACTGGCTGGAGTACGGTGCGAGGGCAGCCCTCAAATGGGCAAGAACAGCTTCTTCTTCCTCCGGGGTGAAATTCCTGCCCCCCGTAGGCTGCGCATCGTCCTTCTCGAAATCGCGGTCCTGCTCATAGGGACCCTCGAAGTCATCAAACGCCTCGGCGTCCAGGAAGTCTTCTTCCTCATCAAGAGCGTCTTCCGGGAAAGACATATGAGTGTACTCGAAAGGAATATGGCCTTCGCTAATGGCGTCCATCCACTCGGCGAGGGTCACGCGGCGGCCGGTCGCAACCAGTCGGTAGCTACGCTCCATGGGCGAGGGGAAGTTACCCGGGTAGGGCTCAATCTCCTCGTCATCTTCGAAGGAATCGTCCTCTACGGGGGTGCTCTCGGAGAAAGTAGCCTCGGCAGCGGAGTCATCCAGCGGGAAGGTAACGTCCAGTGCTTCAGAAGTCTGCGCTTCATCAGCAGGTTCAGCCGCAGGCTGCGCGAAGCCCTCATCCTCATTGCCGAAGATGCGCGCCGTGCTAATCGACGCCACATCAAAACCGGTGGTCGGCACCAGCGCCAGCTCGGTAGGAACGTCCAGTAGCTGCAGCACCGACTCCAGCGCCAGGATATTGCTCGTATCGCGCAGGTACGCGTTCAGGCGGCGGCCGGTAATGGAATCAGCCTCCACACCAAACATCGCCATGACATTAGCGATACCCTGCTCGATTTCATCCTCATCAGAACCGAAAATCTTCGAACCCGCCAGCTCCGGGGCGCTACCGGGAAGCTCCGAGAGCAGGTCCTCCAGCACGCCGCCAAAACGTGCGACTTCCTCGCGGCTGAGGGCACGGTTCAGGCGCTTAGGCACACGCTGCCAGGTGAACTCTTCCACGATATTCTCGTAGGGTTCACCGAACGCCTCCAGGTACCATTCCTCATCCGAGTAGGGTTCGCGGTCGGGCTCCTCATAGACCACCAGGTGCTGCTGGTTCGCGTTACCCTCAGCAATCAGGGCGTTGCAGTTCAGCAGGCCCAGCAGCGCCATCAGGTCCACCGGGTCGGCAGAAATGAGGGTCCATTCCCCCGCCGGCGCGGCAACAACCTGCCGAGTACCGGCAGGAAGGTACGCCAAAAGAAGCCCCGTAATCATGTCAATGGGCAGGTCAACGAGCATCGCGACGTCACCATCCACCAGGAACTCCAGCTCACCCTGCCCACCGGGCAGATCCTCCCACACGGTCGCCTCACCCTCGAGGGCGGCACCGGTAACCGGCAGCTGATCCACCAGCTGCGCCACGTAATCCTCAACGGGGGTACCCAGGTGCAGATGGCCGTCAGCGACCTCCAGCACGTTCATGTAGCCCTCATCATCCACGGCGCACAGCACGTAGAGCTGCACCTGATGCTCACCCATCTCGTAGGCAATCAGCTCTGGGGAGGCGGCGGTCGCCTCAATGAGGGCGGCAATCAGCTCCTCATCGGTAGTGGAACGAGCCATGATGCGGCGGCGCTGAATCTTCTCCTCCAGCTCCATGGTCTGCTCGATGCGCTCATTGCGCTGCTTCTCGGCGGTGCGCTCCTCGTCCTGGGCGCGCAGGTACTCGGGGCTATCCGATTCGCCGGTTCCGGCAGGTGCGGGGGCCTCATCCCACATGCCGGTGAGCTTATCGACGGTCCACTCTTCGTTCTCAAGGGCTGCAGCGAGGCGGTCGACCTTCGTGCGGTCGTTCCAGGCGCGCTGCTTATCGGGGTCTTCCGCCTTCACCTCATCGTGCATGCTGCGGGCTTCACGAATGAGGTTCAGGATGGTTGCGGCAACGTCGTCAACGGCGGGGTCGTCACTCTCGCTGGAGTAGACGAGGTCGCCCGCCAGTTCGGCGGAGTGCTCCCCGTACTCGAGGGCGATACGCGCCCAGACGGGGATGTACCCGGGAAGGCTGCTCGAATCATTATCGAAGCCGTCCGCAAAGTCGTCCGAAGCGCCGTCCACAAAGTCGCCCGAAAGGTCGTCTTCGCTACCCTCTGCGGGAGCATCGGAGAAGCCCAGCGAGCCCTCCTCAGCTACAGGCTCAGCTACAGACTCAACTGCAGACTCGCCGGCAGGGTCCTCTACAGCATCATCAGCGAAGGCGCGCTGAGACCACGGCGTGACCTGCTCATTCAGCTGATCATCCGCGTTCTCTCGATTCCAATTCTGCTCGTTCTGAGCCATTGATACCTTCCCTTCACACACCCGTTCATATGCCCAAACCGGGCACCATACCGGTACGGGTGCGCCCCGTAACCACGTGCGCACCCGTACCACCCCTTACCGGGGCTCATATTTGCTCTTACTGCAGGAACTTCTCGAAGCCCTTCGGCAGGTTCATGCTGGACAGATCCATCTCCTGGTTCTGAGCCTGCTGACCGAATGCAGCACCGGCGCGAGCCTGCTGCGCCTTAGCTGCTGCCGCCTCCTGCGCCGCACGCTTCTGCGGGTTGCCGGAGCGAGCCTTCTTCTTCTTGTTGTTGTTCTTCGCGTTTTTACGAGCGCCACCGGCCGCAGCTGCCATACCGGGCATCTGCATACCACCGGGCATGCCGGGCATCTTGCCCGAAGCGAGCTTCTTCATCATCTTCTGAGCCTGAGCGAAACGCTCCATCAGCTGGTTCACCTCAGACACGGTCACACCCGCACCCTTAGCGATACGGGCACGGCGAGAACCGTTAATGATGCGCGGAGCCACGCGCTCGTGCGGGGTCATGGAGCGAACAATCGCCTCCACGCGGTCAATCTCGCGCTCGTCAAAGGCCTCGAGCTGCTGACGCATCTGAGCCGCGCCGGGCATCATCATGAGCAGCTTCTTCATGGAGCCGAGCTTACGAATCTGCTGCATCTGAGCCAGGAAGTCCTCAAAAGTGAAGTCTTCCTGATCGATGAACTTCTTCGCCATGCGGTCGGCCTCAGCCTTATCCCACTGAGCTTCGGCCTGCTCAATCAGAGTCAGGATGTCACCCATGTCCAGGATGCGGCTTGCCATACGGTCCGGGTGGAACTGCTCAAAGTCAGTGACGTTCTCACCGGTGGACGCGAACATAATCGGCTTGCCGGTCACCGAAGCCACCGACAGTGCCGCACCACCGCGGGCGTCACCATCCAGCTTGGACAGGACCACACCGGTGAAGTCCACACCCTCGTTGAAGGCGTTAGCGGTGTTCACGGCGTCCTGACCGATCATCGCGTCGATGACGAACAGAACTTCGTGCGGCTCAATCGCGTCACGAATATCGCGCGCCTGCTGCATGAGCTCAGCGTCAACACCCAGACGACCCGCAGTATCGACAATGACCACGTCGTGCAGCTTAGCACGCGCCTCAGCCACACCGTCACGTGCCACCTGCACGGGATCACCGGTGGGTACGTCAAACTCGCTGGTCACACCGGGGTGCGGCGCATACACGGGCACGCCCGCACGCTCACCAACGACCTTCAGCTGGGTCACCGCGTTGGGGCGCTGCAGGTCGGATGCAATCAGCATCGGGGTGTGGCCCTGACCCTTCAGCCAGTGAGCCAGCTTGCCCGCCAGGGTGGTCTTACCGGCACCCTGCAGACCCGCCAGCATGATGATGGTCGGGCCGCTCTTCGCCATGTTGATGCGGCGGGTCGAACCGCCGAGGATGCTCACCAGCTCCTCGTTCACGATCTTGACGATCTGCTGGGAGGGGTTCAGCGCCTCGGAAACTTCCGCACCGAGAGCGCGTTCCTTCACGTGGGCGGTAAATTCGCGGACCACGGGGACGGCGACGTCAGCGTCGAGCAGGGCGCGGCGGATTTCGCGGACGGTTGCATCAATGTCTGCCTCGGAGAGGCGGCCCTTGCCGCGCAGGTTCTTAAAAGTTGCCGTCAAGCGGTCGGAGAGAGAATTGAACACGAGCCGTGATCACTTTCTTAACGTTGAGGTGGCCCCCAGCCGCGAAGGCGAACGGGGATGGTTAGTCAGTCTTTAAGGATACAGGATGCGCGCTTTCTCTCCCGCCTCCACCTGTGGATAAGTGGCGCCGGTTCACCCTGAGCTCAGGATTTACGCCCAGGATTTATACTCAACGTCCCCTCCCGCGCCCCTCAGCAAATGCGCGGCAGGTTCCAGACTTACCCCCTCATAGAGGCACAGCAGAAACCCTCAGTAGATGTTCCGCACCCCGCCTCAGCCTGCTCAACACGTCAGATAGATTAGATTTTCTAGACAGCCTGGGTTAGAATTCTAAAGGTGTTACGCACAAATGCGTGATACGCCCGAGTGGCGGAATTGGCAGACGCGCCTGACTCAAAATCAGGTTCTTCGGAGTGTGGGTTCGAGTCCCACCTCGGGCACCAACGCAAAAGCGGCGGGAAAGTTTGAAGCTTTCCCGCCGCTTT
>NZ_KV801780.1:325842-427834 GCF_001810515.1 Rothia sp. HMSC075F09
GCGGGAAAGTTTGAAGCTTTCCCGCCGCTTTTCTGTATCCGCTTCTATACCCTTTGTACCCCACCCGCGCATCGGATGCGGCAACAATAAAGGCACAAGAAACCGCCGCCCGGCCGTGAGAGTTCACGACCGGGCGGCGGTTCTATATACCGGGCGTACAGGCGAAGGATTACCCTCAGCTACGCATCGGAAAGATTGGTAAACGGCTTAGCGCTTGACCTCGTTCTCCTCGTAAGGACGCAGAGCCTCGCGCTCGCCCTCAGCACCGTAGACGCGGTGTACCTGAACCATGTTGGTGGTACCTGCGCGGCCTGCGGGAGCACCGGCAGCAACGACGACCAGGTCGCCAGCTTCTGCCAGACCGTTCTTCAGCAGGTACTCGTCCACGAAGTGGAACAGACCTTCCTGATCGGTAATCATCTCAACCTGCTCAGCCTCAACGCCCCACAGCATGGACAGGAAGGAGCGAACCTTCGAGCTGGTGGTGAACGCGACAATCGGGGTCTCGGGACGCAGACGTGCCAGACGACGTGCGGAGTCACCGGACTGGGTGAAAGTAACGATGAGCTTTGCATCCAGCTGGTCAGCAATGTTCACAGCTGCGCGGGTGATTGCGCCACCGCGGGTGCGGGGCTTGCGGTCCAGCTCGGGCACGCGGTACAGACCGCCCTTTTCGGTATCCTGAACGATTGCAGCCATAGCCTGCAGGGTCAGGATCGGGTACTTACCGACCGAGGTCTCACCGGAGAGCATCACAGCGTCTGCGCCGTCGAGGATTGCGTTAGCGCAGTCAGAAACCTCTGCACGGGTGGGGACGGGGTTGTCGGTCATGGACTCAAGCACCTGGGTTGCCACGATGACGGGCTTTGCCCAGCGACGTGCCATGTCGATTGCCTTCTTCTGGACGAGGGGAACCTCGGAGAAGGGCAGTTCAACACCGAGGTCACCACGAGCGACCATGATGCCGTCGAACTTGTCGATGATGTCCTGCAGGTTCTCAACTGCCTGGGGCTTCTCGATCTTGGCAATGACGGGTACGCGAATACCCTCTTCGTCCATGATCTTGTGGACGGGCTCAACGTCTGCACCGGTACGGACGAAGGAGAGTGCAATGATGTCTGCACCCATCTTCAGTGCGAAGCGCAGGTCGTTTGCGTCCTTCTCGGTCAGTGCGGGCAGGGAGACTGCAGCGCCGGGCAGGTTGATGCCCTTGTTGTTGGAGATGGGGCCACCCACGATGACGCGGGTGCGCACGCGGGTGGGGGTCACCTCGATAGCCTCGAGGCGGATCTTGCCATCGTCGAGCAGGAGCTTGTCGCCGAGCTTTACGTCGCCGGGCAGGCCCTTGTAGGTGGTGCCACAGATTTCTGCGGTACCTTCAACGTCTTCGGAGGTGATGGTGAAGTCTGCGCCGGGCTCAAGGTATTCCTTGCCGTTTGCGAAACGCTCGAGGCGAATCTTGGGGCCCTGCAGGTCGGCGAGGATAGCAACGTCCTTACCGAGCTTTGCAGACTGGTCACGGATGGTGTCGTAGCGTGCCTGGTGCTCGGCGTGGTCACCGTGGCTCATGTTCAGACGGGCGACGTTCAGGCCAGCCTTGATTGCCTCGGAGATCTTCTCGGGGGACTCGATTGCCGGACCGATGGTTGCAACGATTTTTGCGCGCCTCATGTACCTAACCTTTGTGTGTTGTTTTGTGTGACCCCTGAGGGTTCACACTGATTTTCCGGGGAAGACTAACGTCAAATTCCCAATTATTCCCACGTGCTCCAACATGTAGCCACGTGCCGGATGCGTGGGTTTCTTATCTAATTATAGGGGTTTTAGTGTCATTTGGGTATGCTTCTCCCGCCCCTTTCAGTCAGAAGAATAGTGTTTCAGGTCGCATTTTGAGTACAACTTCTCCCCATCAATCGCATCCCAAGAATCCAATTTTTACCCCCACCACCTCCAACTCGCCCGGAAAGTAAATTAGGGTGCTTTTTACCCATATCTAGCCAGTACTGCGCAATATTTAGTCTCGTTCGAGAACATTCGAGCATATTTCAAAAACATAGAGACACTCAGAGTGGGCTATGAGAAGATAGATGGGGCATCCAAAAGCTGGGCGATTTCACATTTTCGCGCGCCTAGCCTATATTGGAACCCATAATTAGTATTTGAAATGCGAAATATATCTGGAAGGTTCACAGATGACTACTCGCGTGCTGATTATCTTCGGCTCCACCTACGGCTACACCGAACAGTACGCCACCTGGCTGGCAGAAGATCTGCGTGCACTCCCGCAGGCCCCCGAGGTTGAGACTGTCCCCGCCTCCAAGGTCACCCCCGAGCAGGCTGAGGCATTCGACGCTTTCGTCATTGCCGGCAGCGACTACGGTGGATTCCTCAACGGCGCACCGGCACTTCGCAAGAAGATTCTGCCGATTATTGCGCCCAAGAAGAACCGCACCGCATTCTTCACCGTCTCCTTCACCGGTGAATACTCCAAGAAGCTGCTGGACAAGGCCGTCGCCAAGAGCTACACCCCCGAACTGACCGAAGGTCGCCCCGTCTACCACCTGCGTGGCGGCATCGACTTCGACAAGATTTCGCTGGCTCACAAGACCGCCCTGAAGGGCCCGGTGCGCGCATGGCTCATGGCTAACCCGCACCCGAACGAGGGTATTCAGCAGATGCTCGAATGCTACAAGACCGGCAAGGCTGAGTACATCGATCGCGAGACCCTCAAGCCGCTGGTCGAGGACATCGCAAAGTTCCTCTAAGCCTTTCGGGAAACACAAGCTTTCGCCTCTTCCCACCCGTCTCTTTCAGCCGGACATCAGAACCTGAAGGAGCGGGCGGGAAGAGCCGAGATAAACGTGCCAACAGGCACCATATACGTGGTCGATGACTCTTCATCTCTCCTGCATCGACCATGCAACTCCGGGTGCCGGTGCGAGGCCGCGCCAGATACAGTACCCGGAACATGAGGGGTGGGTCTTTGTGTGTGCGGCCCACCCCTTTCCTTATGCCCGCAAGCCAAAGCCCCTGCAGCGTCCCCTCCGACAGAGCAGTCCACAGAATGAAATTCACAACGCTCCGGCGTGTCGCGCACCTAAAATTTTTCACAAAAAACTGAGCCCATAAATGCACCGACAAGCCACAAAACAAAACAGGTCCCCCAAAGACGCCGATTTACTGTGCACTCCGTGGAAATTATGCCGCCAGGATGACACCCCAAATCATTGCGCACAGCGGTGCAGGTACCGTAGGCTGATAGCTGTGCCGGTCGCTTGACGCGGCAACAATTGACACATAAACCTCACCCAACTGCCCCACTATTCACTCGTGCCAGAAGCCCCCACACAGGGCCACATCGACACATCCACCTCTCAAACACAGGCAAAAACCTATGAAGAAACTCCAGACTGCCGCGCGCTCTGCGGCAGCCCGCTCCATCATGGCGTCCGCAGGTGCACTCTCCCTCGTCGCCGCATCCCTCACCTCCGTTCCCGCCGCATTTGCCGCCCCCAGCGCAAGCGCAGCCGCAGAGGTCAACCTCGGCGCATCCTACGAGGAGCTCAGCTACGCTCCCGCCCCGGATGCGTCCCTGGTCGAACGCTCCAACCCCGCCATGGGTGCGGGCGAGCGCGAACGCCTGGGCACCGCCAATGCACGCACCGGTGCCATCTCCCCCGCTTCTACCGCAACTCTGAGCGGTATTTCCGCGACCCAGAGCTCCGCGCAGGGTCTGGGAGCTGGTCGAGCTCCGGCAGCCGGTCAGGCACTGGTACCCGGTCAAGCGCTGGCACAGGGCCGCTCCGCATGGACCCCCTCCGGCGGCACCCTCGGTATGGACGTCTCCTCGCACCAGCAGAACGTGGACTGGGCGAGCGCCTACGCCGCAGGTTCCCGCTTCGCCTACGTGAAGGCGACCGAGGGCGGCTACTACACCAACCCCTACTTCGGTCAGCAGTACAACGGCTCCGCCGAGTCAGGCATGGTGCGCGGCGCCTACCACTTCGCGAACCCCCGCACCTCCTCGGGTGCCGATCAGGCACGCTACTTCGTGCAGAATGGTGGCGCGTGGACTGCCGACGGCAAGACCCTGCCCGGTCTGCTGGACATCGAGTTCAATCCCTACCCCGCCTACGGCAACACCTGCTACAACATGACCCCGGCGCAGCTGACCGCCTGGACCCGCGACTTTGTGGACACCTACCGTTCACTGACCGGTCGCGCCCCGATGGTGTACACCGCAACCTCCTGGTGGTCGCACTGCGTGGGTTCGCCGCAGTTCGGCGCTCTGCCGCTACACCTGGCAAGCTACTCGACCGTGGTCGGTGCGATTCCGGCGGGTTGGAGCGGCTACGACATTTGGCAGTTCACTGACTCGGGCCCGTTCGTGGGTGACTCGAACTTCTTCCCCGGCACCGTGAACGATCTGAAGGTTCTGGCAAAGAACCCCAACGCGGTGCACCGCAACTGGTCGAACGGCCAGGATCGCGCAGCGGAAGACCGTTCGGCAGAAGACCGCGCGGTACAGGATTCGAACGTGGTGACCACCGCGACCGGTTCCATTGATATTCGCACCGGCATCGGTAACTTCTGGAATAAGAATCGTTCCTTCTACGGCAACCCGATTGGCACCGAGTACACCCTGACCAACGGCGTGTACGCGCAGAAGTTCACCAACGGCAAGACCATCTACTGGACGAACTCCCACGGCTCGCACTGGCTGGTCACCAACGGCGGCCTGGACCAGAAGTTCCGCTCTGATATTGCGCGATTCCGCGGTCTGACCACCAACGAGGAAACCCGCTCCGACACCATCGCGGTATCCTTCGCCAACGGTGAGGGCGCCTACTGGTCCAACGCCTACGGCACCCACATTATCAACGAGCGCGGCTCCATCTACGCGACCTGGCGTGCAGCTGGCATGAGGGGTGTGCCCACCACCGATGAGCAGAACCTGGGCAACGGCCTCATCAAGCAGGAGTTCACCGGCAGCACCACCTACGTGTGGTCCGCGCAGACCGGCACCCACCGCATGCACACCGGCGGCGCGTTCTACCACCGCTTCCTGCAGCACCGCGGCGCCTGGGGTGCACCGGTGACCGACGAGACTGTCACCTCCACGGGTGCTCAGATTCAGTTCGCCTCGGGTAAGGTACTGCTCTGGTCGGATGCGTACGGTGCGTACGAAACCAACGGTAACGGCGCGATTTTCAAGCATTGGGAGAAGAATAGCGCCCGCTACGGTGCGGCACGCGGCGACGAATCCTACGTGAACGGCGTGTACTACATGGACTTTGAGCGCGGCACGATCCGCTGGACCGCGCAGCGTGGAATCTACTAAACAGCGTGGAATCTACTCAACAGCACGGCAGCTAATAAACACTACAACGTGCATATAAAAACGAGGGGCACCTGGCAGAGGTGCCCCTCGTTCTTTTGCTACAGGAAGCATCTTCTGAACAACACAAAAATCAAGATGCGTTCTGCAGCGGGTGGGTTACCGAGTGAGTAGAGAACCCGGCTATGTTACCCGTGCCGGCAGGTAAATTTATGGCGTGGCGGGCGTGCCGCCTCGAAGTCATGCAATGTCCTAAAAGCCCCGGATTAGTGTGGCGGACATAGTCCCCATTGACTATGTCCGTGGGGCCCACACTAATCGTTGGTGAGACCTCAATCCGAAGGTGTCTAAAGGGGCGCCTGGCCGGAATTAAGGACTCAACGGTGAATAACGGCACGGTACGAAGATGCTGAAATTCACCCGGGTATGGCGTTCCGGGAGAAGGAATCGATATCTAGGAGGGCCGAAACCTTCACACGTCATATCCCGTTACATCTAGGGTAGGTGTAGGCGCACGCGAAACCTATCTCTTCGGCAAATATTACGCCTCAACCAGTGGTTGAATGTTTACAATACAAGTATGCATTTTGAGGCCTATAGATGTCAAACAAGATACTCTATTGAACTAATTTAGTGAGAATTTTGAGATATTCCCCGAATATTTCAAAAATAAATTCCTGCGTATATTACGTTTAGGTGCCTAGTACTCACAGAGATTTTCGGCTCCATACGATAACGGCTCTCAAAAACCCGGCACTAAAACATCTAGTTAAAAAACACTAGTTAAAACACTAAGGCGCACCCCGCGTCGTATGCACAGCAGAAAGAGTACCCATACTCCCCCGCCACACGGGATGCGCCCTAGGCGCTATAACCATCGAAACTACCGGCAAGACCCCAGTCGAGTGAGACCTTGAAGCCCTACCGGGCGCCTCGAACCATCCGCCAGCTTAGAGGCTAGCGAAGTCCAGAACCATACGGCCGGTAATCTTACCAGCAGTCATTTCCTCGAAGACAGCCGGTGCCTCGTCAACCTCACGCAACTGAACCACCGGAACCACGAGGCCGTCAGCACCGAACTGGAACGCCTCCGCCAAATCCTGACGGGTGCCCACCAGGGAACCCACCACGCGGATACCGTCCAGAACGATCTTCACAATGGACAGCTCCATCATCTCCGAAGGCAGACCAACAGCCACCACGGAACCGCCCGCACGAACCGACTCGATAGCCTGGTTGAACGCAACCTTCGACACAGCGGTCACCACAGCAGCGTGAGCGCCGCCGCCGGTCAGCTCGCGAATACGAGCCGGAACGTCCTCAACCTCACGGCCGTTGATGACGTGATCAGCACCGACCTTACGAGCCAGAGCCAGCTTGTCGTCGTTGATATCAACAGCGATAACCTTGGCACCGAAAACCTTCTTAGCGTACTGAACAGCCAGGTTGCCCAGACCGCCAGCGCCGTAAGCGACCAGCCACTGACCCGGGCGAACCAGCGACTCCTTGGTTGCCTTGTAGGTGGTCACACCAGCGCAGGTAATGGAGCTAGCCTGCGCCGGGTCAAGGCCCTCGGGAACCTTCACAGCATAATCAGCGGGCACCAGGGTGTACTCGCTCATGGCGCCGTCGACGGTGTAGCCGGCGTTCTTGACCGAACGGCACAGGGTCTCACGACCCGAGGTGCAGTACTCGCAGTGGCCGCAGCCCTCAAAGAACCAAGCCACCGACACGCGGTCGCCTTCCTTCAGGGACTCAACACCCTCGCCGACCTTGACGACACGACCAACGCCCTCGTGGCCCAGAATACGGCCCGGAAGCTCACCGAAATCACCGGCAGCCACGTGCAGGTCAGTGTGGCACACGCCCGAGTACTCAATCTTCACGAGCGCCTGGCCGTGACCAACCTCCGGAACGGGGACCTCACGGACAACAACCGAACCGTCAACCTTCTCAGGGACAACAACAGCCTTCATGGTTTCCTTGCACATGATCTAAACTCCTTTGTCATTGGTAGCCGCACTCAAGCCGCAAGCTGCAAGCTGCAATCTGCAATCTGCGCTTTGCAACCTAGCGGGGTGGGCGCGCATATTCTTTACATTTCCACAGTACAATGATGAGCTGCCAGTCTAAAGGTTTACCCCCGAATATGACAGAGAGGTTAGATAGAGGCGTTCTCACGAGCAAGGATGAGCTTTCGATAAGGTCCATTCCGACCAATGCGCTAAACCGCCAAAGGTTGATATGACGCTATGACGAAACAACACAGAAGATGAGAATGCCTCCCAAACAAGCGGCTTGGGAGGCACTCAGAAAAAATTTAAATATTAAGTTTGAGGCGCATACCACCCTAAAGAAAGGGTTCAATCTGCACCTATACGATTCCTACAGGCTCACAGGAACTCTTAGCCGATGAGACTTAGCTGCCTAGAAGCAGAAAGCAACCTCAATATAACCAGCACCGCGCTCACCCGGACCATTCGGAGCATTCAACGCCCAACCCAGATCCATGATGCGCACCGTAGAATCCATGAACGTACCGCCGCCAGCGCCACCGCCAGCCAGCTGCACCGAACCCACCGCATAGCGGGCACGAGCCGAATCGTTATTCCACTTCTGCGACACCACACGAGCCGAAACGCTCAACGCAGCGCCGGAACCGCCGCCGCCATAACCGGCGCCACCGCCTCCAGAAACCACAGACTGGTAGCCGTTAAACAGCTCGCCAGCGTTCGACGGGCGGTTATCGGCACCCTCCGGAGTCTGATCCCACTGGTACGAATAGCTCGCCACACCATCGGCGCCCTTCGCACGGAAACCGCTCGCACCCGCCGCACCGGCAGTCGCAGTGCTCACCAGCTTCTGGGTGGAGGTGCTCGAAAAACCAATCACCGAACCATCAACAGCCGGCGGGTTCAGCTTCTCACCGCCGGCACCGCCCACACCACCGGCGGCACCCGAACCCGGGTTCACCGTCAGAATCGGATCAGACTGCGCCTCGTACGAGGTGAAACCAACAAAACCGGGCGAACCGTCGCCGTCACCTGAACCAGCGCCACCACCGGTGCTGAACTGGTGCTCGCCACCGGAGCTATCGAGCGAATAGTGCGCGGTCGGGCGCACAGCACCCGCATTCGCGGGATTCGGCAGAACCGTCGCATACGACGCCAGCACACCGGCACCGCCGCCGCCACCGGCAACAATCATGGGCACACCATCCACCTCAATAGCGGAGGAACCACCGCCGGACGCCGAATACAGCACAGCGCTCATGCCGCCGCGACCGGTCACACCGCCAGAAATGCGGGTCAAATCATTAATCGCAGAAACAACGTTTGCGGGAACCGGCGAAGAAGCCTTCGAGGAGCCACCCACACCGTAGCCGTCGCCGCCCTCAGCGGGCTTCAGCTCACCATTACCAATACCGCCCGAACCGGCCGTCAGAGTAATAGTCTGGCCGCCGCGCACAGCCATAGAACCCTCCACCATGGCACCGGAACCGGCATCAGCCACAGTGTAGTTCGTGCCACCGGCACCGCCCACAGCGGTAAAACGCATACGCTTAGCGCCCGCAGGAACCGTCAGCACGGCTACCTTCTTCACGCCGTCACCGGCAGTGATCATCGTCGAATCCTCGTAAGGTCCGGTGCACTCGCCTTCCTCATCAGACGCCGCATACGCCGGAATCACCGATGACGCCACAACAACCGGGGCAGCCCACGCCGCACCAGCCACCAGACGACGACGGGTCAGACCCGGACGAGAAGAAGGAGAAATGGGGCGCGAAGAATCGCCGGCAGAAGAGCTCACGATAAAAATCCTGTACGTTGAGTGGGTGTTTCTAAACGCAGACGCGACGGGCGTTCGAAGAGCCTCATACTCCTTACACGGAGCCTCATACTCCTTACGTGGGTGCCCGCCACACGCAATACCTCTATTATGCCTTCTCAACAGCCCAAATCCACGCAGGGTCCCGGCACATGCCACCATGAGAACATCCACCAGCAAGAAACAGACAGCAAGCACAAATAGCGGGCACAAAAAACCGCCGGACAGGGGCGCTCCCCCATCCGGCGGTTTTTCTATGAAATTTAGATGGAGCTAGAAGATGAAAGCTAGGAGCCCTTTGTCAGCTAGGAGCCCTTCGTCGAAGACTCAGAAGAGTCAGAATCCTCGGCGGGCTCTGCCTTCTCAGATGCCTTCTCGGATGCCTTCTCGGATGCCTTCTCCTCAGCGCCCTCTACAGACTCATCTGCGGCAGGCTTCGGAGCGAACTCCGCCGGAGCCGGCTCAATACCCGCAGCAGCCTTCGCCGCAGCACGACGACCAGCCACCACAAAACCAGCAGCACCCAGCAGAACCAGCAGCAGAGCAGTCCACACGTGAATACGAACGCCCCAGAGCATCTCCGAGGTATCAATACGCAAGAACATCTCAATGAAGAGGCGACCCACACCGTAGTAGAACACGTACAGCCACAGGGTCTGACCCAGCTTCAGCACGCCCTTACGGCCCAGCCACAGCAGCAACGCCACACCCAGCAGGTTCCACAGCGACTCGTACAGGAACGTCGGATGGAACAGCGTACCCGCCGGATACTGCGACGGGAAATTACCGCTCGACGCGCTAATCTCCAAGCCCCACGGCAGAGTCGTCGGCTTGCCGAACAGCTCCTGGTTGAACCAGTTACCCCAGCGGCCAAACGCCTGAGCCAGCAGAATACCCGGCGCTACCGCATCCGCAAAAGCAGGGAAATTCATGCCATAGCGGCGGCAACCATACCAGGCGCCCAACGCACCAACCGACACGGCACCCATAATGCCGATGCCGCCCTCCCAAATCTTCAGGAAAGCCCACGGATCAGCAACATTCGGACCGAAATAGCTACCCGGGTCAGTAATCAGCACATGGTAGGCGCGGGCACCAATAATACCCGCCGGAATAGCCCACATCGCCACGTCAAAAACGCGCTCAGGGGTACCACCCGCCGCCTTCCAACGGCGAGAACCCAGCCACAAGCACACCGCCATACCCGCAAGAATACACAGGGCATAGAAATGCACACGGAACGGGCCCAGCTGCAGGTACGAAACGCTCGGAGAGGGAATCGAAGCCAGCACGTTAGCTACCGGCACGCTCGCCAGCGACAGCACATCAGACATTAGCCTTCACGCCCCGCCAGCTCACGGGTCAGCTTAGCCACCGCCTCAACACCGCCAGAAGCCAAAGCCTTCACTAGCGCAGTACCGACAATCACGCCGTCCGCATACTCGCCAATCTCCTCAACGTGGGCACGAGTCGAAACGCCCAGACCCACGCACGCACGAGGCGCACCGGCAGCCTTAATGTCCGCAACCAGGGTGCGAGCCGCCTCCGACACGGAGGTGCGGGCACCGGTCACGCCCATCACCGACACGGCGTACACGAAGCCGCTCGACGCCTTCGCAATAGTCGCCAGACGCTCCGGCGAAGAAGACAGAGCAGCCAAGAAAATACGGTCCAGACCGTACTCATCAGAAGCTTCAAACCACGACGACGCCTCATCAGGCACCAGGTCCGGGGTAATCATGCCCGCGCCGCCGGCAGCCGCCAAATCACCCGCAAAATTCTTCACACCGTACGCCAGAACCGGGTTCCAGTAGGTCATCACAACAACCACCGCGTCGGTAGCCTCGGTAATGCGGCGGACCGCCTCAAACAGCTGAGGAAGCTTGAAACCGTTCTCCAGCGCCACGCCGGTAGCCTTCTGAATCACCGGGCCATCCATGACCGGATCAGAATAAGGCACGCCCAGCTCAATAATGTCCGCGCCGTTATTGCCCAGAGCAATCGCCGCGTCAATCGACTCGTCCAGGGTCGGGAAGCCCACCGGCAGGTAGCCAATCAGCGCCGCACGGCCCTGCTTCTCGCACTCAGCCAAACGAGCCGCCAGAGGCGACTGCGCATTCGGAGCGGGGAAAGAACCATCCAGCACCGTAAAAGGTGCCGACTGAGAAATAGCGTCCTGGTAGCTCATTACTTAGCCTCACTTTCAGCCTGTGCGTTCTGTGTAGCGGATGCGGCAGCTTCCTTATTACCGGTCATCAGGGTCGAGGACGGAATCGCCTTACCCAGGCCGAACCACTTCAGCGCGGTCTCCATGTCTTTATCGCCACGACCGGACAGGCAGACAATCATCGTCTTCTCGCGTGCCGCCTCCGGATCCTCAGCAACCCAACGCTGGCACACGCGCAACGCGCCCGCCAGAGCGTGCGAGGACTCAATCGCCGGGATAATACCCTCGGTGCGGCAGAGCAGACGCAGAGCGTCCATCGCCTCGGTGTCAGTCACCGGCTCGTAGGTCACGCGACCAATATCGGACAGGTAGGAGTGCTCAGGACCCACGCCCGGGTAATCCAGACCAGCAGAAATCGAATGGGACTCAATGGTCTGGCCGTCCTCATCCTGCATCAGGTAGGTCATCGCGCCGTGCAGCATGCCCGGGCGGCCCAGAGTAATGGTCGCCGCGTGACGGCCGGTCTCCACGCCGTCGCCGCCAGCCTCGAAACCGTAAATCTCGACCGAAGAATCATCCAAGAACGCGTGGAACAGACCAATCGCGTTCGAACCGCCACCCACGCAGGCAGCAATACCATCGGGCAGGCGGCCGGTCTCAGCCAGAATCTGCTCGCGCGCCTCCGAACCAATAGCGTCGTGGAAGAAACGCACCATCGCCGGGAACGGGTGCGCACCCGCCGCGGTACCCAGCAGGTAGTGGGTGTTCTCAACGTTCGCAACCCAGTCGCGCAGCGCCTCATTAATGGCGTCCTTGAGGGTGCGGGAACCGTTCTGAACCGCAATCACCTTCGCGCCCAGCAGCTGCATACGAGCCACGTTCAGCGACTGACGCTCAGTGTCTTCCTCACCCATGTAGACCACGCACTCCATACCGAAGAGCGCAGCCGCAGTCGCAGTCGCAACACCGTGCTGACCCGCACCGGTCTCAGCAATCAGACGGGTCTTACCCATACGCTTAGCCAGCAGAGCCTGACCAATCACGTTATTAATCTTGTGGCTACCCGTGTGGTTCAGGTCCTCACGCTTGAGGAACACACGCGCACCAGCATGCTCAGAGAACTTCGGAACCTCAGTCAGTAGCGACGGACGGTTCGAATACTCAGCAGAAAGACGCTGGAACTCAGCAATGAACTCGGGGTCGTTCTTCGCCTCGTTAAAGGTTGCCTCCAGCTCATCCATGGCGGCAATCAGCGACTCGGGCATCCACCGCCCGCCGTACTCACCAAAATAGGGGCCGGGGGCATTCTTCAACGACTCGCCGTTGAGGAAAGCATCTGCCAGGTTCTCGCTCATCACTATTCCTTCCCTGGATGGTTGCCGCCGGATGCGCGCCGCGGGTAGGGCGGGGCATCAGGCCTGATCACAGCGAAACACCACGCCAACCGTGAATAGGTGGACGGTGTTCGCACATATCCCCCTATAGTACCCGGGTGCAGGCGGTGACCTGTACCCCGGAGTGCACATGACCATTCCTAGGACATGTGACGTTCGCCGGGGTGGGTGTGCTCGCGGGTATGGGCGGCTCGCATGGGAAGGTTTAAACGCTGGGAAGAAGCGGCGAGGCAGGGGCGCTCGGCTGGGTCTGGCCGGGTCGGGCAGGGTCTGGCAAGCGCGGCGGGCTACAGCAGCTCGCGCAACTCCTCCATCTGCTGAGAAAGCACCGTCGACACACCACCGCGCATCGACACCCCGTACAGGGTCTCCGCAATCTGCATCGTGCGCTTCTGATGCGTCACCACAATCAGCTGCGAACGCTCCCCCAACTCACCAATCACCTGCAGCAGGCGCGAGAGGTTGCGGTCATCCAGCGCCGCCTCAACCTCATCCAGGGCGTAGAACGGCGACGGGCGAGACATATAAATCGCAATCAACAGCGCCAGCGAAGCAAGCGAACGCTCACCGCCAGATAGCAACGACAGGCGCTTAACCTTCTTACCTGCCGGGCGCGCGTGAATCTCCACACCCGAATTCAGCGGATCGGACGGATCGTCCAGCTCCAGGTGGCCCTCGCCTCCCGGGAACAGGGTCTCAAAGATGCGGCGGTAGTGGGTGTTAATGTCCTCCATCGCGGCGGTGAACACCTCCGCAATGTGGCTGCTGACCTCGTCCATGACCGTGTTCAGGTCGCGGCGGGTCGCCTTCAAATCCTCAATCTGCTGGTTCAGGTAGGCGTGGCGTTCGGACAGCGCCTCGTACTCCTCCAGCGCCAGGGGGTTAATGGCGCCCAGCGCCTCCAGTTCGGCGCGGGTTGCCTTGAGGCGAGCGCGCACGCTCTCGGTGGAAGCTTCGGTAGTCTCTGATGCCGTTTCGGTAGCAGTATTTTCGGAAGCGGCGTTTTCGGAGGCTACGTTTTCGGAAGCCTCCTCAGCGGGCACATCAACCGGCAGCTGCTCGGAGTACTCCTCCTCCAGCTGCTCCAGGGTCAAACCGGTCATCAGGCGGGCACGCTCAGCCAGCGCCTGCACGCGCTCCTGCACACGTGCCGCCTCCGTCTGGGTGCGCGCCAGCAGGGTCAGCGCCGCCGCGTGCGCTGCCTGCAAATCCTGCGCCTCCTCGTTCGTGCTGGTCAGACCCTCCTGGGCGTTCTTCAGGGCGCCGCTCAGCTCGTGCAGCTGCTGCTCACGCTCGCCCACCTGCTCGGCAAGCACCTCACCCAGACGCTGGGCGCGGTGCTCAATCTTTGCTGCGGGAGCCTGCTCCCCCGTGCCCGCCAGGTAGGAATCCTCGCGGGTGCGCGCCGATTCGTAGGCGGTGCGCGCTTCGGCTACGGATTCCTCCGCGGCGGTGAGGCGCTCGTTCAGTCGGGCACGCTCGTTCTGAATGTTCTGTGCGGAGGCTTCCAGGGACTCCGCCTGGGCACGGGCGCGGGCATGCTCGGCGCTCGCCACGCCCGCCGCCTTCGCTGCCTCACGTTCTGCTTCGACCGCCGATTCTGCCGCGGTCTGAGCCTGCTGAACGGTCTGTTCGGCTTCATCCAGTTCGGCGCGGGTGCGGGTCACGACCTGGGAGGCGGCGCGGTATGCAGCGGCAAGTTCCAGGGGGCTGGCACCCTCAGCCGGGTAGAGCAGGCTGTAGCGGGTGTGCTCGGTGCCTGCGGGGTCAAAAATACGCCAGATAGTGCGCTGACCTGCGAGGGTATTCTCTGCGAGCAGGTGCAGGGCTTGCTCTGCGGAGGCGGCATCCGGCGCGAACAGCACACCCGCCAGGCGCTCACCCAGCGCCGCGGTGACGCGTGCCAAGGCGTGCTCGTCGATGCCGGCGAGCGCGGCAGCGTCCTCGTTGAGCGGTTCAATCATCTCGGTTGCGGGACGGATACCCAGCTCGTGCAGCTCGGTGGCGCAGGATTCGGGCAGGGTGGTTTCGGGCAGTTCTGTTAAAAGTTCCGTCGCGGCAGATTCGCTGCTTTCGTCCCCCTTATCACCGCGCAGCTGCGACACCTCGGCGCCCTCAACCGGCGCGCTCAACGCCGCGGTCGCCAGCGAGGTCAGCGCCGCAGAAGCCGCACGCGCATACTCGGGGTCAATCTGCACGGCATCCAGCACGCGCAGCAGGCTCGTGCCCTCGCTCGAAGAATCCATGAGCTCGCCGGTCTCGGGGTCGAACACCGCCTCTGCAGATTCAGTGTCCAGTTCGGCGGGTGCTTCGCCCAGGCTCTGACCCAGCGCCTCACGCAGGGTTGCGGCACGCTCAGCCGCCGCCGCGTAGGCGCGGGTCGCCTCCACCACAGCGGCGCGGGCGGCATCCAGCTGAGCCTGCGCGCGGGCACGAGACTGCGCCGCCTCACCCGAGGCGCGCTCAGTCTGCGCCACCTCGGACGCTGCCTTCTCAACGTTCTTCAGCGCCGCATCGTAGCGTTCCTCAAAGCTGGCGTAGCTTTCCACCGCGCGCTCTGCCTCTTCGCGGCGCTCCTCCAGCAGTTCCAGGGCGCGTTCGTATCCGGCGCGGGCGGCGGCGGTTGCCTCGGTCAGTTCCACGCGGTAGGTGCGCACGCGCTCGGCGGCGATGGACTGCACGGTGCGCACGCGCGCGGCGGACTCGCGCAGGGTCGACACGGCCTTCTGACAGGCGGTGACCTCGGCGTTCAGGCGGTTCTGCTCCTGCTGATGCTTCGCGGATGCGGCACGCGCCGCCTCCAGCTGTTCTTTCAGGGCTTCGGCGCGGCGGGTACCTTCCGCCTCGGAGGCGAGAGCCTGCGTCTGCTCAGCCTGCAGAATACCCAGCTGACGGGTCAAAAGCACCGCCTCCAGCTGGCGGATGCGCGCCTGCAGCTGGCGCGCGGTCGCGGCGGATTCTGCCTGCTCGCTCAGCGGCTGCAACTGCGAATCCAGCTCGGCAACCAGGTCGCTCAGGCGGGTAACGTTCGATGCCACAGACTCCAGCTTGCGGCTGGTCTTCTCCTGGCGGCGGCGGTACTTGACCACGCCCGCCGCCTGCTCGATCATGTCGCGGCGCTGCTGCGCGGTGGCGTGCAGGACCGCATCCAGCTGACCCTGGCCGACGAGCACGTGCATCTGCTGACCCAGACCCGCCTCCGAGAGCAGGTCCTGAATGTCGGCAAGGCGCGCCGGGGAGCCGTTAATCTCGTACTCGCTGCCGCCGGAGCGGAACATGGTGCGCGAAATCTGCACCCGATCAGCGGGAATGCTGAGGGTGCCATCAGAATTATCGAAAGTCAGGGTGACTTTGGCGCGGCCCAGGGGTGCACGCTGGGCGCCGTCGCCCGAACCAGCCTCACCGGAGCCCGCGAAGATAACGTCCTTCATGCTGCCGCCGCGCAGGCTCTTAGCGCCCTGCTTACCCATGACCCAGGCGAGCGCATCCAGCACGTTGGACTTGCCGGAGCCGTTGGGGCCGACCACCGCGTTAATGCCGGGGGTGAACTCAAAAGTGGTTGCGGAGGCGAAAGACTTGAACCCGCGCAGGGTCAGCGACATCAGGTGCACAAGGGGCCTTTCTGCAGAAGAACTGGTGTGTGCCGGGCACGTTCTGTGGTGCGTGGCGGCATCCCTCTAGTGTACGCGGTGCGGCGGGCGGGCGGCGTGAACGTGCACGGGGTGAAGGGGGTTCAAAGTTCCTCATTCTGCATCATCTTACGCGCGGGGTGAACGGGCGCGTTCATATTGGGTCTACGGATACGGGTTCGCCCGGTCGGTGCGGTAGATTGGAATGAGCATCACGAATTCTGCGGGGCCGCTGTGCGCATCCCCGCCGTCTTTGTATCCCACTGACTTCTATTTACAAGGGCCACACCATTGATGAATGCATCCGCCGATAAGGTCGGCACAAACTCTGACATTCGCCACGCTAACGCAGCTCTGCTGTCTATTACCCATGAGCTGCCTCCGGAGGTCGTCACGAGCGACTACTTCGATGAGCAGCTGGCCCAAACCTACAAGCGTCTGCGCATGCCGAAGGGCCTGCTGGAGCGTCTTGCCGGTATTAGCACTCGCCGCGGTTGGGCTGAGGGCCAGACCTTCGAGGACGGCGTTGTTGCCGCAGCCGAGAAGGCTATCGAGCAGGCGGGTATTGACCGCTCCCAGATTGGCCTGCTGATTAACGCTTCGGTGACTCGCGATAACTTTGAGCCCGCCGTTTCGGTGGGTGTGCACGACCGTCTGGACCTGCCGCGTCACGCCCTGAACTTCGATATTACGAACGCCTGCCTGGGCTTTGTGAACGCGATGACTGTCGCCTCCACCATGATTGATGCGGGCGCTATCGACTACGCCCTGATTGTCGCTGGCGAGGACCCCTCCCCGTGGCACCGTACCGCGGTGCGCATCCTGAACAACCCCGATTCGACCCGCGAGGATGTGCTGGCTCAGTTCGCGACCCTGACCCTCGGTTCGGGTGCGGCAGCGGCTGTGATTGGTCGCGCTGACCGCCACCCGGAAGGCCACCGCATCGTCGGTTCGGTGTCCCGCGCGGGCACTGAGCACCGCAACCTGTGCATCGGTGGCGAGGCGGATCAGGGCATGAACACTGACGCCGAGGGCCTGCTCAAGCACGGCCTGGAGCTGGTGGCGCAGGCGTGGGAGCAGGCGCATCAGGACGGCTGGGAGTGGAACGATATGACCTCCTACGTGACCCATCAGATTTCTAACGCCCACACAAACGCCATTATTGAGGCGGTCGGTATTGAGCGTGAGCGCATCCCCATGACCTTCCCGAAGTGGGGCAATGTGGCTGCGGCGGCTCTGCCGATGACTCTCGCCGAGTGCGCGCCGACCTACAAGGAGGGCGACCGTATTCTGTGCATGGGTGTGGGTTCTGGCCTGAACACTGCCCTGCTTGAGATTCAGTGGTAACCCGTTAGCCAGCAACCTTTAGCCGGTAACCCGTTAGCTTTTGCGGTAGACATTCACCGATTCGATCCGGAAGGATTCCCCCAGCATGCGCCATTTGAACTTCCCTAAGGCTCAGCCCCCGTATAACCCGGAGGAATGGGCGGGCGTGAACCCGCGCTACTCCCACCTTCTGGAGGTGCCCACCTCCGCCCCCATTGAGCAGCGGGCGCAGCAGGCTGGCGCGCGCCGTTGGCACTACCTGGATAACCTTCCGGTGCTGGTCGAGCAGGGTTTGGAGCCGATTGGCACGATTCTGTGCGTGCACGGTAACCCGACCTGGTCGTACCTGTGGCGTACCGTGCTGGATGCGGGCGTGAATGAGCGCGCCCCGTGGCGTGTGGTTGCGGTTGATCAGATTGATATGGGCTATTCGGAGCGCACTCACCTGGATTTGGAGGGTGAGCGCCGCAGCCTGGAGGACCGTATCGCTGACCTGGGTGATTTCACGAAGGCGCTCGGTCTGGATGAGACCGACAAGCCGGTCGTGACCCTCGCTCACGACTGGGGTGGCCTGGTGTCCTTCGGTTGGGCGCTGGAGCATCGTGAGATTCTTTCGGGCGTGATGCTGACGAACACCGCGGTCTACCATGACGGCATTGAGAATATCCCTGCCGCCCTGCGCCTGGCGTTGGGTGTGCACGAGTGGGGTACTCACGATTCGACCGCATTTATTGATGTGACCTTGGGTTTGGCTCAGAATGAGGGTCGCCTGCCCGCGCCGGGTTCTGCCGGTGCCGGGGCGCTTGATGGTGCCCTGCCGCAGCCGGTGGGTCAGCAGCCCAAGCGCCTGTACCCGAGCCCTCTGAACGAGGCGATTTACCGTACGTACCGTGCGCCGTACGCTCATTCGGCGTGGCGTGAGGGTGTGCGTAATTTTGTGGGCGATATTCCGACCGGCGCCGACGTTCCCTCCTATGCGCCCATGCAGCGTATTGCCGAGCAGATTCGCGGTCTGGATGTGCCCGCGTTCTTCCAGTGGGGTACGAAGGACCCGGTGTTCCAGCGCCGCTACCTGTTCGACCTGATGGAGCGCATGCCGCAGGCGAAGGTGCACCGCTACGAGAAGGCGTCGCACCTGGTCATCGAGGATTACGATATTGCCTCCCCCATGATTTCGTGGCTTGCGCAGACCTTCGGCACAAGGGAGGATGGCGCTCTGGTGCCCCCGCACAACGTTGAGGCGGAGCATCGTGCCGCCCGCGCGCGCCGCCACAGTCTGACTACCGGCGAGGGCGCTACCGCTGAGGGCGCTGTTCCCGCGGCGTTCCGCCCCATGCTCGCAGCCCTCACCGAACGCGCCAATGACGCCTCCACCGCCGTGGTGGACATGGACCCCAAGGGCGACGGCACCTCCGTTTCTGTGACCCTGACCTGGGCTGAGCTGAACCAGCAGGTCAACGCCGCCGCAACCCGCCTACACGCCCTGGGTGTGCGTCCGGGCGACCGCGTGAACCTGATGGTACCTCCGGGTGCCCGCCTGACCACCCTGATTTACGCCTGCATGAAGCTGGGCGCTGTCATTGTGGTGGCTGATACCGGTCTGGGTATTCCGGGTCTGACTCGCGCGTTGAAGGGCGCTAACCCGAGCTTCCTGGTGGGTATTCCCGCCGCGCTCAGTGCCGCCCGTACCCTGCTGTGGCCGGGTGTGCGTATTTCTGTGGAGCCGCTGGGTTCGGTGCAGGAGAAGCTGTTGGGCGTTGCCGGTTCGGTGTTTACCGCGCCCTCCGCTGACGGTACTCCGGGTGCGCCGGTGCCCACCCCGACCGTGGTGGAGTTCCCCTCCCCCGTGCCGGATGCTGATGCGGCGGTGCTGTACACCTCCGGTTCGACCGGCCCGGCTAAGGGTGTGGTGTACACGCAGCGTCAGCTGGCGGGTATGCGCGACGCCATTGCGAATACGTACGGTTTTGCACCCGGTAGCGGCCTGGTGGCTGGCTTCGCGCCGTTTGCGCTGTTGGGCCCGGCGCTGGGTGCTACCAGCGTGACCCCGACGATGGATGTGACCCGCCCGAAGACCCTGACGGCTTCTGCTTTGGCATCGGCTGCGGCGGCTATTGATGCGTCGGTCGTGTTTGCATCCCCCGCCGCCCTGGTAAATGTGGTGGCGACCGCCGATGAGCTGAACGCTGAGCAGCGTGCGGCGTTGGCTAAGGTTCAGACCGTGCTGAGTGCTGGCGCGCCGATTCCCGTGCCGCTGCTGGAGGCGCTCTCCGCCCTGGTGCCGAACGCCTCCCTGCACACCCCGTACGGCATGACCGAGGGTCTGCCGGTGACCGATGTATCTTTCGAGATGATTCGCCAGGCGATTGCTGAGGGCACCCCGAACGCCGCCGGTGAGGTGCTCGACCCGTTCGCCCGTGACGGCGTGTGCGTTGGTTTTGCGGTGTACGGTGCGGCGGTGGCCATTGCCCCGCTGTTGCAGGACGGTTCAGTGGCGGATGAGCTGACCCATGAGCCGGGTGTGACCGGTGAGATTCTGGTCTCGGCACCCCACGTGAAGGACCGCTACGACACCCTGTGGGTGACCGAGGAGCAGTCCATTAGCACTCCGGGTTGGCATCACACCGGTGATGTCGGTCATCTGGACGCTTCGGGTCGCCTGTGGGTTGAGGGTCGCCTCGCCCACGTACTGCTGACCTCGCAGGGCGTGCTGACCCCGGTTGCGGCTGAGCAGTCCGCCGAGTCCCTGCCCGAGGTGCGCCGCGCCGCCCTGGTCGCGGTGGGTCCTGCCGGTACTGCCGCCCCGGTGCTGGTCATTGAGGCTTCCGCGAACACCGCCGCCCTGGAGGCGCGCCAGTCCGCATCCGCGTTCAAGCGCGCCCTGCTCGATCGCGTGCCCGGCCGCTTCCCCATTGCGGAGGGTGTGGCGCCCTTCGAGCTGTCCCAGCTGGTGCGTCAGAAGGTTGCCGAGGATACCGGCGTGGAGCTTGCCGCCGTGCTGGTGGTGCACGAGCATCCGACCGATATTCGCCATAATTCGAAGATTGACCGCCCCGCCCTGGGTGAGTGGGCGTCGAAGGTCCTTGCGGGGGCGTAAGCGCCTGCCGGATCCCTAAGTCTAAGGAGTATGATGTCCCCTCATTCTTCGCGTGAGTCCTCTTCCCACGAGCCCGCACCCCGCCAGTCTGCGTCCCGCCCGTCTGGGTCCCGCCTGTCAACTTCGCATGCGGTGAGCTCCCCGACGGCTCGGTTCCGCAAGCCTGCACAGCCGCTAGCGGCACGCTACACCGACCCCGCCCCGCGTTCCCTGCGCGCCGTCGAGGAGTCGGACTTCGCGCCGCGTATTGGCGAGCGCATCCTCTTTACCGGCGCGAGCGGTCTGCTGGGTCGTGAGAGCGTGCTGGCGCTGCTGCGTGCCGGCTATGATGTGCGCGTTTTTCAGCGTGGCGATTCGGGTATTGCGGCGCTTCTGCCCGATTCGATTCGCCCGCGTTTTGAGCAGGTGCGCGGCGATATTACGAACGCGCAGGCTGTTGATTTGGCGATGACCGGCGTGAACGGCGTGGTGCATGCCGCGGCGAAGGTTTCGGTCAGTGGCGAGTGGGCTGATTATGAGCGCATCAATATTGAGGGCACCCGCACCCTGTTGCAGGTGGCACTGAACCATTCGGTGGGTTCGTTCCTGTATATTTCTTCGCCGTCGGTGGCTCATGCCGGTGCGGCGATTGTGGGTGACGGTGCCGGCGTGGCGTCCCCGGAGCATGCGCGCGGCAACTATGCGCGTTCGAAGGCTGCCGCTGAGCTCCTTGCCCTGGAGGCGAACGGCACTCCCCTGCCCGGTGGCGGGGTTTTGCGCGTGGGTGCGTTGCGTCCGCACCTGATGTGGGGTCCGGGTGATACTCAGCTGGTGGAGCGTATTCTGGAGCGTTCCGCCGCGGGCCGTCTGCCGCTGCTCTCTGGCGGTACGGGCCTGATTGATACGCTCTACATTGATAACGCCGCGGACGCCGTGGTGCGCGGATATCAGCGCCTCGACGCTTTTGCGGGCAAGGCGCTGGTGGTGACAAACGGTCAGCCGCGCACTATCGCTGAGCTACTGGGTGGTTTCTGTGAGGCGGTGGGCGTTCCCGCCCCGCGTTTCTCGGTTCCGGCGAAGGTTGCGGCTCTGGCGGGTAAGGTCATTGAGCGCGTCTGGGAGCGTCTGCCAAAGAACGTGACTGCCGGTGATGAGCCGCCGATGACGGAGTTCCTCGCCGAGCAGCTGTCGACCGCACACTGGTTTGATCAGCGCCGCACCCGTGAGCTTCTGCAGTGGGAACCCGCCGTGTCGATTGAGGAAGGCTACGAGCGTCTGGGCTTGTTCTACGGCGATAGGTACAGCCGCTAGGTGCAGGCGATAGGTACAGCCATCAGTTGCTTCTTGTCGGGGTGGCTTTCGGGTTGACTCCCCCGCCCCCGGTTTATACAACTGAGGTTTAAACGAATGACGGCGTAGCTACATCCCCCGTACGGGAGGAACGTAGCTACGCCGTCATTCGCATATCTAGCGTGAGCTTGTGCCTATCGTAAGCCTTTACCGACCGAGAGCCTTTATCTAGCGAGAACGCGGCGCCCGCTGGCAGTGCGGGCAACGGTAGGACGAACGGTTCTGGAACGGTTCGCGCACCATCAGGGAGGTTCGGCCCGCCTCCGCGCAACGGTGGCAGGGCTTCCCGGCACGACCGTAGGCGTTCAGCGAGCGCTCAAAGTAGCCAGACTCGCCCAGCACGTTCACGTACAGGGCATCGAAGCTCGTGCCGCCAGCCGCCAGGGACTCGCGCAGCACCTGCGTGACCGCCTCCAGCAGTTCGCGGGTTTGCGCGGCGCTGAGGGTGCGTGCGGGCTTCGCGTAGTGCAACCGCGCACGCCACAGCGCCTCGTCGGCGTAGATATTGCCCACGCCGGAGATGACCGACTGGTCCAGCAGCACCTTCTTAATGCCGCTGGAGGTGCGCAGGAACTTTCGGCGCACCGCCGCGGGGTCGAAGAATTCGTCCAGCGGGTCGCGGGCAATGTGCTTGACCGCTTCCGGTACTAGAAAACGCTCCGGTACTTCACCCGCCGCAGCTTCATTCACTGCAACTGCCGCGGGTACGTCCGGCACCAGCCGGCTAAGGAACATGCCGCCGAAGATGCGCTGGTCCACGAAGAGCAACCGCTGCCCGGTGCTCGCCCGGTCGGTACTCGCCCGGTTGGTGCTCGCCGCGCTACCGGTAGCTCCCGCCGGTCCTAGCTCGAGCGCCACGCGCAGGTGCCGCGGCTGCTCATCAAAGGCCGCGCGAGCCTCCGACTCACTGCCCGAGTCGCTGCCGGAATCACCGCCCGGTTCATCGCCCGGTTCATCGCGCACGAGCAGCTGACCGCTCATGCCCAGATGCACCACGAGCGCCTCGTCGGCAAGCGTGCCATCCGACTCGCTCAGGGTCAGCCACAGGTATTTGCCGCGGCGGTATGCACCGCGCAACGTCCTGCCGGTGAGTGCCGCCTCAAAGTGGGCGGGACCGGGCAGGTGCCTGAGCAGCGAACGGGCATCGACCACGCGCACCGCCTGCACGGGCCGACCCAACGAATGGTCGGCTAGACCTGCGCGAACGGTTTCCACCTCGGGCAGTTCGGGCATGGTTCCCTCCAATCAGCGGGGCTGCAGAATCAAGAGCCCGCAGAGCTAACAGACCTGCAGGATGCTTGATTGAGCCTAAACCAGGATGCGGTACGCCTGCTCAGCGGCAAGGCGCTCCGCCTCCTTCTTGCTCGGACCCACACCGGTACCGGCCTGCTGGTTCGCCACAATAGCGACCGCAGTGTACACGCGCGCGTGGTCGGGGCCCTCGCCGGTGACCTCGTAGCGCACGTCTCCCCAGCCGCGGGCGGTGGCAAGGTTCAGCAACTCGGTCTTCCAGTCGCGTCCAGAGTTCAGGACCTTCTCATCGTCGAGCAGCGGGGCAATCAGGCGCAGCACCAGGTCACGAGCCGCCTCGCGACCGCACTCCAGGTAGGTCAGCCCGAAAATCGCTTCCATGGTGTCGGCAAGGATCGAGTCCTTATCGGCGCCGCCGGTGTGAATCTCGCCCTTACCGAGCAGGATGTACTTGCCCAGGTCCAGGTCGCGTGCCACCTTCGCCAACGCCACCGTCGACACCACCACGTGGTGCAGCTTCACGAGCTCACCCTCGGGCAGGTCGGGGTAGCGTCGGTACACTTCTTCAGCGATTGCCAGGGAAAGCACTGAATCGCCCAGGAACTCCAGGCGCTCGTTATGCTCCACTCCGGGGTTCTCGAAGGCGTAGGAGCGGTGGGTTAGGGATAGCAAAAACGTCTCGGCGTCGATATCGACTCCGAGACGTTTACGCAACTCCCTAGTATCAACACTAGGAAATTCAGTCATAAGGATTCACCGCTTCTTAGGCGTCTGCAACCTTACGGCCCTTGTACTCCAGGAACAGGGCGTTGCCTGCAGCGTCGGTTACAACCTTTGCCTGGTGGGGCAGGCTGTAGGTCACGCGACCGTTTTCAACGGTCTTAACCAGCTGGGGCACGGATGCCTTCCACTGGGAACGGCGTGCGCGGGTGTTAGCGCGGGACATCTTGCGCTTGGGAACAGCCACAGCTATCTCACAATCTCTAGTAACAACAATTTAGTTTTCGGTATCTGCACCGAGCAGGCCCTGTAGGGCCGACCAGCGCGGATCCAACACCTCGTGATGATGCCCGGGGTCATCCTCCAGGCGCGCACCGCAATCGGCGCACAGACCCTGGCAGGTGTCCCTACAAACAGGCTGGAACGGCAGTTGAAGGATTACTGCGTCCCGCAGAGCCGGTTCAAGGTCGATGGAATCATCCTCAACGGCGTACTGCTCATCTACTTCGTCTTCGGGGCCGCCAGCCGGGGCCTTCTCAAAGACGAAAAGCTCTTGAATATTGGCCGACATCTCGTAATCAATCGGATCCAAGCAGAGGCTACACTCGCCGTGTACATCCACAACGACGGAGCCGGTTACTAGGATACCATCAACAACAGACTCCATACGAATATCGAGGTCAATATCCGAACCCTCTTCCACGCCGATGAGCGTGTTACCCAGGTCTGCCGGTGCGGGCAGAACCTCAGTGAGAGTTTCCATGGTGCCGGGGCGGTGAATCAGGTTAGTGACCGATACCACCAGCGGCGATGCGTCTGCACGTGAAATGGCGTTTCTCCTTACGAAATGTATAAACCAAAGTCCCATTTTAGGGGTCATTCGCACCGTTAATCAAGATTAAGCGCCTTTTAAATCTCTTTAAGTGGCGCTCACCTCTTAAATATCCCCTTAAGGAGGCGCCGCGCGGCATTTAATCGGCCGGTCGGGGCTACTACTGGGGGATTTTAAGTGCCCGGCCGGTGGTGCAAGTTATTCTACCGGAGCCCTGCCGGTGGGCATGTCGGGCGTGTCGGGTGGGTGCACACATGGGTTGCCCGGGGTGCCCGGGTTGATGAGGCGTTTTCCTAGGCGCTCTTCAGGGCGCGGGCAACCGCCTCCGGCACGAAGGGAGTCACGTCACCCCCCAGCGACGCCACCTCACGAATAATCGTGGACGACACCGCACCGTAGCGGTCCTCACCGGCCAAGAACACCGTCTCAACCTGCGCCAGGTGACGGTTCATGCTCGCCATCGGAGCCTCATAGCTATAGTCCGTCGCAGAACGCAGACCCTTCACCAGCACCTTCGCACCACGCTCCGCCGCGTACTCGGCAAGCAGCACGCCTGGCGGAATCGGCTCCACGCTCACGCCCTCAATGCCGAGCTCCTGCAGGGATTCACGCACCAGCTGCACGCGCTCCTCCAGGGAGAAACGGTACTTCTTGGAGTTATTGTGCGCCACGCCCACGATCACCTCGTCAAAGAGCTGAGCGGCGCGGGCAATGATTTCCAGGTGGCCGTGGTGCACGGGGTCAAAAGATCCGGGGCAGAGGGCAATCATGGCGGTCCCTTCACGAATAAATATCAGAGGTTGGAATGGCTGGGGGCGGGTGGGTTAGAGGGGTTGAGCTCGCGGGGGATGCGCGAGCGCAGGGTTGCGCGAGCGCGGGCTTAGGCTGCGAGCTCTTCAGCGTCCTCGCCGGGCTCAGTATTCTCGCCGGACTCGTCGCCCGCCTGCTCCTCCGCCTCGTCAGGCTCCACGTAGTAGAGCACCGTCTCGCCGTGCTGACGGGTCGAAAAACAGTACAGGCCCTCGCCCCACACCGGCTCCGCATCGCGCGAAGAACGCTCCACCACGACCACGGCACCCTCGGCAAGCTTGGGGGTGAGCGCCTCCAGCAGCTCGCTGACCTGCTCGTTCGGCATGGCGTAGGGCGGGTCAACAAACACCAGGTCCCACGGACCGGAGGCGGATTTTACGTAGGTCAGCGCCTGAGACTGCTGCACGCGCGCCGCAGAACCGGTAGCGCCAGAAGAACCAGAGCCGGTGCGCCCCATCGCCTTCTCCACCGCGGCAACGTTCTTGCGAATCACCGCAACAGCCTTCGGGTAGGTGTCCAGCAGAGTCACGGAGGCCGCACCGCGCGAGAGCGCCTCGCAGCCGAGCGCGCCCGAGCCGCCAAAGGCGTCCAGCACGCGAGCGCCACGAATAATGTCGTAGCTCTCCAGCTTGGAGAAGAGGGATTCCTTCACCCGGTCGGTGGTGGGGCGAGTATTATCCCCCGGAACCGAGGCAAGGCGAACGCCTCCGGCGGCACCGGAAATAATACGGCTCATAGGGTCTCTCCTCTTAACTAGTGCGGTGTGTTGAAGTCACGGTTTCAGTCGGTGGCGGGCAAGGCAGATTGGTGGGCACAACTGGCAGAGCGTTCTGCCCTGTGGGGCGCTTATCCCCTGCCGAGGAACGCCTCACGGTCAGCGTCCAGAGCGCGGTCAATCGTACGCGCCAACGACGGATGCTTAGCCAGCGTCGGGTCCTTCTCCACCACCGAGCGGGCATCCTCGCGGGCACGCTCAATAATGTCAGCATCGGCGAGCGCCCGCAAGAACCGCAGGGTGCTCTTCGAGCCCGATTGTGCAGCACCCAGAATATCACCCTCACGGCGCTGCGCCAGGTCGATGCGGGAAAGCTCAAAGCCGTCCGTGGTGGAGGCAACCGCATCCAGGCGCTCGCGGGACACGCCGCCCTCCTCCTGGCGGGTGACGAGCAGGCAGGTGCCCGCGTAGCCGCCGCGGCCCACACGACCGCGCAGCTGGTGCAGGCCCGAGATGCCGAAACGGTCGGCATCCATGATGATCATGAGCGTGGCGTTCGGGACGTTCACGCCCACCTCAATGACGGTGGTGCTGATGAGCAGGTCAATCTCTCCGCGCTCGAAAGCGGTCATGACGGCGGTCTTCTCCGCCGGGTCCATGCGGCCGTGCAGGGTGCCGATACGCACGCCGACGAGGGCGTCCTCAGCGCTCAGGTACGAGTACATTGAGGCGACCGAGGTCAATTGAACCTTGCCGTCGCTACTGGCGCTACCGCCCTGCCCGAAATAGCCCTGGGCAGAGTTGCCCGCGCCCGCACCCGCACCGTTCAGGCTGGATGCGCCAAAGAACGCGGCGCCTTCCTCCATGCCGTCGCCATCCTCCCCGATTTTGGGTACGACAACATACACCTGGTGGCCCGCATCGATTTCTTCGCGGGCGCGCCTCCACAGCCGGGACGCCCAGGCGGGCTTCTCGGCAAGGGGTACCACGTGCGTTGAGATTTTCTGGCGACCGGCGGGCAGGGTGTCGAGCACGGACACGTCCAGGTCACCGAACACGGTCATGGCGACGGTACGCGGAATGGGCGTTGCGGTCATGACCAGGCGGTGCGGCAGAACGCCGTCGGTGCCGCGCAGGCCGTCGCGCTGTTCCACGCCGAAGCGGTGCTGCTCGTCCACGACGACCAGACCCAAATCGTGGAAGCTCACCTCATCGGAGAGCAGGGCGTGGGTGCCAATCACAATCTGGGCGGTGCCGTCGGCGAGCTCCTGCAGAACCTTGCGCTTGGCGCGGGTACCCATGGAGGCGGTCAGCAGGCGCACGCGCACACGGCGGGGTTCATCCCCGCTCCTCGAGGGAGTTTCCTCGGCAGAACCGGCGGCTGAATCGTCAGAGTCTTCGGGCGCCGCCATATCCCCCAGGATGTCCAGCACCGAACGCAAATGCTGCTCGGCAAGCACCTCGGTCGGGGCGAGCATCGCGGACTGGCCGCCCGCATCGGCCACCTGCAGCATGGCGCGCAGAGCCACCACGGTCTTACCGGAACCCACATCACCCTGTAGCAGGCGGTTCATGGGCGATTCGCTCGACAGATCGGCGGCAATCTCAGCGCCCACCTTCTGCTGCCCCTCGGTTAGCTCGTAGGGCAGAACCTGAAGCAGCTGATCGGCGAGTCCACCCTCCACGGCGGGGCGCGGCTGAGTCAGGTGCGCGGCACGCGCCGAATGCAGGCGGGCGAGCGCGCTCTGCAACACGAATGCCTCGCGGTAACGCATCTGCGCCTGCGCGGCACGCCAGGTGTCCTCCGAATCGGGGGTGTGCAGGGCGCGGTACGTCCACTCCAGGGAGGGCACCTTGCGGGCGCGACGAATCGTGTAGGGTACCGGGTCTTCGAGTTCTTTGAGCGGCACCTTTTCGAGCAGCTGCACCATGTAGCCGCTGATGCGGTCGGTGGGCAGCTTCACGGGGGCGCGGTAGACGGGCACGGGGGCGGTGGCGGCGTCGGTGACGTCCGCGCCGGAGGCATCCTTCGAGAGCAGGGCGTAGTGCGGGTTGGTGAGGGTGTATTCGCCGCGGTAGATGTCGACCCTGCCCGAGAACATCATGGTTTCGCCCTCGTGGATTTCTCGGGCGGCGGTCCAGGCGTTGAAGAAGGAAAGCTTCATCTGCGAGCCAATAAGCGCACCGGGGTTCGTCATGCTGGGCGCGGGCACGCCAAAGAGGCCTCCCTGCACGAAGCTATCCTGTGCAAAACTATCCTGGCCGTAGCTATCTGCGTAGCCGCTATAGGAGGCGGGCTGGGCTCCCCTGCCTTGGGCGGTGTTAGCGAGCGCGTTAATGCGCGGGTTGTGCATCCCGGTTGCCTGCCAGTTCTGCGCGGGCACACCGGATACGCTGGATGCACTGGAGGAACCGAGGCGGTTAGCGCGCCCGGGCACCACGGAGACGGGCCCTCCAGCGCCAAAACCGCCAGCCCCAAAACCGGCGGGTGCGTCCTGCCCGGTGGCGTCGGAAAGCCGGTCGGTGATGGTCACTTCCGTGATTTTGCCGCGGCGCGCCGCCATGGTTCGGGTGCTCACGTGCACCACGCGGGCAATGATGGTGACGTCCTGGCCCTCAACGAGTTCGGCGAAGGAGCTGAGCTCGCCGCGCGGCAGGTACTTGCGCGGGAAGTATTCGAGCATCTCCCCGACGGTGTGCAGGTCCAGGTGCGTGGAGATTGCCTTGGCGCTGGGCGCGGGCAGGTACTTTTTGAGCGGCGCATTTTCGATGCGATCTTCGGAGGCGTAGCGTGCCAGAGCACGGCTCTTAGCCTCCGCGACGGCTGATGCGGGCTTCTCAGCCGCAACTGTCTTAGTAGTAGCTTGCTTAGTAGCTGTCTTCTTCGCGGAAGCTTTCTGGGCGGACGCTTTCTTCGGCGCGGGGGTTTTCTGTGCAGGCGTTGCCTTCTTGGAGGCGGTTTTCGGCGTAGCGGTTTTAGGCTTTGTCGGGGTTTTCGATGCCGGGGTTCTCGATGTCGAGGCTTTGGAAGCAGGAGCTTTCTCTGCGGGCACAGTCTTCTTCGCTACAGCCTTTTTGGGTGCAGACTTTTTGGTCGCGGACTTTTCAGCTTCTATCTCGGGCGCACTCTTCTTCGGCGCAGGCTCCTGCTCGACCTCTTCGCTTGCCTTCGTTACCTTTTGCGGGCGCGCCGGAATATCCCGCGCGGCAGTTTCACTCTCCTGCGGGCTCGGTTCGTTCTGAACTAGTTCTTTCTGGGCAGGTGCCTTCTGAACCGTCTTCTTCTGAGCGGGTGCCTTGCGGGTTGCCTTCTTACGGGCGGGCTCCTCCGCCTGAGTTGCCTGTCGTGCCGCCAACGCAATATCGACCAGCTCGTAGAGAGCATCGTCGGTCATGGTGTGCGCGGCGGGACCCAGCGAATGCTTGAGGGCCTTGAGCGCCTTACGGTAGGGTGCGCTGGCGCGCTGTGCCGCGCGTTCGCTCAGTTCGGCGCGGCTCACCTCGCCGCGGGCGTAGGCGGCAAGATCGCGCACGGTCAGCTCGGCGGTGGTGCGGAGCTGCTCATCGCTCAGTAGAAGCGTAGCTTTTTTCCCCCGCTGAGCGCGGGTAGGCTCGACAGCCGTTGACTCTGCGGGTTCACCCTGCGCTGCCTCGGCCTTCGCAGGTTTAGTCTTAGCGGGCGCAGGCTCGGGAAGCCCCAAATCCAGGGCTTCCTGCTGCGGGTTTACGGAATGTCGGGCGGGGCTCATGCGCCGCCCTCCGCACCGCACGCGTGGTCGGCGTGACGACCATCCGCCAGGGAGGAAATACGCTCATCCGCCCACTGCCCGTAGCCCATAATCAACTCGCGGGCGGGATCAATCTCGGGCACGTGCACGTGCAACGCCCAAAGCCCAGCCGCCATGTCCAGGGGCGTAATGAGCAGGCTGTCGCCCATGGCTTCAAGTTCGGGGCGCAACTGCGCCAGGGCGAGGGGCTCGCAGGTCAGGGTGCCCATGAGCTCCCAGCCGCTCTGCCCCTCACTTTCTGCGTGCTCGGCAGGTTCAGCGTCCGCCTGTTCAGAACCCACTCGTGCCGCAGAACCAGCTACAGAAGTCACACCGGCAGAGGGCGCACGCAGCATGGACTCCACCTGCGCCTCGTTCAGGGTCGCCCCTTCCCAACGCGGGTTGGAGTGCACCACGGCAAGGTAGAAGCCGAGCGCGCCAGCATCCACGAAACCTGCAAGCTCGGGTGAGGGCGGGAACTGCGCGGTACGTTCCAGGGCGGCACGCATCAGCGCACGTCGACGCTCTTTCAGCACATCGTCAGCAGCTTCTGCGTCCTGCGATGCATCATAGTGTGCGTCCAGGCGGGCGAGCTCCACCATGACCGACAGCATCGTGGAGGGCACCATCTGCTCCCCCACGCTGGCACGAATACGCTCAGCCGCGAACGCCATCGCGCGCGCCTCCGCGTGGGCGTACTCCAGTTTCACTTCGCGGTGCTTCGGCAGGGAACCGCCAGCCAGCACACGCTCGTAGTCTGCTTCCAGGGCGCGCACGAGCGGCAACTCGGCAGCCGCATCGCCAAGCTCCTGGGCGAGGTTTCCGGGCAGGAACCAGTAGCTGCGCACCGCCTCCAGCGCCCAGGCGCAGAGCAGGGTACCGGAATTGCCGCGTGCCACGCGGGATGCGCGCATAATCGCGTGCTCGTAGATTCCGCCCAGCTGAATCCACAGGTGGGCGAGGGTTTCCTCTTCGGAGGCGCCCGCCGCCTCGGGCACGCACGCACCCTCCCCGACGGGAATTTCGCCAGCGGGAAGAACCTCGCTGGGCAGAACCTTACGGGGCAGATCCTCACTGGGCAGAACCTGTTCCATGCCCCGCTCAAACTCTTCGGTCAGGGTCAGCAGGGTGTGGGCAATATTGGAGCCGGTGTCCTTATCGGGCACGGGGAACCCGTTGAGTTCGTTGAGCGCCTCGCGGTAGCGTTCGATGGTGGTGCGGGCGGCGGTGGACCACGCTACGCCGAAGCGGTAGGCGCGCACGCAGGCGCGGCGGTAAATCTCGCGTTCTTCGGTGCGCTGGTTCTGTTCTGCGTTCACGCTACCCTCCTCGTCGGTTTCGTCAGTTTCGCGCGGTTCTCGGCTGAGTTTGTGGCTAGTTCCCGACTGATTTCCCGGTTAGTTCCCGACTGATTTCTCAGCGCCCGCGGCACGGGCGGGATCCAGCCTATTTCGTACTTCTATTCTAGGCAATTTCGGTTAAATGTACGGTATTGTCCGTCGTCTATCCCGCGGGCTGAAAGCACGGACTAAACATATAAACCGCACGCACCTCGCGGCACTCGGTGAAGCTCCTACGCGGAAGCCCCGTAGTGCTCCCAGCCCATGCCGTCCAGGGAGCGGCCGTCCATCACCACCGCGGCGCCGGTCACCGTATCATGGCGGCGCTCGGAACCGTAGAGCTCGGCGCTCAGCCCGCGCTCCGGGGCATCCGCAACACAGGTTCCCAGGGGCACAAATTCTTCGGGCACATCGCCGGGGAAGGTCGCCAGCAGGCCGTGATCTTCTCCGCCAACCAGCACAAAGGTACGCGCCAGGGATGCGGGACTCTCCCCCACCTCGTTACGCTCACCAATCACCAACAGCAGGCGCGCCAGGGGCAGCAGCGGCTCGGCAAACGCATCCACGGCGGCGCGGTCGAGGCGCATCTGCACCCCGGATGCGGCGGCAACTCGTCCAGCATCCTTGACGAGCCCGTCGGAAAGATCCAGCATGGAGCTCGCCCTATGCTGGCGTGCCACTTCACCGGCGGGGATGGGGCTGACCGGGTGGTGCTGTGATTCGACGGCGCGCTCGCAGACCGCAATCATGTGCGCGGCATCTTCGGGGGTGAGGGTGCGGGCGAGCTCGATGAGCCCCTCGGGAAGAGCGCCAGCAGGAGGAGCACTAGTACCTTCAGGTTGCTTCTCAGTTTGCCGCTGAGCCCACGCCTGTCCCACCGCATCCAGCGCCGCCTCAGCATCCTGACCTGCGGCGATGGCGCGCAGTAGTGCCGTGGCGGGCAGGGAGAGCGGGTTGAGCAGCAGGCGCAGACCGGCATCGGACCAGGCGGTACGCCCCGCCAGGGCGATAGTGTCGCCGGGGCGTGCACCGGAGCGCAGCACGGCGCGGTCCGTGTAGCCGAGGGCGGTGACGGTCACCGACATTTCGGTGGAGTCGCCAATATCGCCGCCGCCAATCACACATTCGGTGGCTCCGCAGGCGTTGATTCCGTCCACAATGCCGTGGGCGAAGCCGTCAATCCAGCCGTAAGGAGTGCTACCGGGCAGGCTCAGTGAGATGAAGAGACTCGCCGGGCGCGCACCCATGGCGGCAACGTCGGCGAGGTTCTGGGTCGCGGCTTTGCGCCCCACATCGTAGCCGCTACTGCGGGCGGGGTCCAGAATGAACTCACCGGCCTCACCCGCCCGTGCGATACCACCGGGCCACAGGTTCATGAAGTCTTGGTCCTCAACGAGAGTGTCGGTGGTGACCACGGTACGCTGACCGGGCGCGGGCTCGGCGAGGACGGCACAGTCGTCACCGGGGCCCACCTCGAGGGGTTCGATGCGCCCCGCCTGGCGTGCCGCTGCGGCAACCTGCTCGTTGTGGGCGTTGATAATCGGCATGAAAGCGCGCAGAACGCGGGACTCCCCCAGCTTTGAGAGAGGTGTCTCTCGCATGGGGTTGTCCCGCGTTTCGCTAAAAGTCTGAGGATTCACATCCTCTATTATCGCGTATTCTTACGCGTTATGTTCGCCTTATGCTCCGCGGCTGAAGTAGCGGATTGCCAGAGCAATCAGCACCAGACCGATGAGCGAGAAGAGAATCAGCGGTGCAATACCGGAAAGTCCGGAATCGTCCGCGTCCGCATTCTTCACGGCCTGCTCCTGGGCGGCATTCGCGCCGTCAGCCTTTGCCACGCTCTTTGCAGAGCGGCTGGCGCTAGCCGAGGTGGAGGAGGAGCTAGGCGACTTCGAAGCCGATACCGAGCTTGAGGAGTTCGAGGGGCTTGCCTCGTGGGAGTGGTCCTCCTCTGTCTTATTGCGCGAGAGGTATCCAGCAACCCAGTCAGCCGCACCCGGAATGGAGTCATTCGAACCGTTATTAGCTGCGATTCGTCCGAGGGTGGTGCCACCAGAACGCAACGGATCGTCATCCTCGCCATCAAGCCTGTCGCTCGGTGCCTTGCTCGGTGAAGAGCTCGAAGATCCCGAAGAGGAACTTGAGGAGTCAGAGGAGCTGCCCGGTCGCGGAAGCTCAATGGAGATGATGACATCTTCCCCAGAGACTTCCTGACGATTGCCGGGGACGGTCACAGGGTTGTTCGCCGGAGGAATCGGAGCAACAGGTTCGGTCTCAATCGGGGTAACCGATTTGGAGTCCGAGCTGTCCTTGTTATCCTCTACCGGAGCTACGGGAGCTACCGGAATCACGGGGATAACCGCATCCTTGGTCGGCTCGTTAGTCGGCTCCTGCTTAGCTTCCTTGGAGGGCTCCTGAGTCGGATCCTGAACCGGGGCCGGGACTACCGGAACCTGAGAAGGATCCTGGGTGGGTGCCTCAGTCGGTTCCTGAGTCGGCTCGGGAGTTACGTCCTTGGTCGGTTCAGGAGCGGGCACCGGATTCGGTTCCGGAGCGGGGTCCTGGGTCGGCTCCGGGGTCGGTTCGGGAGTTACGTCCTTCGTCGGCTCGGGAGTAGGTTCAGGGGTAGGCTCTACCGTAGGCTCAGGAGTCGGATCCTGAGTAGGCTCAGGAGTTGCATCCTTGGTGGGTTCTGCGGTGGGCTCCACAGTAGGCGCAACGGTCGGTTCCGGAGTGGGAGCAACAGTAGGTTCTGCCGTCGGCTGGACCGTAGGCTCCGCAGTCGGAGCTACAGTCGGCTCAGCCGTCGGAGTTGCAGTAGGAGCAACACTCGGTTCGGCACTTGCGCTAGGAGCTACGGTCGGCGTAGCAGTAGGTTCAGCGGTCGCCTCCTTAGAGGGCTCTGCGCTAGGACTCGCCGTAGCACTCGGGGTTGCGGTAGCACTCGCAGAAGCGGTGGGCTCGGCAGTAGGCTGCGCGGTAGCGTTCGGGCTGGGCGTAGCACTCGCGGAGGGCTCGGCGCTAGCGGTGGGCTGAGCACTCGAAGAAGCGCTAGGCTGAGCGGTGGGCTCTGCCTGCGCTTTGTCAGTCTTATTGTCCCCCTGAGCGGTGGGCCATGCGCTCACGGTTGCGAGCGTGGGTACTGCCGCCTGAGAGGAAGATGCCGCGGCCGCGGCGGGGTCCAGGGTTTGGCTTGCGGTGCCGACAGGGTTCGGCGGAAGCTGTGACGCTGCCTCCTGCACATCTTGAGCAAATGAGGCTACGTATGGACTTCCGGAAGCAACCAGTGCTGTCGCCAGACTCGCAGAGACCACCTTACGGTTTCGTTTTCCCAAAGGTTGTCCTTGACTTTCTAATACGTTGTGAGTGAATAGATACCCAATCGCTAGGGCAGATTGGATATGCCTTCATCTATTCTACCGAATCGACTTTTTCTTCATTACTCATTTTAGCGCTTTCATACCAATCTTTGAGCTTCAAGATGTGCAACGACCATCAACAACATCTTTTCGTTACCTAGAAGCATCATTTCATGCACTTATGAGCAGAATTACGTTTTGCCTTATCAATACCACTTTAAAACTTGCACTCCACTATCCAAGCAGCCCCGAGGTGGGTGTAAGTGATTTTTCTCATGAGTGAAAAACGAGCGATTCTCATAAGCTTTTGGGGCTCAATACGTACCAATTACCCCTCCCGCACAGACTGAACTTGCCCACCGCGCAAAAAGCGCCCCGGCGCGAATCCCTCAAGAATCCGCACCGAGGCGCCTTACAGCAGGGGCTACTCCCCCACCGTTACGTATTCAATAACTGAGCGCAGTCAAAACGACAGCGTGCCCAAGAACTAACGCAGCTTCAAGAACAACTAACGCAGTCTCAGAACTAACGCAGCCTCAAGAACTAGCGCAGACCCAGGGGTCGTTCCATCGCCAGGGTCAGCAGCTCGCTAATCAGGTCAGTGTAAGAGATGCCGGTGTTCTCCCACATGGTCTTGTACATCGAAATCGGGGTGAAGCCGGGCATGGTGTTCACCTCGTTGATGACCAGGCGGCCATCCTCGGTGTAGAAGAAGTCCGCACGAGACAGACCTTCACCATCCAGCGCCAGGAACGCCTTCACAGCCAGCTCACGCAGACGATCCTGCACATCCTGCGGCAGGTTCGCCGGGCACACGGTCACAGCGGAAGACTCAGAAACATACTTCGCCTCAAAGTCGTAGAAGCCGTGGTCCTCATCCACAACCTCAATCTCACCGGGATAGGATGCGCGGGGCATCTCGCCGTGGTGGCCGTCGAGCACAGCGCACTCGATTTCGCGGCCCACAATACCCGCCTCAATAATGATCTTCGGGTCGTGGCGGCGTGCCTCTTCAATCGCGGGCACGAGCTCTTCCACCGAATCCACCTTGGTAATACCGAAGGAAGAACCTGCGCGGGTCGGCTTCACGAACAGGGGGAAGCCCAGCTTCAGCACGCGCTCCAGAATCTGCTCGCGGTCCTCGTGCTCCCACTGGCGGTTGGTGACAACCTCGTAGGGGCCGACCTCCAGGCCAGCGGATTCGAAAGCAACCTTCATGAAGTGCTTATCCATACCCACAGCGGATGCGGTCACACCGCAACCCACATAGTGCAGGTCAGCCATTTCCAGCAGACCCTGCACGGTGCCGTCCTCACCGAAGGGGCCGTGCAGCAGCGGGAACACAACGTCCACCGGTGCGGTGCGGGTAACGTTACCCTCAGCATCCACCAGGGTCAGGCGGGAATCGCCGGCGCCCATCGGCAGGAACACCTGCTGGGTACCCTCGGGGAACTCTGCGGTACCGCGTGTGCCAGCGGTCAGCTCAGCGAGCTGCTGCTCATCGGTCAGGTACCAGCGGCCGTCACGGGTAATACCGATAGTGATGACGTCGTAGGCGGTGCGGTCAATAGCGCCCAGAACGCCGGCAGCGGTAATGAGCGAAATCGGGTGCTCGGAGGAGCGGCCACCGCACAGCAGGGCGACGGTCTTCTTCTCGGTCATATATTTCTCCTAGTCAATGTTCCCCTACCCTTAGGTCCGGAAGGTGGAACGGCAATGCGTCAATAATCCTAACGCACGAATACCGTCGCGGTCACTGATGCGTTTCTCACGCACCGGTTTTCCGCAACGGTATCCGTCCTTGGATGTTTACATTCAATCTTCTTCTAGTATGTCCTGGCACACAACCCGAATCAAGGGGTGCCAGCACATCAGAAAGCTTTAACCCTAGTGCCCCTCGTGCTTGAGGCGGCGGCCCAGCAGCTTCGGGGCGAGGTCCTCAATGCTGATGCGGCCCGAAAGCACCGCCACCACGGCCTCCACGATAGGCATTTCCACGCCGTGGCGGCGAGCCAGCTCGGCCACCACGGGAGCCGACTTAATCGACTCAGCGGTCTGGCTCATGTGCTCATGCAGGCGGTCAGGGGTAATGCCCTGGGCCAGCAGGCGGCCCGCCGTGTGGTTACGAGACAGCGGCGAAGAGCAGGTCGCAATCAAGTCACCCATACCGGCAAGACCACTCATCGTCGCAGCCTCGCCACCCAACGTCACCGCCAGGCGGGTAATCTCCGCCAGGCCGCGCGTCATAATGGACGCCTTCGAATTATCGCCGTAATTACGGCCCTCGCAAATACCCACGCAAAGCGCAATCACGTTCTTCACCAGGCCGCCAATTTCGGTACCCACCACATCCGTGTTGGTGTACGGGCGGAAGTACGCGCACGCAATCGCGTGAGCAACAGACTCAGCCACCGGCAGGGTACGAGCCGCAACCACGGAGGCGGTAGGCTCCTCCCCCATGATTTCCTTCGCCAGGTTCGGGCCCGAGAGCACGCACACGCGGTGCGGAATATGACCGATCGCGCGCACATCAGCACCGCGCAGAGCCATAGCCTCTTCCAGCTCCTCGGTAATGACCTGCGACATGCGCAGACCCGTACCGGTCTCCAGGCCCTTCGCCAAAGACACCAGCATGGCGTTCGGCTCAATATAGCGGGCGAAGCTCTGCAACTGCGAACGCAGAACCTGCGCAGGCAGGGCAAGAACCACGATATCGGCGCCGGTCAGCGCCGCGGGGGCATCCGCCGTGAAGTGCATGTTGTCCGGCAGCTTCATTCCCGGAAAATAGCGGGCGTTCTCGCGGGTGCGCTCGCACTCAGCCATCACCTGCTCATCACGACCAATGAGGGTCACACGAGTGTCATCTCCACGCTCACGGGCAGCATCCGCCGCGATCTTAGCGAAAGCGGTGCCCCAGCTACCGGCACCCAGCACCGCAATAGACTGTACGGTTGCCGGAGGGGTAAATTCAGGGCTTGCTGCGGGGGTGCGTCCAAAGAAAGTCACGAAAACACCAGCCTCTCTTCCTTGCGAGCTTATTGTGCGAGTCCCTGACAGACGCCTCAGCAAATAGCCGCGGCTCCTATCAGGGCCTCACGATTTTCCCAGTTGGGATGCTACTTTTCGTCCGGTTCGCCGAGCGCGCCACCGACCGGCCCCGAAGGGGTGCCGGGGGCTTCACGACGCTTAGTGCGCGGATTCCAACGCCCCTCAGGAGCCTTCTCGCCGCGGATTTGCTCCAGCTCGGCGGTAATAGCATCCAGCATGGCGTCGGTGACCACGCCCAGTTCGGTGCGGGTGTGCTTAGCATCGGGGCTGGCATCCTCAACGAGGGAGGCAATATCCAGTGCCTTGCCAACCTTCACGCGGACGGTCTTGCGCGGGAACAGCGAAATCTTACGCTTCTCCTTGATGCGGCCGTCCTCGCCAGGCTCATCCACGTAGCCGAGAATCTGCTCATCCCCCCAGTGCGCCACCGGGAAGACGGGCGCGCCGGTCGCAAGAGCCAGACGAGCCGCACCGGTACGCGCCTGCATGGGCCACAGCTGCGGATCATGGGTGGTGGTGCCCTCCGGGAAAATCACGACGGCACCGCCAGCCTCAACAATCTTGCGGGCAGTAATCAGGGACTTACGCGCATCCACCGAACCGCGAACCACAGGAATATGCGCGAGCTTGCGCATAATGTAGCCGAGCACGGGGGCGCGGAACAGCGAATCCTTCGCCAAGAAGCGCGGCAGGGCGCCCTCAACGAAAGCAGGGAAAGCCACAGTCACCGGGTCAAGCTCGGTGGTGTGGTTAGCCACGATAATGTACCCGCCGCTCTTAGGCAGGTTCTCACGGCCGGTAATCTCAACGCGCGCGATGAGCTTGTACAGCCCGCGCGCAGCGTTACCGAGCACCTTGTACAGAGCATCACCGGAGGCGGTGGGCTCAATCTCAGGCAGAGCCTGCTTTCCCTGCTGTCCGCTCACTAGTCCTGAACCTCAACTTCCTCGGGCTCAACAACGACGATTGCTGCATCGGGCTTGGGAGCCTTCGACGCCTTGCGTGCCAGCACCTCAAAGTTGGCACCCAGGCCCTTGAGCTTCTCCTCGAAGTTCTCGTAGCCGCGAGCAATCAGCTCAACACCGCTCACGTGAGAGGTGCCCTTAGCAGTCAGAGCAGCAATAATGTGGGAGAAGCCGCCGCGCAGGTCCGGAACCTCAATGTCGGCACCGGTCAGCGGGGTGGGGCCAGAAATAATAGCGGAGTGACCGTAGCCCTTACCCTCGAAACGGCAGGGCGTGCCGCCCACGCAGTCACGCATGACGACAATATCTGCGCCCATCTGCTTCAGCGCGTTGGTGAAGCCGAAACGCTCCTCGTACACGGTCTCGTGCACGATGGACGCGCCCTTAGCCTGAGTCAGCGCCACGACGAGGGGCTGCTGCCAGTCGGTCATGAAGCCGGGGTGCACGTTGGTCTCAAAGACGATGGGCTTCAGCTGAGCTCCGGGGGTGCGCTGAGCCGGGTGGGTAAAGCGGATGCCCTCGGCGGTCACCTCGTACAGGCCGCCCATCTTGCGGAACTGGTTCAGGAACGCGGTCATGTCCTTCTGGGCTGCACCGCGCACGAAAATGTCGCCGCCGGTAGCCAGCGCCGCAGAAGCCCAAGAAGCAGACTCGTTACGGTCGGGCAGGGACGCGTGATCGTAGCCGGTCAGCTCGTCCACGCCCTCAATGACGATGGTGCGGTCCTCGTTAATGAAGATGATGGCGCCCATCTTCTGCAGAACAGCAATCAGGTCAATAATTTCGGGCTCAATCGCTGCATTGCGCAGGATGGTCTTACCCTTAGCGCGCACACCGGTAAGCAGAACCTGCTCGGTAGCACCCACGGAGGGGTAGTTCAGCACAATCTCTGCGCCCTTCAGACCCTCTTCGGGAACAATCAGAGTGGTGCCGGTTTCATCATCCTTTTCAACGACTGCACCGAACTTGCGCAGAGCCGCCATATGGTAGTCGATGGGGCGGTCACCAATCTTGCAACCACCCAGGTTGGGGATGCGTGCGGTACCGAGGGTGTGTAGCAGCGGGCCCACCATCAGAATCGGGATGCGGGAGTTACCACCGAAGAGCTGAATCTCCTCTGCGTTCTTTGCAGCGGTGGTTGCATCCTGTGCGGGGTTGAGAGTCAGAACACCAGCGTCGCGGTCATAGTCGACCTTTGCACCGTGCAGCTCCACGAGGGTGGTAACGATTTCGACATCGCTCAGGTCAGGGACGTTACGCAGGGTCGAGGGGGTCGAACCATGCAGTGCTGCGACCATCGCCTTGGGCACCAGGTTCTTGGCGCCTCGAACGTGAACCTCACCAACGAGCGGAGTGCCACCTTCAATGCGAAGCTTGCTGATGTTCTCAGTCATTAAAAATCCTTTGTGGAGTCGGCTGGTTTAGGCCGAACTTTAACAGTGTGCCGATGCGCCGCGTTCTGTCGTGCCGCGCCCCTGCCGGTAGCAGGGCGAAACGGGCGCATATATTCATCATTATTCTAAGCCCTGCGTAAAGGTGCTCCAAACACTGAAGAACCTTTGGAACTCGTGACTGAGATTTTGCTCTGTTGTGTATGTGAAAAACCGCTCTGGCCCCCTCAGATTCAGAGCCAGAAAAACAAAAAGATACACAAACATTCACACTAATGCAAACATTTTCTGTTTCTTCGCCGAAATTTGACGTTAGTTTCGTCTTTTTAACGTCCGAATTTGAACTTGAGAGCAACCTCACCCCTACAATAACGTGCACACTCGTGCCCACTGAACGGCGCCTCCGCTCTCACGGAGGAGCCAATCAGCTCTACACTGCGGCATAGGCGCCGGCACCGACCTTGCACCCGCGCAGTACAGAGCCTCACGGGAGGGCGCGTGGCGTGCATTCACTGCATAAACCTTTGCGATGGTACCCAACCAAAACGGTTCGGCTTCCTGATTCACTTTAACTTCAAAAATTCACTTCAACATCACCGTAAATATTCGAAAGTCAACTAAAAACCAGGGCCCATCGCAACCAACCACAGGTCGCTTCGCGGCTGCATCCGCGAACTACCGGAGGACCCCAAATATGACACATCACAACACTGCATCACGCATTTCGCGCCGTCGCCTCGTACAGGGTGCGGCGTGGAGTGCTCCCGTTATCCTCGCCAGCGCAACCGTCCCTGCATGGGCGGCAAGCGGCGAGCCCACCTGCTCCCCCGCTCTGACCCTCAAGCCGACCGCAACCGGCTTCGACGACAAGGCTGGCGCATACACCGAATGGCTCGTCCCTGAAGGCGTTGGACGAGTACGCTTCGACCTCGTGGGAGGTGCCGGCGGTGCCGCATCTTCCTTCACTCCCCGATACCTGACCGACGTCACGAACGCGGCCCTGGCTGGCGGCGGTGCCGGTGCACAGCTCAGCGGTGTTCTTGCGGTCAAGTCCGGCGACATCCTGCGCGTCTGGGCGGGTAACGGCGGCGTCGGCTCCGCAGCCGGCGCACAGCCCGCACTCGGAGGCGAAGGCTACGCAGCAGGCGGCGACTCCACCGGCTCCAGCACCGCAACCGGCGCAGCGCAGGTAGTAGGAGGCACCGATAGCGGCTACGTGTACGGCGCGTCCGGCGGCGGCTCCTCCGCGGTCGAGCTCGTCCGCGACGGCGCAGTCACCGTCGTAGCCGTTGCCGGTGCTGGCGGCGGCGGCGCGCAGCTGGGCACCCTCACCACCCACCAGAGCCTCTTCAACGCCCAGCCCAAGGATCAGCTGAACCCGGCACTGCGCGTGGCGCTGGACGGTCGCGATGCATCCACCACCGCAGGCGGCAGCGCGGGCGGCGACCTGGGCACCGACAACACCGGTCAGGGCGGCATGCTCATGGCAAGCCCCTACCAGGAGTTCAAGCCCCTCGACGAGGACGATAAGACCCTCGACATGCGTTTCATGGTCACCGGCGGTACCGCTGGTCGCTCCGGCGTAGCTGGCACCCTCGGTGAGGCACTGGCAGGCGTCCTCGACGAGAACAACGAGCTAAAGCTCATGCCCATGTCCGAATCCTGGTTCGACTCCTACGATTTCCCGCGCTACTACCGCTACGAGGGCGACTCCGTGAGTGATAAGGAAAAGGGAACCGGCGGTGCGGACGCTACCGGCTCTTACCGCGGTAAGGGCGGCTCGGGCGCGCTGCTCTCCCACACCTACGGCAAGCTCTCCCTCACCTCCGTAGCATCCGGTGGCGGCGCCGGCTACGGCGGCGGCGGCGCAGGCCTGAACATCTGGACCGTTGGCTCATACTACGAGGCCGTTTTCGGCCGTCAGGTGCAGTTCGAGGGCGAAGGCAACATCTACTCGCTCAGCGCCCTGAGCAGCGGCGGCGGCGCAGGCGGCAGCTACATTAACCACGAGGTGGTTTCTGACTTCGCTCTTGCCACCGCACAGAACGCAAACCCGACCGCGGGCGTGCGCTCCCCCGGTTCTGCAACGCTGTACGGCTGCACCGAGAACGCAACCCTGAACACCCCCATCACTGAGGGTGCCTAAGCTCTAGGTCGTCAATAAATGCGCCTCCCCGGAAGCTGATGCTCCGGGGAGGCACATTCATATGTGTGCTAGGTTTTTGGGTACAGAAAAGCTCGAAGGCGGCAACTGAATCAGTCGCCGCCTTCGAGCTTTATATCTCTAGGTTTTAGAGCTCTCGGCTTAGAGTTCCTGAGTACGGGGCATCCAGGAGGGGCGCTTCGCCTCGTACGCTTCAATAGCTTCGAGGTTCTGCAGGGTCAGACCAATATCGTCCAGACCCTCCATGAGGCGCCAACGCACGTAGTCGTCAACCTCGAAGGGAACAACCAGCGCACCCACGGTTACGGTCTTGGACTCCAGGTCAACGGTGATTTCGGTGCCGGGCTCGTGCTCCAGCGCCTTCCAGATCAGCTCGATATCGTCCTGTGCAACCTGCGCGGTAACCAGGCCCTGCTTGCCCGAGTTGCCGCGGAAAATATCGGCAAAACGAGCAGAAATAACGACCTTGAAACCGTAGTCGCGCAGCGCCCACACGGCGTGCTCACGCGAGGAACCGGTACCGAAGTCCGGGCCCGCAACCAGCACGCTACCGTGCTTGTAGGGCTCCTGGTTCAGGATGAACTCGGGGTCCTTACGCCAGTTAGCGAAGAGGGCGTCGTCGAAGCCGGTCTTGGTCACTCGCTTGAGGTAGACGGCGGGAATAATCTGGTCGGTGTCAACATTCGAAGAACGCAGCGGCACGCCAATGCCGGTGTGCTTAATAATGGGTTCCATAATGGCTCCTTAGCTATAGCGGCGTGCTAGGCCACGACGTCGGACGGGGCGGACAGGGTACCGCGCACAGCGGTTGCGGCGGCAACCACCGGGGAGACCAGGTGGGTGCGGCCACCCTTGCCCTGGCGGCCCTCAAAGTTACGGTTCGAGGTGGAGGCGCAACGCTCACCGGGCGCCAGCTGGTCGGGGTTCATGCCCAGGCACATGGAGCAGCCGGCAAAGCGCCAGTCGGCACCGAAGTCCTTGAAGACCTTGTCCAGGCCTTCTGCTTCTGCCTGCGCGCGGACCTTCTGGGATCCGGGCACGACCATCATGCGCACGTTCTCGGCGATGGTGCGGCCACGCACGATGTCTGCGGCGGCGCGCAGGTCCTCAATGCGGGAGTTGGTGCAGGAGCCCAGGAAGACGACGTCCACGGGAATTTCCTTCATGGGGGTGCCCGCCTCCAGGCCCATGTATTCGAGGGCGCGTTCTGCTGCAACCTTGTCGTTCTCGTCCTCGAAGTCATCCGGGGAGGGAACGGCGTGGCTCAGCGGAATACCCTGACCGGGGTTAGTGCCCCAGGTGACGAAGGGCTCGAGCTCGTCAGCGTTGATGAAGATTTCCTTGTCGAAGACGGCGCCTTCGTCGGTGGGCAGGCTCTTCCAGTACTCGACTGCCTTGTCCCACTCTTCGCCCTTGGGTGCGTGCTGGCGGCCCTTGATGTATTCGAAGGTGATCTCGTCGGGGGCGACCATGCCGGCGCGTGCGCCCGCCTCGATGGACATGTTGCACATGGTCATGCGGCCCTCCATGGAGAGGGAACGGATTGCGGAGCCGCGGTATTCGAGCACGTAGCCCTGACCGCCGCCGGTACCGATCTGCGCGATGACAGCGAGGATGATGTCCTTTGCGGTCACGCCGGGCTTGAGGGTGCCTTCAACGTTGATTGCCATGGTCTTGAAGCGTGCCAGGGGCAGGGTCTGGGTCGCCATGACGTGCTCCACCTCGGAGGTGCCGATACCGAACGCGAGAGCGCCGAACGCACCGTGGGTGGAGGTGTGGGAGTCGCCGCAGACGATGGTCATGCCGGGCATGGTCAGACCCAGCTGCGGGCCGACCACGTGCACGATGCCCTGTTCCTCGTCACCGAGGGAGTGGATGCGCACGCCGAATTCCTTGGCGTTGCGGCGCAGGGTCTCGATCTGGGTGCGGCTGGTCAGGTCGGCGATGGTGCCGAAGATGTTGTCGGTGGGGGTGTTGTGATCCTCGGTGGCGATGGTCAGGTCGAGGCGGCGCAGGGGGCGGTTCTCGATGCGCAGGCCTTCGAATGCCTGGGGGGAGGTCACTTCGTGCAGTAGCTGCAGGTCGATATAGAGCAGGTCGGGCTTGCCGTTTTCGCCGGGGACGACGACGTGTGCGTCCCAGACTTTTTCTGCCAGGGTGCGCGGACGGGTGCCCGCGGTGGTTGCGTTCTGTTCGCTAGTCATGCTTTCTCCTGCTTGATGCGTTCCTACGGTGGATGCGTTCGGTGTGGTGCGTGCCGCAAGTTTGCGGAGTTGAGGGGCGGATTATGTACCCGATGGGACCCTCAAATCGGTATTTCCCTGCGGCGTGTCGCATATTTTTTCACGGATTCTTAGCCTGTGAGACGGCCTAGAAACACCCCGAACTAGCGAGTGTTTTTATGTGGGTTTACTCTATGACTCCAGGGTAATTTTGCGAGATTATTCGCATTTTTCTGCGTCTTTTCGCATATTTTCACCCATAAACCCACACAAACACTTATTATGAAAAGTTCACAATTTATCCCGTAGGGGGTGATTCCATCTTCAGCTCTGCATCTCAAAGAGTCCATGAAGTCCGGGGTATCTTTCATATTCTGAGATAGAATATAAGAATGACTCCTTCCGCCTCACGTTTTAACGCACACGGAATGCGTCACCCCAACGCATCCACATACCACAACGCACCGATTGTCGACCCCGTCAAGCCGCCCGAACACATGGCCGCCGACGAGCAGATGGTAGAGGTAAACTCCCACGGCTCCTCCGGCGTTGGCGTGCTCGACAAGGCGACCCTCATTCTTGATTGCCTCGAGGCAGGACCCGTATCTCTGGGTGACCTCGTCAAGGCAACCGGTCTGGCGCGCCCCACCGCACACCGCCTCGCCGTGGCGTTGGCACACCACCGCCTCGTAGCCCGCGACGTGCAGGGACGCTTCATGCTCGGACCCCGCCTGACCGAACTCGCATCCGCAACCATTGCTGACGAGCTCATCACCGTGGCAGACCCGATCCTGCAGAAGCTCAGCCTCGAAGCTGACGAGTCCACCCAGCTGTACCGCCGCCAGGGTGACTGGCGCGTGTGCGCAGCCACCTCCCCCCGCCCCTCCGGCATGCACGAATCTATTCCGGTCGGCACCCAGCTGTCCATGCAGGCTGGTTCCGCCGCCCAGGTTCTGCTGGCTTGGGAAGACCAGAACCGCATTGTTGAAGGCCTGCGCGACGCCCACTTCAGCGCCGCCATGCTCGCGGCTGTGCGCCGCATCGGTTGGGCGCAGTCCGTGGGTGAGCGCGAGCGCGGAACCGCCTCGGTCTCTGCTCCGGTGCGTGCGCCCGGCGGCAAGGTGATTGCGGCAGTGTCCATCTCGGGTCCGATTGACCGCATGACCCGCCAGCCGAACCGCAACTACCCTGAGCTGGTCGTTATGGCTGCTCAGGCGATTACGGACGGTCTGCGTGAGCTTGCGGCGTCTCAGCAGGCTCCCTGCGGTGAGAGTACTGAAGAGGACTAAGCTTCAGTAGCGTGTAGATTTAACGAAAAGAATCCCTCCCCGCCTCGATTGAGGTGGGGAGGGATTCTTTTGTGCGCTCTTAGTTTGATGCGGTTTCTCGGATGATACGCCGCTAAATGTCCAGCGCCTTGCGGTAGGCGTTGAGGCGCTTTGCTTCCTGCTGTACCGGGGCGACCACGCAGGACTGCACTGCCTTCTCCACGCCGGTCTGCAGGCGACCCCGCAACTTACGTGCGTAGTAGCGTGAACCCATGGCGGTAAGTAGCCTGCCCACACCCGCCGAGGCGATACCAAGCAGGATACCCAGCAGCAGAAGCAGGGTCGGCAGGGGCACCGGGGAGCCTTCGGGGGTCGGGGCGGGCGGCAGCTGAATCTGCAGGTACGCCATGCCGGAAATCAGGGTCAGCCAGCCGACGCCTACCAGGGCGCTCAGTAGCGCGATCCACTGCAGGGCATTGAAGATGACCCAGGGGGCGCGGGTGCGGCCCAGACCGTAGTCGATGCGCATCATGTCGCGTTCGAGCAGTTCGGGTAGCTCAGCCTCGCGGGAGAGGGCGGCTTCCTTCATGCTGCGTTTCCACGGTTCGTCGATGCGGGCCGCCATCTGCTTGCTGTATTGGCGCACGGCGTTTGCCATGCCAGCCTTCTGCGCGGCGCTCAGCGGAGGTAGCGAGGATGCCACCAGCTCGGGTGCGTTCTCGCTATCGGAACCGAGCATGCCCGCGGACTTCTCGGCCTTAGACGTGCTCTTCGTTTCGTCTTGCTGCCCCAGGTGCAGGCGGCGCAGGGGGTCAGCTTTCAGGCGGCTCATCCAGCGGGTGAGGATCCAGCCGGTGTGCTGACCCGCGGTGCGGCGGTAGGAGGCGGTTGCCGCCTGCAAAACCTGCTCTGCCTGGCTGGAGGTGTAGCATGCCTTCACGAGCTTCTGCTCCGCTTCGAGGGCGTAGGCTCCGGCGAGTACGGTGCCCTCTCCCCCGGCGTAGGTGCGCAGCTGGGAGGCGGTGGCGTGCAGCTGCGCGTCGGTTCGCTGCAGGGATAGGCTCTTGGCGGCGGCTACCTGGGCGAGCAGGTCGCGGAGCACGTCCACGCCCTCACCGGTTCGTGCGGAGACGGCGATGGGTGCGGCAAGCAGGTGCGCTTCGGTGCCCTCAGCCTGGAGCAGGCGGGTGAGGGATGCGAGCACGGCGGGCACCTCGGCGGGCGCGAGTTTGTCCGCCTGGTTGAGCACGCAGAGCGCCTGCGCGCCGGATGCGGCAAGCGGCACCATGAAGTCGCGGTGGATGACGGCGTCGGCGTATTTTTGGGGGTCGACAACCCAGACGAGTACGTCCACGTAGCGCATCATGCGGGCGGCGAGGTCGCGGTTGGTGGTGGTGACCGAGTCGAAGTCGGGCATGTCCAACAGGATGAGGCCGCCGGTGCGGGTGCGCATTTCGCCGCGTCCGCCTACTGCGCGGCGGATGCGGTTGAAGAGTCCGGGCGCCGGTTCGGTGACGGTATTGGGTGCCGCTACTCCCCCGGTTGCCTTATTACCCTCGGTTGTCTCTCCTTCGGCGGCGAGCGCCTGAGTTTGCGGGTAGACGCGCTTGTCGATGCCGAGCCAGTCAAGTAGCTCTTCGCTGCCTTCTGCTTCCCAGATTGCCGCCTGCACGGTGGAGGTGGTCGGGCGTGTGGGCGCGGAGAGGGCAATGTTCTGCCCGGCGATGGCGTTGAAGAGCGTGGATTTGCCGCTGCCGGTCGCGCCGAAGAAGCCGATGACGGTGTGTTCGGTGGAGAGTTCGCGGCGTTGGCTGAGGCGTTCGAGGGTTGCGGCGGCGTCGAGCAGCACGGTTTCGGGGACTCGTCCTTCGCCGTAGCTGATGGCGTCCTTGAGGGATGCGACGGAGCGCGCGAAGGGCGAGGTTGCCACGGCGGGGGTGGCGCCTCGCTCGGTGTTGCGCTCAGTAGTATTGCGCTCGGCGTTCTCGAGTTTCTTCTCGGGGGTAGTCATAGTGCGTTATTTCTTCGTCTGTGGTGCGGGGTGCCTGTCCGGAGTGGTTTAGCGAGCAACCGTGCCGTTAGTGTGGGCTGCGGCTTGGCGCTGTGTGGTTTGACTCTGGGTGCTCATTTCTGCGGCGATTGCCTGCACCTGCTCAGCGGCGCGGTGAATGTCCTCGGCATCAGCCTGCGGGTCGGTTTCTTCCAGTACGGCGGTGAAGGGCTGAGCGTGCTCAGTGAGCAGCCCCGACATGCGTTCGAGCAGGTCGGTGCGGGCGCGGGTTGCCATGCGGCGCACCGCGTCTTCACCGAAGATGGACTCGAGCAGTTTGGTGCCGACCACTCCGCTACCGCCGGCGATACCCGCCTCAATACCGGTGATGCCGCCGGTGAGGCTGAACGCGGCAACCATGAGCATCACGGCGGTGGCGTTCACGCCCAGGGAGAGGAAGCGGGCGCGTTTGCGCTTGTCGGCTCCTTCTTCGCGGATCATTTCGAGGACGGATCCCTGCCAGAGGCGAATCTGTTCGGCAACGGCTGCGGAGAAGATGTCCTCGGCGGACTGCACTTCCCCCTTCGCTTCGTTGCCCTTTGCCTCGCCGTTTGCGCCTACGTTCTGTTCGGGCGCGGCGGAGGCCGTCTGCGGCGCAACAGAAACAGCCTGCGGCGCATCAAGGCGCGCCAGCAGGGAGCGTCCGGCGCGGCTGGCACGCCAGCGGGTGCGGGTATTTTCGGAGGCGCGGGCGGCCGCATCCAGCACGACGGCGTGGATGCCGCTTTCGAGGGCGTCTTCTACCTTCTGGGCGGCGGCGGGCTGGCCTCGCAGGGCGGAGCCGACGCGGTCGCGCAGGCGACCGATGGTGCTGTCGAGGGAGCGGAAGAAGTCGCCGGTTCCCACGAAGTCGTGCCAGCGCGAGAGCACTTCGCCGCGTAGCAGGGAGCCGTCGGAGAGGGCGCCGTCGATGGTGGTCAGCGCGTCCTCGTATTCTTCGGCGACGATGGTGGCAAGCGACTGGTGCGCCGCCTGCTGGCGTGCCTGTTCGGCGGCGAGCACCTGCAGGTTTCCGGCGAGGGTTTCGACGGCACCGGCGAGGGTCTGCCGGGCGATGGCGGCGCGGGCGGGTGCGTCGGCGCCAAGTTCGCGGATCCACAGGGTCAGCGGGGCGAGGCTGACGGGGGCGAGCATGCCGCTTGCGTCGCGGGGCTGTTCGGTGACGGTGTGAATCAGTACGGCGTGGATTCCCGCCTCGTCGAGCATGCGTCGCAGGTCGTTTTCGATGGCTTCTTCGTCGCCTTCGGGCACGCGGTTGAGCACCACGGCGATGGCGATGGAGCGTGCGGCTGCTTCGTGGAGCAGTTCCCAGGGCACGGCGTCGGCGTAGCGGTTGGCGGTGGTGACAAAGAGCCACAGGTCAGCGGCGGAGAGCAGTTCCTTGGCGAGGGTGCGGTTTTCCTCGGAGACGGAGTCGATATCGGGTGCGTCGATGAGCGCGATGCCCTGCGGTAGCGCCGAGGTAGTAATAGGAATGAGGGCGCGCGCAATCTTCGGGTCAAGGCCCGGTAGTGCCTGCGATCCGGCGTTCATGCCGGAGGTGCGGGTGCGCGGCAGGGTGGGCAGGAAGCGTTCGGGTGACAGTGCCGCCTCGTCTTCTGCGCGGTGCAGGAGTACGGGGTGGCGGGTGGTGGGTCGAATCGCGCCGGACTGGGTGAGCGGTTCGCCGAGCAGGGTGTTGACGAGGGTGGATTTGCCGGCGCCGGTGGAGCCGCCGACCACGATGGTGAGGGGGTTATCGACGCTGGCGCTGCGCGGCAGGATGTAGTCGTCGAGTTGTCGTGCCATGGCTGCGAGCAGGGTGCGTGCGGTGGCGGTGCCGTGCTCTGCGGTGCCGTCGTGGGTGACGGTGTAGGGGGTGCCGGGGGTGCCGGGGGTTTCGCCGGCTTCTACGTCGAGCGGGAGGGGGATTCGAGTGAGCAGTTCGCGAGCTACTTTGAGCTGCGCATAGTCGGTGGTAGTCACAGCGCTATTGTCCCATAGGGTGCACCTGCTTCATGCCATGTTTGGGCGTTGGCGCGGTCGCGTTGTAGCTAGATTGTGCGGATGGGGGTGCTGCGGCTGTGCGAGGGGCTGTTTTTGATAGGTGTTTGGACAACCTTAAGGGGTTGAGATACTACTTGCACCCAGAGCGCAATAACTCCAATTTATGATTTATTCACAAGAAGAAAAGATTAGAAAATCCCTAAGTTTCCGCGGGAAAACAGCGCATCTTATTGCGGTTATCTCGAACACATTGGTACGTTTTATAACCCGCATAAAACGGGCAAATATTAAGATTTGATAACTTTTTACGCTCAAGCGCAGATATGGTCATTTTGAACCTGAAAGTACGCTTAGAATCGTTGAGCACGACATACAGGCAGGTCATAATCCACACCGAATCCCCAGGAGGTTTCTGACCTGCCCTTCGTATCGCATCCGTACTCACCGCGGTATGCGATACCCACCGGGAATGCTCACCGAACCCTCACGCAACTGCAATCAACTGCCGTTGAGGTTCACTGCATCCGAGCTACCCGCATACTGTCTGCCCATCTTTACTCTTGCGAAAGGTTGCGTATGTTCGGTTCGCTGTCACGGCGCCATCTTCTTGCTCTTTCTTCCGGAGCAGCATTGAGCGCACTCGCAAGCGCTTGCAGCCCCAGCGCAGTTTCTCGCCCTCAACCACTCGCTAACCCTTCCCCTACTAAGGCTGCTCCTCAGAGCTCCCAGACCAAATCTGCGACCACCACGCGCAGCATTACGTACGCCGAGCCCCTGCCCGCATCGGCTCTGGACGGTCGCGGACCGGCTCTTCTGCCGGATCAGTTCTTTGAGCGTTCCGGAAATTTCTCAAACGGCACCCTGAGCCATCGAGCCGTCAATGTCCCCCGCCCCACCATGCCCCCGGAAGCTAAAGAGCGCACCGTCGAAGGTCTGCACGCCTTCCTGCAGTACTGGGGTGCGGCACAGAACTACATGCTCCTCACCGGTGACACCAACCCCTTCATGAATCTGCCCGGCCAGGAGCACTTTAGTCAGATGGCGCAGATGTACCGCGATATCTACCGCTACAACATTGGCTGGCTGGTCTCTAAGAACAACCACCCCATGTGCATTAACCTGAGTTCCCCGCAGCCGGTGCCCGCTACCGAGCAGGACGTCTACTGCTGGAAGGCGACCCTGAAGGTGGACGAAAACGCGTTCCTGTTCAACCATGAGACCCGTCAGCGTGAGCAGCTCACCGGCATCTACGGCAGCAATCAGAAGGCTGACGCTTACGTCTACTTCGGTGCAGACGGCTGGCAGATGCTGGAGGATCCCAAGGGTTCCCCGAGCGCTACCGCCACCTCCGCGGCCAACCCTGAACCGTCTGCGAATACTCCGAGTGCGCACCCGACCCCGAATGAGAGCGCCTCTTCTAAGACGACTCGTTATATTCGAGGCTCAGCCTAAAGCTTCTTTACATCCGTGCCTCAAAGAACCCGTCATATTGGGTGATATGAGGCACGGATGAGGGCTTTTATTTGTGTGCCACGCGTGAAATCTATAGGCTAGGGCTAGATGAGGTCCGCCCATTTTCGCCTCAGTGCGTGTCTACCCGCCCTGCGGGTGACTGCTTCGCGCCCTCCTGTAGGGGCGTGATGTTAGGCTGAGAATTGGAGCGTGAGCTCTTCACTTATCACCGATACTTCCGCATCACAGCACATTCAAGGGGATCACTATGATTCACAGCCGCCGCCACTTTATTGCGCTTACGGGCACCGCCGCCCTGGGTTCGATGCTTGCCGCTTGCGGTTCCAAAAAGACTGAGGAGGCGACCGCCTCCCCCACTGCTTCCGCTTCGATTGCGGGTGCCTACGACAACCTGTCGGGCGAGCTGAAGTGGACTAAGTACGTTGCGGGCAACGGTGCAGCCCCGATGAGTAGCACCGACCCGGAAACCGGTCAGGTCTACACGATTGAGCCAACTGCCGGCCCGGCAAGCGTTGATTCTAAGGCGAGTGCCGTGCCCATCCCGATTGAAGATGAGAGCATGTACGACAAGAACGCCCGCGGTTTGCGCGCCACCTTCGCGTATTTTGCGGCGGCGGTGAACTATGCCCGCATGACCGGTGACCCCGGTCCTGCTCTGCAGGTGGTTCAGGCTCAGAACTCTACCGACCGTGCGGCGCTGGAGAAACTGCGTGCGTTCTATGCGCCCGGCACGAACTGGCTGGTTGATGGTGAGTGGACTTTCCGTCTGACCGATAAGCAGCCGACGACCCGCGGCACTAAGTATGCGTGGGCGTGCACCGTAACTCAGGCGCACGGTATGCAGGTTGAGAAGGCGACCAATACGACCAAGCCTCTGGAAGACACTGAGGCACAGGAGATTAAGGCTCTCTACGCTGAGTACGATGAGGAGGCGAAGCGCTGGGTCGTCATCTCGCCTCAGCAGTACGATCCCGCGTTGACTCCGAAGCCGACGCAGACTCCGCGTGCGCATCCTTCCTCGACCTATACCCCGACGGTGACTGATGACAGCACCGTGGCGGCTAATGCTGGCGCACACACCGGCGCGAATACTTCGGGTAACGGCGCGGCTCAGGGCACTGCTCAGAATGGTGCCGCGCAGAACGGTGGTGCGCAGGCTCCTTCCGCCCAGAACGGTTCCCGTCAGTACACTGGCTCCCAGAACGGTGGTGCGCAGAACGGTGGCGCACAGACCGGCACCGGTCAGGGTGGCGCGGCTCAGGCTCCTCAGCCTGCCGCGACCCAGGCGCCTGTGGCTACCGCTCCCGCACAGCCCGTGGCGACTCAGCCTGCAGCTGCGACGGCTCAGCCGACCGTAGCGCCCGGTGCCCCCGATGCGGGCGGTGCAGCTGGCGGCGCTGAGGCACCTGCCGGTGTTCCCGGTGGTGTCCCCGGTGAGGGCGCCCAGTAGCCCCTCCCCCTATAGACGATGAACGCGTCCCCTCTTTCACCCCATCTGGTGCGATGCTCCCGCTGGTTCCACTGAGTTCACTGGCTGCGGTAAGTTCGCTGATGGGCGGCATATCACGCTCCTTTGAGCGCTGGTACGCACGGGTGTGAAGGCGGGGGCGCGTTATACTTAGGACTGTCTCTAGAGGGATGTCCGCGTGTGATATCCGCTCGTCGAGGCGCACTCTCACTCGTCTCTCACCTGAGATTCTCACTCGAAAGGTACTCCGTGGCGCTTTTCCCCATGACCTCCGGGCTTCCCAGTTCCACTACCGGCATCAGCCGCCGTTCTGCTCTGCGTTACGCGGGTGCGGGCGTTGCGGGCGTGTCTTTGAGCGCCCTACTGGTTGCGTGCGGTGGTTCTTCGTCCACCAGCGAAAACGCTGATGCGGATACCCCTCAGATTTCCCCTTCGGCTTCTGCGCGTACTGATTTTAGCGGCGAGGTCACCTTCGACAACTATGAGAAGAAGGGCACTTTCGTTCCGGCGACCGAGTCTGCACCCGCTCAGAACGTGCCGTTCCCGAAGCGCCCGGCGAGTGCGTCGGAGAACTCGGTGCAGGGTCTGTACGATTCGATTGCGTTCGTGTATGCGGCGATTAATTACCTGGTGCTGACCGGTGATGCGGCTCCGTTGCGTGAGTCGAAGGCTGATGAGAAGTTCGTTGCGTCGTTCTCATCGTTTATGGATGAGTCGAATGAGAGCTCGCAGAATCGTGACTGGTATGTGTCGCCGAAGGTGACGATGTCTGCGTTCACCGCTGTTCCGACTCTGGTGAAGAAGAGCGTGCAGTGGACTTTTGATCTGGTGATTGATTTGGGTCCGACCGTTGTGGTTGAGGGCGCTCCTGCGGAGATGTCTGAGAAGGTTCGCCGCACTGAGCGTGGCCTGGTGGTTACCGGTGTGCGCCACGATAATGATTGGACTTTGACTATTCAGGATGAGTATGAGGCGCAGGCTTCGGCTCAGCCTAAGAATGGTGGCACTAACGGTGGCGGCGCTAACGGCGGTAATGCTGGCGATTCCGGTAACTCCGGCAATGGCGGCAATTCTAATGGTGACAACCTTTAAGCCCTCAGATGGATGAGGCATCATGCCCTAACTCGCACTCGGGTTAGGGCATGATCTGTTTTACTCTGGTAGTACCGGTCTTTCGATTCAAGGTTTTTGTATGTCTTCTTTTTCTCAGTCTTTCTCGCGCCGTTCTCTGCTGCGTTTGGGCTTGGGCGCATCCGCTGTTGCGGGTTCTGCGGCGCTGTTGAGCGCTTGCGGTTCGGGTGGCTCTAGCCAGCAGTCTGGTTCTCAGGGCGGTAGCCTGAACGGTTCGAAGTCGAGCGCTAACCCGAATGGGTACAGCGATGATGGTCAGAACTATTCGGGTCTGGTGGAGTACACCCACTATGAGGGCACGCTGAATTATGAGCAGGGCACGGTGGAGCATCCGCCGCGTAACGCTCCGAAGCCGAAGGTGACTGATGCTCTGTCGGCGAATACGGTGACGGGTTTCCATGAGGCGATTGCTTATTTTGCAGCGGCTATGGATTACCTGGTGAAGACCGGTAGCACGGATGCGTTCTCGACCGGTATTCAGCTGTCGTCGAAGACTCGCTCTGAGGTGGATGCCCTGTCGGCTTCTATTCTTGCGGGTGTGGAGAAGGGGTCCTGGTATGTGAATCCGTCGGCTTCCTATGCGCTTTCGAGTGCGCAGCCGTCCATTATGAGTGATGGCAACCTGCTGTTTAAGGGCAAGTACACCCTGGACTTCGGTACGGAGGCGGTGGCGGAGGGCAAGATCCAGCCGGTGGTTACCTCCGCGAGCGCTTCTGCTGAGCCTACTGAGCCTTCTGAGGATGCGCTGGTGTCTGACGCGGCGTCCCCGAGTGCTTCTGCTTCTGCTACTGCTGCGGGTCTGGCTTCTCAGGTGACGGTTCAGGAGTGCGATTTCCGTGGCCGTTACCATGCTGATTCGAAGATGTGGGAGCTGAGCGTGGCGTACGGTGCTACTGTTCAGGGAGGTACCGCCCAGGGAGGCGCGTCCACCGCGAGTGCTGCGGCGTCCGGCGCGGCGTCCGGTTCGGCTTCCCCGTCTACTTCCGAGCCCTCTTCTGCTGAGGCTTCCGTTGAGGCTTCCGCCACCTCCGCGGCGTCATAGTCTGTCATAACGCTTTTATCAGCGAGGCGCTTCTCACGCTTCGTCCACTCAACTCTGTATCCTGTTGGGTTTGCGGCTAAACTGGTTGCAATCACCGACTGACTGAAAGGTATCACTATGTCCGAGAACCTGACCCGCCGCGCGGCGCTGGGCGTACTGGGCGTCAGCTCCATGGCTTTGCTGGCGGCTTGTGGCTCTAAGGCTACTTCTGAGGCGTCTGCTTCCGCTTCTGGCTCTGAGAGCGCTTCTGCTGCTGCTTCTGAGTCTGCTACCGCTTCGCCCTCTGCTTCTGCATCGGCGTCTGCTTCCCCTTCCGCTTCCGCTTCGGCTTCGGCTACTGCAACGAACTCTCCGCTGCCTAACGACAATAAGGATTACAGTGGCGTAGCGAAGCTGGAGAAGATGGAGGATCACGGCGAGTACCAGCCGGGTAATGCTGAGCACCCGCCGCAGAACGTGCCGTCCCCGATTGTTCCGGAGGCTATGCACCAGAATTCGGTGGCTGGCTTCGCGGCGGCTCTGGCGTACTTCGGTGCGGCGTTTGAGTACCTGCTGCGTACCGGCGATATGCACTACATGAACGAGGTCAGCACCGACCAGGAGACCCTGGCGGCGATGAAGAAGTACGCGGATTCCACTAAGGCAGGTATTGACGAGAAGAAGACCTGGTACGTGAACCCGACCGCTACCTTGACTATTGGTACTAAGCAGCCGGTTCTGGCGCAGGGCGCGTACAACTGGACCGTGACTCTGAATGTTGATCTAGGTGAGAAGCTGTTCAAGGACGGCAAGGAGCAGACTGTGGCGGCTGATAAGCGTCACGTGAAGATGTTCGGTGAGGCTGTTGGCCGCTACCTGAACAACAAGTGGGATCTTCACATGGACATCAACTAGTCCTCTGAGGCTGGTTTTCTCCCCCGCTTTTAGCGTTGCGCCATCTCAGGATGCGGTTTTTTACTGTTTTTTCCATTGATGGCAATAAAATTTGTGGCTCCAGCTTGCGGTGAACAGAGTTCACCACTACTCTTATATACAGAGGTTGTCTTTTGGGCTACATAATGTTTCTAGAGAGCGCCGCACATTCATCATCCTTTGTCGAGAAAGGGTTTGTGCGGCGCTTTTCTGTACCCTCTTTCTGAACCTCGTTCCTTGAGGTTTTTCTCTGGCATTATTACGAACTGTGACCGCAGGTTTAAACCTACTGCCGGTGAGTAGTAGAGTTGCCACGTAACCGATTATTCATTGCGGAGACCCCATCGCGGCTGGCCTCCCCCAAGCTCATGAAGGAGCACCCCATGGCAAAGATTCTCAACAGCATTGTTGAAGCAACCGGCCAGACCCCCCTGGTTAAGCTGAACCGACTGGACGAAGGTCTTCCCGGTAACGTAGCGGTCAAGCTTGAGTTCTACAACCCCGCTGGTTCGGTTAAGGACCGCATCGGCCGCGCCATCATTGACGCTGCTGAGAAGTCGGGTGCGCTGAAGCCCGGCGGTACCATTGTTGAGGGCACTTCCGGTAACACCGGTATTGCGCTGGCTATGGTGGGTGCTGCTCGCGGTTACCGCGTCATCCTGACCATGCCGGAGACCATGTCTGCTGAGCGTCGCGTGCTGCTGCGCGCTTACGGCGCTCAGATTGTGCTGACCCCCGGTACCGAGGGCATGCGCGGCGCTGTGGAGAAGGCTAAGGAAATCGTTGCGACCACCGAGAACGCTATCCTGGCGTCCCAGTTCTCCAACGAGGCGAACCCCACCATTCACTACAACACCACCGGCCCCGAGATTTGGGAAGCAACCGACGGTAAGGTCGACATTTTTGTGGCGGGTATTGGCACCGGCGGCACCATCTCCGGTACCGGTAAGTACCTGAAGGAGCAGAACCCGAACGTGAAGGTTGTTGCGGTTGAGCCGAAGGACTCCCCGCTGCTCTCCGAGGGTCGCGTTGGCCCCCACAAGATTCAGGGCCTGGGCGCTAACTTCGTTCCCGACACCCTGGACCGCGGCATCTACGATTCGGTAACTCCGGTCAGCGCTGAGGACGCTATGCGCACCTCCCGCCTGCTGGCTACCCAGGAAGGTATTCTGGGCGGTATTTCTTCCGGTGCGGCTGTGTGGGCTGCCCTGGAGGAGGCTAAGAAGTCTGAGAACAAGGACAAGCTGATCGTGGCTATCGTTCCCGACTTCGGTGAGCGTTACATCTCTACCGCTCTCTACGAGGATATCCGCGGCTAATAGACCCCAGTCTTCGGCACCCCTCCCCGTGAGGCCGCCATCTAGAACAGTACGCAGTGTTCGACGCTCCGTCCCGGTTGCATGCCGGGGCGGAGCGTTTGCGTTTTCCCGCGATACTCCCCCGCTGAGACCCGCCCGAGCCCGAATATTACGTTCCGCACGCAATTGTGACCGAGATGTTAAAGAGAGCACTCACTATGACGACGACAGAGTTCGGGAATAGGTGAATGAGCACCGTTGTTGGTACCTTTGGAAAGGTCGCATACACAGAGCACGACCGATGAGGGAAAGGGAACCCATGAGTTTTATTGCGCGTCTGCGTGAAGATATTGAGAACGTCCGCCAGCACGACCCTGCTGCGCGCGGCGCTGTCGAGATTGCGCTGAACTATTCGGGTATGCACGCGATTTGGGTTCACCGTCTGACCCATAAGCTCTGGCAGAAGGATGAGACGAAGGCTCTGGCTCGTACTCTCTCGCAGTTTGCTCGTTTTCTGACCGGTGTGGAGATTCACCCCGGTGCGACCATTGGCCGCCGTTTCTTCATTGATCACGGCATGGGCATTGTCATTGGTGAGACCGCTGAGGTTGGTGACGACGTGATGCTGTACCACGGCGTGACCTTGGGCGGTCGCTCCCTGGAGAAGGTGAAGCGTCACCCCACCATTGGTGACCGTGTGACCATTGGTGCAGGTGCTAAGGTGCTGGGCCCGGTGGAGATTGGTGCCGATAGCGCTATTGGTGCGAACGCCGTGGTCGTCAACGATCACCCCGCCGATTCGATTATTACCGGCATTCCGGCGAAGCACCGCCCGCGTACCCCGGAGAAGAAGAAGCCGCTGGTGGACGCTGTGGAGTACATTGACCCCGCCATGTGGATTTAGCGCTTGGCAAGCGTTTTGACCCCGTAGAGGCGCACCTGGCGGCTCCTCATGAGGCTCCAAGCTCCTCACCGGGCTCCGCAGGTCTTCTCCCCTGCTATACGCCCCTCAAGATACCCCTGAGGCATCTCGGGGGTGCCCCATCAAGACATAACGAAAGCCCGCCTTCGACCGGATTCTCATCCAGCCGAAGGCGGGCTTTGACGTATTCAGCTACGTGAGCTTAGTGAACGTGAATGTCCGCTGCGTTCACCTCGGAGCGGTCACCACTCCACATGGTGTGGAAGGCGCCCTCTTCGTCAATACGACCGTAGGTGTGCGCACCGAAGAAGTCACGCTGGCCCTGAATCAGGGATGCGGGCAGGCGGTCGCGGCGCAGACCGTCGTAGTAGGACAGTGCGGAAGCAAACACCGGCACGGGGATGCCCAGTGCGGTCGCCTTAGCCACCACGCGACGCCAGGAAGGAACGAGCTCCTCCATGAGGTTCTTGAAGGCGGGTGCCAGCAGCATGTTCGCGGGTGCTTCGCCTGCGTAGGCAGCCATGATGTCGCCCAGCAGCTCGGCGCGGATGATGCAACCTGCACGCCACAGCGATGCGATGGTGTCCAGCTTCAGGTCCCAACCATATTCCTTGCCTGCGCGGGTGAGCAGGTCCATGCCCTGTGCGTACGCAACGAGCTTGGATGCGAAGAGTGCACGGCGCACATCCTCAACGAACTCGGGGTCACCTGCACCGATGCCGGTGGTTGCAATCAGACCTGCGGGCAGTTCGCGCTGTGCCTGCTCGCGCTGCTCACGCTCAGAGGAGGAGAGGGCGCGTGCGAACACGGACTCTGCGATAGCGGAGACGGGGGAACCGAGGTCCAGGCCAGCCTTAGCGGTCCACAGGCCGGTACCCTTCTGGCCCGCTGCGTCAACGATAACGTCGACCAGGGGCTTGCCGGTCTTTGCGTCTACCTGTGCGAGCACCTCTGCGGTGATTTCGATCAGGTAGGAGCTCAGGTCGCCTTCGTTCCAGGTCTTGAAGATTTCTGCCTGCTCGGCGGGCTCAATGCCTGCCACGGAGCGGAGAATGTCGTAGGCCTCGCCGATCACCTGCATGTCGGCGTACTCGATGCCGTTGTGGACCATCTTCACGAAGTGACCCGCACCGTCGGTGGAGATCCATGCGCAGCAGGGTGCGCCGTCCTGCGGTGCCTTCGCTGCGATCTTTTCGAGCAGCGGGCCCAGGTGCTTGTAGGACTCTGCGGAGCCGCCGGGCATCATGGAGGGGCCCCAGAGAGCGCCCTCTTCGCCGCCGGAGACGCCAACGCCCACGAAGTGCAGGCCCTTTTCAGCCAGGGCGTGCTCGCGACGGATGGTGTCGGGGAAGTGGGAGTTACCGCCGTCAATAATGATGTCGCCCTCATCGAGCATGGGGGTGAGCTGCTCGATAACAGCGTCGACGGGTGCGCCCGCCTTGACCATAATCAGGATGCGGCGGGGAGACTCGAGGGAGTCGACGAGTTCCTGCAGGGACTCGGTGCGGATGAAGTCGCCGTCTGCGCCGTGCTCAGCCAGCAGTGCGTCGGTCTTCTCTACGGAACGGTTGTGCAGTGCCACGGTGTAGCCGTTACGTGCCAGGTTGCGGGCGAGGTTTGCGCCCATGACAGCAAGGCCGGTGACACCAATCTGTGCCTTCTTGTTTTCAGTCATGTATATAAGGATACGCGCTGAGGACAGGCTATATACAGGTAGAGTGTACTTTTATACCCTGATGGACTGTTCTTCTCACTCTTGGAGAAATGCACCGGGACACGCATCGGGATACTCGCGGGGGAATACGGCCCGGGTGGGTAAACCGCTGAGGGTAAACAAAAACCCCGGTACCGTGCGGTACCGGGGTAATCGGTGGGTCCTACCGGGATCGAACCGATGACATCCACGGTGTAAACGTGGCGCTCTACCAGCTGAGCTAAAGACCCGTAGTTCTCACTGTTTCGTTTCCATTCCAGTGACGAACACAAGAAACAACTATACGGGCTTTTGAGGTGCCACGCAAATCCAGAACACGTGTTCTATGTCTCAATATTTTTTTCATTTTCCCACCGCACCCAACATCAAGCCACACCAAGCCACAGCTACCCTCCCCCTCAGAAACAAGCCACACCCTCTCATTCCGCGCCATTCCGCCAACCCCGCCATTCCGCGCCATTTAGGTGCAAAAAGACCCTAACTAGTACTTTTGATGCGCATTTTTTCCACTCAGATAGTCACAATGCGAAACCCACATCACAAAAACCCCCATTTGAGACCAAGAGAGGCACCTTTAGGTCTAAGATAGTAGAGATAAGAAGCGAAGTGGGTCTTACAGACCTATAGCGCTTAAACACAAAGATTGTTCGACAACGCAACAACGCGCGGCGGGCGATCTCACAACCGCACAGAAGAGAGGTTGGATTAGTTTGGCTAACGTACCGAACGAGCACTCCCTGAGCACCCTTCTCGATGGCTTCAAGGACATCGACGTAGAAGAGACCCAGGAGTGGGCCGAGTCCCTCGAGGACCTTATCAAGACTCACGGCACCGAGCGTGCAGAGTACATCCTTCGCGCACTGCTCAAGGAGGCTGGCGCAAAGGGTGTTAAGGTCCCGACTCTGGTCAAGACCGACTACATCAACACCATCCCCGTCGACCAGCAGCCCGAGTACCCCGGTGATGAGGAACTCGAGCGCCAGTACCGCGCATGGATTCGTTGGAACGCAGCAATCATGGTTCAGCGTGCCCAGAAGAAGGGCATCGGCGTTGGCGGTCACATCTCCACCTTCGCAGGTGTGGCTGACCTCTACGAAATGGGCCAGAACCACTTCTTCCGCGGCCGTAACCACCCCGGTGGCGGTGACCAGGTCTTCTTCCAGGGTCACTCCTCCCCCGGTGTCTACTCCCGCGCATTCGTTGAGGGCGTCCTGACCGAAGAGCAGATGGACGGCTTCCGCCAGGAGAAGACCAAGGGCGCAAACGGTATTCCTTCGTACCCGCACCCCCGTTGCATGCCCGAGTTCTGGCAGTTCCCGACCGTTTCCATGGGTCTGGGCCCCCTGAACGCAATCCACCAGGCATCCTTCAACAAGTACCTGCACAACCACAAGATCAAGGACACCTCCGAGCAGCACGTCTGGGCATTCCTGGGCGACGGCGAAATGGACGAGCCCGAGTCGCGTGGTGCACTGCAGCTGGCTGCAAACGAGCACCTGGACAACCTGACCTTCGTCGTCAACTGCAACCTGCAGCGTCTGGACGGCCCCGTTCGCGGTAACGGCAAGATCGTTCAGGAGCTCGAGGCATTCTTCCGCGGCGCAGGCTGGCACGTCATCAAGGTCCTGTGGGGCTCCGACTACGACGAGCTGCTCAAGAAGGACAAGAGCGGCAAGCTCATCCAGCTGATGAACGAGACCCTCGACGGTGACTACCAGACCTTCCGTGGCGAAGACGGTGGCTACATCCGCGAGCACTTCTTCGGCAAGTACCCCGAAACCAAGGAACTGGTTGCAGACCTGACCGACGAGCAGATCTTCAACCTGCGCCTGGGTGGCCACGACGACAAGAAGCTCTACGCAGCCTACAAGGAAGCTATGGAGACCAAGGGCAAGCCCACCGTCATCCTGGCACAGTCCATTAAGGGTGCGGAGCTCGGCCCCTACTTCGAGGCACGTAACTCCACCCACCAGATCAAGAAGTTCACCATGGAAGCACTGAAGGGCTTCCGTGACCACCTGAACATCCCCATCTCCGACGAGGAGCTGGAGAAGGATCTGTACAACCCGCCGTACTACGTGCCCGAGGCAAGCCACCCGGCACTGCAGTACATGCACGCACGCCGTAAGGAACTCGGCGGTTACATCCCCGGCCGTGCAAACACCCAGCCTGAGATTATCCTGCCCGAGTCCAAGGTCTACGCACAGACCAAGAAGGGCTCCGGCAAGCAGACCGCTGCTACCACCATGGCGTTCGTCCGCCTGATGAAGGACCTCATGCGTGTGAAGGGCTTCGGTCACCGTATCGCTCCCATCACCCCCGATGAGGCACGTACCTTCGGTATGGACTCCTTCTTCCCCTCGGCTAAGCTGTACAACCCCAACGGCCAGAACTACGTGCCCGTTGACCACCAGCTCATGCTCACCTACACCGAGTCCCCCGAGGGCCAGATCGTTCACGTGGGTATTAACGAGGCAGGCGCAACCGCTGCGTTCATCGCACTGGGCTCCTCCTACGACACCCACGGCGAGCCGATGATCCCGATTTACATCTTCTACTCGATGTTCGGCTTCCAGCGCACTGGCGACGGCTTCTGGGCTGCTGCCGACCAGCTGTGCCGCGGCTTCGTCATCGGTGCAACCGCAGGTCGTACCACCCTGTCCGGTGAGGGTCTGCAGCACAACGATGGCCACTCCCCGATTCTGGCGTCCACCAACCCGGCGTTCAAGATCTACGACCCGGCTTACGGCTACGAGATCGCTCACATCGTGGAGCGCGGTATCGAGCAGATGTACGGTACCAAGGACGAAGACCACAACGTCATGTACTACCTGACCGTGTACAACGAGCCGATTCACCAGCCTGCTGAGCCGGCAAACGTTGACGTTGAGGGCATCATCAAGGGTATCCACAAGATTAGCGAGTCCCCGCTGACCTCCGGCCCCAAGGCACAGCTGCTGGCATCCGGCGTTGCTGTTCCGTGGGCTGAGAAGGCTCAGCAGCTGCTGGCTGAGGACTGGGGCGTCTCCGCAGACGTCTGGTCTGTCACCTCGTGGACCGAGCTGCGCCGCGACGGTATTGCCGCTGAGGAAGAGGCTCTGCTGAACCCGAACCAGCCCGCTCGCGTTCCTTACGTGACCCAGAAGCTGGCTGGCGCTGCTGGCCCGATCGTCGCGACCACCGACTTCGCTTCGGATGTTCCCGACCAGATCCGCCAGTTCGTTCCGAACGACTTCGCAACCCTGGGTGCTGACGGCTTCGGCTTCGCAGACACCCGCCCGGGTGCACGTCGCTTCTTCCACATCGATGCAGAGTCGGTTGTTGTCCGCACCCTGCAGATGCTGGCAAAGCGCGGCGAGGTTGCAGCAGACGTTCCCGCGAAGGCATTCGCTAAGTACGACCTGCTCAACGTGAACGCTAACTCCGAGCTGGAGCAGCACTAAGCATTTAGCTGTAGAACCCCGGTTCTGCGTTAGACGCTAAACGATGCCCCCGGTTGATGATTCATCAACCGGGGGCATTCGTGTTTTAACTGTGAAGGGGTGCAGGATACCCGAGCTGATTCCTGTCGATATGCTCGTTGACTATGCGTTTCTCATGTAATAAATCAGACGTGACCGGAGTTTTGGTTGCCTGGTGCGTCTAGCCGGCGAAGTGGCCGGTCACCTCCGCCAAACGCGCCGGATTCACCAAATCAGGGTGCGTACCCTCCAGCAGCACCGAACGGAACGACGACGCATGCGCCGCCCAACCCGCCGCATCCAGGTACGGCTGATCCTCATGCGGCACACCCACCAGCAACACGTCACCATCAAAGAACGCCTGCTCAGCACCACGCATCAACGCCGCCGAAGCACGCATACTACCCAAGCACACGCCCAACTTCTCCTCCGGTAGGTAACCCATCGCCGAGCCTGCCCTCTGCAGGCGTTCCAGGGTACCCGGCAGGTCAAGCTGCTCACCAGCCGCAGGCTCCGGCAAACCGCCCATACGCAGCAGCGCACGGAAGCTCTCCTGCTCATCCGGCGCAGGCACGCCCTGCCACTGCTCCGAAGGATACGCATCCAACAGGATGACACGCTCAACCTGCGCACCCGCAGCCTGCGCCAACGCCGCAACCTGCACCGCGGCAGTACCGCCCACAGACCAGCCCATCAGGGCAAAACGACGCGGCAGCGAACGCTCCGCCAGGGTCTTCTCAATCTGTGCCAGGTAGCCCTCAGCCAACTCCTGCAGGCTCGACGCAAACCCAGCCTGCGGGTCAGAGAACGCCTCAGCCTGCACAGCATACACACCCTGCTGAGCCGGAAGATGCGAAAGGTACCCCGCATAGCACCAGCCCAAACCACCCGCAGGCGGCAGGATAAACAGCGGCGCGGGGGCATCGGTAGCGTCATGCGCGGTAGGTTGTTCTCGCAGCGGCAGAACCGGCGCGAACTCCGCACCCTCGCCACGCTCGCCCGCAATAGACGCCGCCAAAGCCTGCACGGTCGGATGCGCAAAAAGCGCACCAATGCTCACGCTCAGACCCAGCTGCTCCTCAACCGCGGCAATCACCTCAAGAGCCGCCAGCGAATGACCACCCGAGGCAAAGAAATCCTCATCCACGCCGAAACGCTCACGACCCAGCACACCGGCAATAATCGAGCACAGCTGCTGCTCCAGCAGGCCGTGCGGACCCTCAGCATCAGAAGTCTGAGGGGTCAGGTCCAGGGACGCCAACAGCTTGCGATCAGCCTTACCGGAGGGGCTCACCGGCAGAGCAGGTAGAGTATGCCACAGGGTCGGCACCATGTAGTCCGGCAGAACCTGCGCACAATGCTCGCGCGCCGCCTCCACCAGCTGCTCGGCACGTTCAGCGGGCACGTCGCCGACCTCCAGCACCGCCGCCAGGGCAGGCTCACGCAGACCGCGGTACAGCAGAGCCACCGAAGCGCTCACGCCCTCAACCGCGGCAAGAGCCATCTCAATATCGCCCAGTTCCAAGCGCTGACCGCGCACCTTAATCTGGTAGTCCGTGCGGCCGCGGTAGCCAATGACGGCGCGACCATCGGGAAGAATCTCCCAGCACGCCAAATCGCCCGTGCGGTACAGGCGCTGACTCTCACCATTCAGCAGCGCGAGCGCACCGGCGGGAGCCTGCTCCACGAAAGCCGCCGCGGTCGCCTGCGGGTTGTTCTTGTAGCCGCGCGCCAGCTGCACACCCGACAGGTGCAACTCACCCGTCACGCCCACCGGCACGGGGTGGCCGGTCGGGTCAAGAATCAGGGTGCCGGTGTTCCAGACCGGCTCGCCAATGGGCACGCTCTCGCGCTGCGGGTCGTTGGACGTCTCCCAGAAGGTCACGTCCACCGCCGCCTCGGTCGGGCCGTAGAGGTTCAGCGGGTACACGCCCAGAACCTCGCCCGCAGCCTGCACCTGGTCCTTCTGCAGCGCCTCACCCGAGCAGACCACGTAGCGCAGGGGCTGCTCTCGGTCCTGACCGAAGCCGGCATCAGCCAGGATGCGGCGCGCCGCCGGCGAAGAGGTCAGCGCCGACAGCATGGTCGGCACAAAGTGCACCGCCGTGACGGACTGCTCGGCAATCACGCGCGCCAGGTAGGCGGGGTCGCGGTGACCCTCCGGGGCGGCAATGACCACGGCGGCACCCTCGGCGAGAGGCCAGTACAGCTCCCACACGTGCACGTCAAAGGAGATGGGAGTCTTGTGCAGAACGCGGTCGCCCTCCCCCACCGGAATCTGGTGCTGCTGCCAGCGCAGGCGGTTATCAATCGCGCGGTGGCTGATGGCAACGCCCTTAGGCCTGCCCGTGGAGCCGGAGGTGAAGAGCACGTAAGCGTCCTCGTCCAGGCCGGTTTTCATGCCCGGAAGCTCCTCTGCGGCGGGTGCTGAGGAGTGTTCCCCGTTGGGTTCCTCATCGCTCAGTAGGGGCAGAGTATGCTGGGGCAGGTTCGCGTGACGCTGCGGTTCCTGCGGGTTCAGCTCTTCCGCGCTCAGCGGCTGCAGACCGGGGCCGTGCAGAAGCAGGGAGCACTCGGCGTCCTCCATCATCACGCCCACACGCTCGGCGGGCAGATCAGGAAGCACCGGAACGTAGGTGGCGCCAGCGTACAGCAGGGCGTACAGCGCCACGTACTGCTCGGCGCCGCGGTGCACACGCAGACCCACTGCGTCGGAAGGGCGAACACCCCAGTCCAGCAGCTGCGCGGCAAGCGCACGGGCGCGCTCGTCCAGTTCGGCGTAGGTGAGGGCACGGTCAAAAGCGTAGGCGCGATCCGACTCAGGGGTGAGCACCTCACCGGGCGCGGGGGCAGAATCCAGCACCGCGAGCGCCTGCGGATGCGCCGCCACCGCGTCACGGAAGCGACCCAGCAGGGTCTTATACTCCATCGGATGCTCGGTAAGCGCCGGGGCGGTCAGCTCGCGCAGGGTCGCCAGTTCAGCCTCGGTCGCCAAGCCGAGATTGTTCAGGGAAGCGCCCTCGCGCTGCGCCTCCGCCGCGTAGGCGGGTAGCCACTCGCTCAGGCGGGCGGCGTGACGTTCCAGCTCCTCGGCGGTGTAGAGCGCCGGGTTCATGTCAATCTCGCAGGAGATGCTGTTGCCGCGGCCGGGCATGCCGCGCAGGGTGAAGGTCGCGTCGGCAACGGGACCGGCAGAGATATTGTGAATACGCGCGGTCGGTACCGCGGTTCCGGACTCGTCCTTGGAGGGTGCCGCCAGCGGCAGCACCGCGTCAAAGGGCACCACGTTAATCTGCGCACCAAACAGCCTTGACTGGGCGTTACGCGCGGTACGTTCGAGGTCTTCCTGACGAGCCAGCGGATGCTCGGCGTTACGGGCGTACTGCTCCTTCACCGAGTGCAGGGACTCCGCGATGGGGCCGGTCGCCGCAACCTGCACCGGCAGAACGTTCACCGCGGTACAGCCGGTCTGAGCGCTCACCGTGCCCAGGGCGCGGGTCGCCTCCGGCAGAGTGCGGGCGAACATGCGGTTCATCTGCGGCACGCCGAACGAAGCCTGCGGGTAGCCGCCCACACGCGCCAGGTACGAGCCGACGGCGGCGGTCGCCAGCACGGGCCAGGAGACGGCGTGCTGCTTTGCCGCATCCAGCAGGGCCTGCTGGGTGGGCACATCAATGCTGAACGCCAGGCGCACAGACTGCGCCGACGGGGAGGCGGTACGACCCGCCAGGGAGGTATCTTCCTGTTCCAGGGCGCCGCTCGCCTCCCAGAAGGCGACGTCTTCTTCACGGGCGGTGGAGGCGGCATCGTCGGCATCGAGCAGCTGCTGCAGGCTCATGCGGCGGGTTGCCGGAACCGGCTGACCGGCGGACAGGGCGCGGTATATCGCCGCCACGCGGGAGAGGCCGTTGAACGCGGCGAACCCGTCTGCAACCACGTGGGAGAAGGAGTGGTAGACCCAGAGGAAGCCGCCGTAACGCACCACTGCGCTGCGCACGGTCACGCCCTCATCGGTGGCGAGAGGCTGGGCAAGCAGGCGCTGTGCCCAGGCGCGTACCGGCGCGGGCAAATCAGAGTCAGGCAGGGCTGATTCAGGCAGGTCAGAGGCGTTCTCCTCCCCCGCCTCGGCAGTGTCGCTCAGCTCGTCCTCATCCACGAGCAGGTCAATACCCTCAAGGAACACCTCAAGCGGCAGAATCTGCTGGGATGCGGAACCATCGGCAATGCGGGTGCGCACGCGGAAGCCCTCGTTCTCGCGGTAGAGCTGTTCAAAAGCCTCGCGCAGCAGAGCGAGGTCGGTGTCTGCGGGGCATTGCAGAACCTCCGCGGTGTTGTAGCAGGGGTTCGTGGGGTCAATCGCGGCGGCAAAGTAGATACCGCGTGCGTTAGTGGTTAGCGGCAGCCAGGGGCTGTCAGCGCTGTGCTGTGCGGAGGGGTTCGCGGCGGTGCGAAGGTCGGAAGCAGTCCCGAAGCTAGCGGGTGCGGTAGTATCAGCTACGCCCATGGTGGCCTCTCTCAAGGTCTGGATCAGGGATCTGGATTAGGGATGAGGTGTGTGTGAAGGGTCGGGCTACTCCCCCGCCGTTTCGCGCTGGCAGAAGTGCACTAACAGAAGTGCGCTGACAAGTGCAAACGCAGCTACACAACACGGCGTAAAACCGGCGCACAGAAAAACGAGGCGAGTAGCAAACACCCCGGGCGCCCGTCTGCATTCGCGGCAGGCGGGCACTCGGGGTGCGGTAACGCTTAGCCCAGGCGGGAGGCGATGAACTCCACGGTCGGGTTCTCCACCAGCTCGGTAAACTCAATCACGGCGCCCTCAGCGGCAAGGTCGTCGAGCAGGGCGAATGCGCCCATAGAGTCCATGCCTAGGGAGAACAGGTCGGTGGTCGGCTCGTCAAAAGCGGTCTGCAGGGAGTCGGGCTCGACGATGTACTTCTCCATGATGGGGCGCAGGGTCTCAAATGCGGACATTTTTCTCCTCAATAGGGGTAGGAATAAGGGCGTACGGTTTAGCCGAAAATGGTCAGCTCAAAGGGTTTAGCCGAAAATTTCGGCAAGCTTGGCGCGCAGCTCGCGGCGGGAAATCTTACCCACGTTCGTGGTGGGCAGCTCCTGCAGAACCTGCACGCGCTCGGGGATCTTGAAGTCGGCGAGCTTCTTCGAGGTGAAGAACTCGTGCATCGTGCGGCGCGGGTTTTCGCCCAGGTCGGCGCCTTCCTTTGGCACAATGACCAGGCCCACGCGCTCGCCCACGGTTTCGTCCGGGATACCCAGAACCACGGCGTCAAAAACGTCGGGGTGGGTCAGCGCCAGCTCTTCGATTTCGTCCACGGCAATCTTCTCGCCGTTGCGGTTAATCTGGTCCTTCGCGCGGCCGGTCACCTCAAGGTACTTGCCTGCGACCAGTCGCACAATGTCGCCGGTGCGGTAGAAGCCGTCCTCGGTGAATCCGTAACGGTTTGCGTTCTCCTCCAGGTAGTAGCCGCGAATCGTGTACGGGCCGCGGGTGAGCAGGTGGCCGCTCTCGCCGCGCTTGACCGGCTGATCCTGATCATCAACAATCAGGATTTCGTCGTCGGGGCTGATCGGGTAGCCCTGAGTCCTCAGACGCATCTCAATCGGGTCGGTCGAGCGGGTGTAGTTCACCAGACCCTCAGCCATGCCGAACACCTGCTGAACGGTGCAACCGAGCACCGACTCAATCTTGCCCGCAACCGCCGGGGCCAGCTTCGAACCGCCCACCTGCAGGGTCTGCAGGGACGGCAGGGACACGCCGCGCTTCTCCGCGGAGGCGACCCACGCCTGAGCCAGCGGCGGCACCAGCGCGGAAGTGGTCACACCCTCCATCTCAATGAGGTGGAACGCAGTCTGCGGGGACGGATCCGCCGCAAACACGAGCTTGCCGGAGGCACACATGACGCCCAGAATACCGGGCGAGCTCATCGTGAAGTTGTGGGCGGCGGGCAGCACCACGAGCATGGTCGTGTTGTTGTTCAGCTTGCAGATGTCGACCGAGCCGCGCACCGAGTACAGGTAGGCGGCGTGGGTGCGAGGAATCAGCTTCGAAATGCCGGTGGTACCGCCGGAGAGCTGCAGGAACGCCACCTGCTCGCTCGCGCGGGTCTTCTCGGTGTTCTGGATGACGCCGGGCACGAACTCTTCAGCGAGCTCTTCTTCGGTCAGCGGGGTCAGCGGCTCCGCAACATCAATAGCAACCGGCGGCTCCAGGGAGTTCTTGCGCAGCTCGGCGGCAACGTCCTCGTGCAGGGCGGCGAAATCTGCGCCGGGGGTCAGCGAAGAGAACACGTGCGCCGCAGCGTCGGTGCGGGTCGCAAAGTGAACCAGCTCGGTGGTGCGGTGCTGCGGCAGGCAGAACACCGGCAGAGCCGCCGCCCAGAAAATACCCAGCAGGTACACCAAGTACTCGGCGGTGTTACCCAGCTGCAGCAGCACGCGGTCACCGGGCTGCACACCAGCCTGAACGAGGCGCGCCGCAGCGGCACGACCTGCCGCCTCCAGCTCACCGTAGGAGAGGCGAATCTGCTGGGGCTTGCCGTCCTCATCGAGCTGCGCGTGCGAAAGCGCCACCAGCGCCGGGAAGTGCGGCTTTGCGCGGCAGGCATCCAGCAGGAACTCGGGGATGGTCTGGTCAATCCAGTAGCCGGCTTCGCGGTACTTCGAGGCAAAAGACTCGGGGATGAGCGGCGTGGGGGCCAGGGGGCTACGTTCTACGGTCATCTTCTCTCGATTTCTGTGTCGTTTGCGGTTTCTATAGCGCTCACGTTGTGTTCGCAGCGTGATGCCATCTCGTCAATGAGGGCGGGTGCGCAGCCTACGCCGGGTACCCTTCGGTACCCCTCGCGGCGCGGTAGTGTTGCACTTCTCTTAGGCTGTACTTCTCTAGGATACGGGCGCGGCGGTGTTTACCCTAACGGGAACCCCGCACGCCCACCATGCGGGGCGTGCTCTACCGTGCGGGAGCCCTAAGCAGCCTCTCGCAGGTCCTCTGCAAAGCCCAGCTCAGTGCGTTCAGCCTCCCGGCTGGCAGCAATAATACGCTCCAGGGTCGGCACAATCGCACCGCGCCAGCACGCATAATCATGACCGCCGTTGAAGGTCGTGCAGCGCGCTCTCTCCAGGCCCAGCTTTTCCAGGCGCTCCTTCAGCTCACGGTGAGGAGGCACCAGAACCCACTCCTGCTCCCCCACCTCAATCTCAAGGTACAGGTGGCGCAGACGGTCAATCTCGCCCGCCGCCTCCAGCTCGTCCAGGCGGTCCATGACCTGCGGTTGCCACAGCGACGAAGACTGCGCAATCGCGCCACCAAACGCCTCCGGACGGCTCAGCACCGCCAGCAGGGAGGACAGGCCACCCAGCGACTGACCGTTAATCACAATGTTCTGCGGGTCGGTCTTAATGCCGTGCACCGCTTCCAGGTGCGGGAACGCAATCTCCACCAGGTAGTCGGCAATCGGATTGTCGCCGTTCAGTTCCTTCCAGCGGTTCTCGCGGCCGCCGGAGTGCAGGAAGAACACGTGCATCGCCGGAATACGGCCCGCCTCATGGGCGCGGTTGAGGGTCTGCTCCATACCCTGGCTGAACCACATCTCACCGTCGAACTGGATGAACAGCGGCGCATCCGGGGCGGGGTCACCCACGCGGCCAAGCACGTACTGGTGACCGTCAGAGGTCTGCATCCACTCGGGGGCGGGCAGCGCGTCAATCTCTTCCTGAGTCAGGATGAACTCCTGCACCGGCGCGTGCTCAAGCTGCACCACACCCATGCAACGACCGATGCGGTTGCACACGGTCTCGGGGTTCAGCGGGTCACCCTCGCCAGAATCCAGGGCGGCGCGCAGGCGCACCTGGTCGTCATCGCCCAACCAGGCGGGGCGCTCGCCGGGCAGCGCCGGCAAGAAGTTGTAGGAGGCACGCCAGGTGGTTTCCATCTGTATGCTCAGCTGCCACCAGCCAGTGCCCTCGATGCGGGCCATAAGGGAACGGTCAAGGTTCTTCTCATCGGTCAGGCGGTTGATGAACATGAGCACCTGCTCCGCCTGCTCGTTGCGGTAGAGGAAGGTGACGATGCGCTCGTTCTCACTGATGCTACCGTCTTCGCGGTGCACCGGCTCGATAATGGGGGTGCCTTCGGAGACGATCTCAAGGATGCGGGCGTTCAGCTCTTCGGGGCTGACCGCATCGGCGATAATGGCGCTGATGAGGGGGCTGTCCACGCGCGGTGCCGGTACGGGGCGCGGGATCTTGGGAGGGGCCGGGCGCACGGCTGGCGCAACGGTACGCGGCTGCGCCGAAATAGCCTGTTCAAACGCAACCTGTTCAGAAGTGTTCTGTGCAGAAATACTCTGCGCGGGAACGGTCGCGGTGGGTTCGTGCTCGCCCAACGGTTCCTCCTTGGTCTGTGGAAACACTCAATCGGTGAGAATCGGTGAGGAGGCGCATTATTGTTAGTTAGCCTCTACTACCTCACTCTATGGTATCCCTTACCCAAACTCCAGCCAAAGGGAAAAACGAAAGAACCAAAAGATGACATTCATGACAGCGAACACACGCTGCTAAAACCCAAGCACGAAGCCGCCGCAGCCCCGCCCAGACCGGCACAGCCCCGCCCAGACCGGCTCAGAGCAACCCAGCCCAGCCCCGCCCAGACCAGCTCATCCCAGCCCGGCTCAGAAGTTAAAAGAGATGAGGCACCGAGACCGTGCATCAAACCTCTCAAGTCGCAACTTTCAAAGTCTCATGCGGCAGTCTCGGTGCCTCATCTACGGGTTCCCAAAATGGAACCTACCCAGTGCTCGGATCCGTTCATGCGTCAAAGACGGGCGAGCACCGGGTAGGCGCCCTACGCGCAGGGGATCCTGGGTCCCTCAGATCCTAACGTTCGCTGCTCGGCGCAATGCCAAACTTTTCCACCCGTACTGAGACGGTTGGTGCAAACTCCCACGCGGCTTAGGGGCGAAAACTATTCGCTTTCGCGGGCCGCCGAAATAGCGTCAGCGGCAATATGAATTGTTTGGTTCTCCTTCGGAATAACCAAAGGGGTACCAGTGCATGGATCAGGAATAATGACCGATTGCAGGTCAAAAACTTCCTGAATGAGTTCCGGTGTAATTATCGCACGCGGATCGCCCTGAGCGATAATCCGGCCCTGCTTCATTAACACAACATGAGTAGCATACCTGAAAGCGAGGTTCAGGTCATGCAAAACCACGGCTACCGTTCGCCCTTCGGAATGCAATTTCTTCGTCAGGTTCAGCACCTCAATCTGGTGCGTGATATCCAGGTAAGTGGTCGGCTCATCCAGCAGAATCAGCGGGGTCTGCTGCGCCAGGGTCATGGCAATCCACACACGCTGACGCTGACCGCCCGAGAGCGCCTCAATGGGACGCTCAGCAAGCTCCAGCACGTTCGCCGCCTGCATCGCCTCCACGCAGGCGCGCTCGTCCTCATCAGACCAGGAACGCAGCAGCGACTGGTGCGGGTAGCGGCCGCGCGCCACCACATCCGCCACGGTCACGCCGCTAGGCGCCTCCGGGGTCTGCGGCAGCATCGCCAGGATCTTGGCGATAGCGCGGGACTTCATCTGCGGCAGCGGGGTGCCGTCCAGGCGAACCTCACCCTCCTTGAGCGGGTTCACGCGGGCAAGAGCCTTCAAGGTGGTCGACTTACCGCAGGCGTTCGGGCCCAGGATAACGGTCAGCTCCCCCTCCGGCACCTGAAAATCTACCCCGTTGAGCACCGTATGCTCACCGTAGGCAACCACCATGTTCTCGCCTTCAAGGCGGGTCGTCACACTAGCGTTCACTAGCTCTTCTTCCTTTCGAGGTAAATCAGGTAAATCAGGTACAGGCCGCCAATCGCGCCGGTCACCACACCCACCTGAATGATGCGTCCGGGAACAGCGAATCGGCCAATCAGGTCAGAGCCGAGCACCATGAGCGCACCCATAAGTGCCGCGGAGGTGAAACCCACCCCGCCACTGCGAGACAGGGTCTTCGCGATGTGCGGTGCCGCCAAGGCGACAAAAGCAATCGGGCCGGTCGTCGCGGTCGCCAGCGAAACCAGAAGCACACCAATAAACAGAGCCGCCACACGGTACGCATTCACGCTCACACCCAAACCGGATGCCACCTGGTCACCAAAACGAATCGCGCCCAGCGGGCGGACCAGCATCAGCAGCAGCGGAGTCACCACGAGCAGCAGACCCAGCAGTGCGTAGGTGCGCTCCCACGTGATGTCGTTCAGCGAACCGGCAAGCCAAGACGCCGCGGTCTGCGCCTGAGTCAGCGAAGCACGCACCACCAGCAGCGCATTGAACGCCGCCAGGGTCGAACCCACACCAATACCGACCAGCACCAGGCGGAAGCCATGCAAACCCGTACGGCGCGTCAACAACCACACCAGCACCGAAGTCGCCAAGCCACCAACCACAGCGCCCAGAGCAACCTCAACGGGACCGGAATTGAAGACAATAATCTGCAACAGCGCACCGGTCGCGGCACCATTCGTGAAACCGATAATATCCGGCGAACCCAGGGCATTACCCGAAATCACCTGGAAAATCGCACCCGACAGACCAAGCGCCGCACCCACCAGAAGCGCCGCCACAATACGCGCCGCACGCTGCTGAGCGAAAGTCACAGCAATCTGCTTACCCTCACCCATCAACGCCGGAATGACCTTCTCCGGGGCGATCTTGTAGTCACCCTGCAACATGCCCCAAAACGCCAGCGCCGCAATCAGCACCACCAACGCCACATTCAGGATCAGCACACGCCACGGCACCTGAGCACTCAGCGGACCGCGCACAGTCAACACCGGGCGGCCGCCCAAATCGCGGCCGCGACGACGTGCAGAACGATTAGCGGGGCTGGTGGCAGTTGCCGTCGAAAGAGCGGAAGAATTCGACATTAGAGAGCCTCCACCTTACGACGAGTCATCAAGAACAAGAACACCGGGGCACCGGCAAGAGTCGCCACAATACCCACCTGAGTCTCCTGCGGAGCCACCAGCACACGCGCCAACACGTCAGCACACAGCAGCCACACCGGACCCAACAGTGCCGAACCATAATTCACCCAGCGCACATCATTACCGAGCAAAGCACGCACCACAAACGGCACCGCCAAACCCACAAAACCAATCGGACCCACCGCAGCAGTCGCCGCACCGGCAAGCACCGTCACCGCCAGCAACGTCAAGTTCTGGGTCGTACGCACGCTCACGCCGAGGCTGGTCGCCGCCTCCTCGCCCATACTCAGAGCATTAATCGCAGGAGCCACAAAGAACGCCACCAGCATACCCAGCAGAATCACCGGACCCACCGTCGACGCGATATCCATACCGCGGCCCTCCAGCGAACCGGCAACCCACACACGGAACTCGTTATATGCATCCTGATCAGCCAAAATCAGGCCCTGCGCAATCGCCGACAGCGCCGCAGAAATCGCCACACCCGCCAGAGCGAGCTTCACAATCGACCCGTCACGACCACGACCCAGCGTGTACACCAGCACCGCAGCCAACGCGCCACCAATCGTCGCAGCAACCATGTACTGCCAAATACCCATCACGCCAAAAACCACCACGGAAGCAATCACAGCCACCGCAGCACCGGCATTCACACCCATCAGGCCGGGCTCAGCCAGCGGGTTACGAGTCAACGACTGCATCAAAGAACCGGCAACCGCCAACGCCGCACCCGCCGCAAGACCCACCAAGGTACGCGGAATGCGCTGCTCCATCACAATCGTCTGCGCCTGCTCAGAAGCAGTGCCATTGAAAACAGCCAGAACCTGATCCGGCGGAAGATTATTCGACCCGAACAGCAAAGAAGCAGCCACAGCCCCCACCAAAAGCACCGCAAACAAGAACAGAAAAGCCAGGCGCTTACCCAACTTCTGCCCCTGAATCACAGAACCCTGACGGGACGTACTCTCCTGCTGAACATCTCGGGACAATGAGCTCGTGAAGGCCACTATGCTCCTTATGCTCGATACAAGAAAACAGGGAGGCACACCCGGCGCACCCACACCACACGAGGGGCACCCGGCACACCGGTAGATAATGAGAGAAACGCCGGAGCGGGCGGGTTACTCCCCCACCCGCATCCGACGTTAAGTCTTAGCGCTTACGGGTCAGCAGCAGCGCAGCGGCACCCACAATGCTTACGCCCAGAACCACCACGCCAATCCACGGGAACGCAGCACCGTAAGTCACGGTCTGAACGGTGGATGCGGTGTTAGCCGCGCCCGAAGCTGAAGCGCTCGGGTTCGACGCAGTACCGCGCGCAGAAGACGAAGAAGATGCGCTCGCCGAAGCGGTCGCCTTCTTCTGGGCATTTGCAGAAGCCGAAGCAGCAGGCGCAGCGGAAGAGCCAGAGGTACCGGAGGTACCGGAAGAGTCAGCTGCCGCGTTCAGGCGGTCGTACTCCTCCTTGGTGATGGTGTTGCCGTCAGCATCGGTGTACACGGTCTCAGCCTCAGCCGCGCCACCTGCAGAACCATTCGAGGAGCCGTTCGAACCACCATTGGACGAGGACTCGTTGGAATCGTTAGAGCCCTGAGCCTCGTCTGCAGAGTCTGAGTTGTTAGAGTTCGAGCCGCCATTCGAGGAACCACCGTTGCTCTTCGAGCTGGAAGAGCCGCGGTTCGAGGAAGAACCCGAAGAATTCGAGGAGGAATTATCCGAACCGCCCTCGCCCACCACGGTGAACTCGGGGCTACGGTTGCTGTACGCCTCGGTGCCCAGGTACTTGCCGTCCTTGTCACGCTTCTCACCAGTTGCAAGGAAACGCAGAGTGTGAGTGCCAGCGCCAACATCCGGCAGAACGAAGGAACCGGAGACGTTACCGTTGCCATCGGTCTTCTGCTGGTGCACCACGCAAGCGCCCTGTGCCGCATCGGAGGGGCACAGGTTACCGTCGTCCACCTTCACGGACACCACAGTGTTTGCGGGGAAGCCGCTCACGCTAAAGGAAATCACGCCGTGCTCGCTCACAGAGGAGGAAACAGTCGAAGAGGTGCCGGGGGTAGATGCCTTCGCACCGCCCGGAGGCAGAGCGGATGCAGTGCCAACGCCCAAGCCCAGCGCCAGGGTTGCGGCAGCACAGGCGGTCAGCGCCTTAGAGGTCAGGGATGCCTTCGGGGCTCCCGAAAAAGGTGCACGCATGGTGGTCCTTTCAAAATTACCGGGGTCGAAGCTGAACGCTACCGGGTTCGTGGAGGTGCAGTTCAGTAGGTCGGTGCAGTTCAGTAGGTTGCGACCCGAGTGGTTAGTGGGGCATCCGGCCCACGCCCCTGTTCAAGGGTGCGGGGCCAAGAGTGGGGGGCGTGAGCCGGTGCCGATATGAATGTGTGGTCAGAGCTTACTTCTTGAGAGAGCTTACTTCTTGGAGGTGCGCAGCAGCAGAGCCGCAGCCAAAACCACCAGGCCAGCCGCCGAAAGCAGCAGGTTATTGGCGTTGTTGACCAGCCACTTGGTCAGACCGGTCAGCTCAGTACCCTCAATGACCGGGCCCTGCGCCTTCGTACCTGCGGCGGATTTCTGCGAGTTCTGCGTGTTCTGCGAGTTCTGCGAACCGGCGGCAGCCTTCACTGCCTTCTTTGCGTTAGCTTCGGTCTTCTGCAGGTTGGATGCCAAGGTCTTCTGCGCGCTCTGAACCTTCGCCTTAGCCTGCACGCGGTTCACGACCGGAGCGGTGCTCTGCGAGAGCGCGGCGAGGGATGCGTCCACGTCGGTGGCGCGGGTGCTGATGCGGCCGCCCGCGTTACGCATGGGAACCGGCGCTGTAGAGGTGCTGGTTGCGGGGTTCTCGTTCAGCTCTTCAACCAGCTGGTCGGTGGCGTCCTGCTCATCACGGGAAACGTCCTGACGAGGGGTAACAGCACGTTCCACGGTCATGTCAGCAAAACCGAGCACCGCATTGTCAGCGCCCTGGTTGCCGTTGTGCACAACCACACGGTAGGTGGCGGCGGGCATGCTCACGCTGGTTTCGTAGCTGAAGCTACGGTTACCGTCCAGACGCTTCCAGCCGGAGCCGTAGAGGGTCTGCGGGGAGTTGCCCAGGTAGGTCGCGGCGTACACCCAAGTGCCCGGTTCAGCATTCGGCACGGTCACGGTCACGGTGGAACCGTCACGGCTCACCTGCACGCCATTACCCGCGGTCAGCTCGGAGGCGTTGACCGGCTCGGGCGCGTCACCGGGGGCGTACTCACCGATGGTGAAGGTGGTGTTGATGCCGCCCTGGCTGTTGGCGCCGCCGTAGGTTCCGGATCGGTCGCCCTCACGCAGGCTACCGGTCAGCAGGCGCAGGGTGTGCTCACCGGAGGCGTACTTGGCGGCGTCTTCGTCATTCTTGAAGGCTGCGTTGTCGCGGGTGGGCAGGTCAATCCAGGCGTCGATATGGCCGTTCTCATCGGGGGTGATGACAGCCCAGATGGTGCGGTTGTCGTTGACCGCGGTGGCGTCGTTACGGGATACCTTGCCGTCGTCAATCTTCAGACCGATAACGGATGCCTTCTTGTCTTCAGGGTTGCACCAGCCGTCACCGGTCAGGTGCAGCTTGCCGCCCTGAACCGCCTTGGGGTTCTCGATGCTCAGGCGCGGGGTGAAGGAGCCGTCAGCGGGGGTGCAGGTTTTCGAGTCTTCGCTGGGTGCCGGGGTGGGGTCTGCAGTAGGTGCCGGGGTGGGTTCTGCGGTAGCAGAGGGATCCGCGGTAGGCTCGGCAGTCGCAGAAGGCTCAGCGGTAGCAGAGGGCTCCGCAGTAGGCTCGGCAGTCGCAGAAGGCTCTACAGTTGCGCTGGGCTCAGCGGTAGCAGAGGGATCCGCGGTCGGTGCCGGGCTCGGAGCCGGGTCGCTCAACGTAATATTCTGCGACACAGATGCACGACGGTCGTAGGTGTTGCCGTCCGCATCCGTACCGCCCAGGGAACCGGAAAGCACCTGAATACGGTGGCTGGTGCCTTCCACGGTCCAGCCCTTGTTCTTGAGCTGTTCAGCGGTCAGACCAGTGTTTTCGGGGGTCGGCAGGGAGACCTCAACCTCGAAGGTGCCGTCCTCCTTGGCGATTGCCATGAAGTTCGCGGGCGAGTTGCCGCCCTGCTTGGTGAGCGGGTTAATCGCCTGGTGCGCTTCATCCGGCAGGGCGTCGAGGAACTTCACTGCGAACACTGCGCCGCGACCGGGTGCGGTGCTGGTAAAGCCGGTGCCGCGCAGCACGAGCTTACCTTCGCGCCACTTCTCGGTGGAGATGGTCACGGCAGCCTTAGCTTCCTGCTGGGTGGCGGCGGGGGTATCCGCGAATGCGAGAGTGGTGCCGGTCAGCGCTGCTCCGGGGGTGATGAGCGCGCCGGCGAGAGCCACGACGGCACCGTAGCGGGCTGCGGTGCGCACGGGTCGAGTTTCGGTCATGGTGGTCCTTGAGGATGGTGTGGTGGGTCGTGCATCCCCTTCCCGCCGCGGTTTTTAGGTCGCGGTGGGAAGGGTGGCGGAAGCTTCAGCGGGTGATTGCTTCACAGGGTATTTAGAGCGGGGCGTTTAGAGCGGAAGCGCCTTCTTGACGTCTTCGATAATGCCCTCGAGCAGCAGCGGGCCGCCGGTGGAGGTCCACTTGGAGCCGTCCACGAGAATCACGTGGTCGTCCTTGACTGCCTTCAGGTTGGTGAAGCCGGAGGTTTCCTTCGCCTTATTCAGTGCTTCTTCAGCGCCCTGCAGACCTGCGGTACCCTGTGCGTTCGGGTTCTTCTGGCTTGCGCCGCCGAGGGTGCCGAGGAACATGTAGTCCGCGTCGATGGTTGCCAGGTTCTCCAGAGAGACCGGTTCGGAGTGGCCCTGGCCGTTGCGGTCCTGCGCCTCGGGGCGCTTGAGGCCCAGGTCGTTGAGTACCTGGCCGGCAGGCAGTTCCTTGAGGATCAGGGCGGGGCCGTTGCCTGCCCAGCGGACGATGGAGAAGGTCTTGTCGCCGTACTTGGGGGCGAGCTGATCCTTCAGCGCTGCGGCGTTTGACTCGTATGCCTTGATGACTTCTTCGCCCTTGTCGACCATGTTCATAGCGTTGGCGACGTTGCGGAAGTTGATGCGCCAGTCGCCGCCCGCGTAGCCGCAGTAGACGACGGGAGCGATCTTCTTGAGGGTTTCGAAGGCCTCAGAGCGCTTGTCTACGCCGGTGGAGTCGACCAGAATCAGGTCGGGATCAAGGTTGCCAATCTGCTCGTAGTTGACCTGGGCGACGGTGCCGATAATCTGCACGCCCTTGGCGCGGTCGGCAAGGTAGTTGGGCACGCCGGACTGGCCGCGACCGGAGACGGAACCGACGGGGGTCACGCCGAGGGCGAGCAGGCCGTCGAGGGTGGGCTCAGAGAGGACGATAACCTTCTGCGGGTTGGCGGGAACTTCTACGTTCTCCTCGTCAATGTCCTTGATGGTGCGGGTACCGCTGTTGCCACCGGAGGTGGAACCGCCGGAAGTGGTGGTCGTGGTGGTCTCGCTGCTGCATGCCGCGAGGGCGAGAGCAGCCGAGGAGGCGAGCGCCAGGCCGAAGAATGCGCGGCGGTTAACGCCCGATGCGCCGTGGTTTTCGGCGTCGGTCAGCTCGGTTCGGTTGAAAGACATAGTTCCCCCTAGATATGACTAAACTATACCTAACCTTACAGATATCTGAGTGTTACATCAAGATGTGTTCTGTTTGCCTTCTCTGACCGCCAGGATACCCGGTTTTGCCGCGGAATTGCGCGGGGTAACATATATCACGCTTTGTCATAGTCTTGCTGACACTATGTCATTTAAACAGGCCCTCTCCCCTGCTGTTACCTTGCTATAAATCTGCGGCGGTTGAGAACGCCTGGTACGCAAAACGCCCCGCCGCGAAGAGCCGCGACGGGGCGCAGACTTCACAACGGGGCGTTGAGGTTTTATAGATGCGGGCAGTGACTGGGCACTGTTACCGGCGGGGCACCGCTAGTGGCCGCAACCGCAACCGGCGCCGGAACGCTTGACCGATGCGGCCGCCGCACGCAGGGAGGCGATTGCCGCCTCCGGACCGCCGAGCGCCTCGTCCACACCGTAGACCGAGCTACCGGCAACAAAGCAAGTTGCGCCCGCCTCCGCGGCACGCAGGATGGTCTCTTCGGTGATGCCGCCGTCCACCTGCACGGTCACCGGCAGGTTCGCGCCCTCAATCGCCTTGGCGGCGCGGGCAATCTTCGGCAGGGTCACGTCCAGGAACGCCTGGCCGCCGAAGCCGGGTTCCACGGTCATGATCAGCAGCATGTCCAGTTCGCTGAGCATGTCCAGGTAGGGTTCCACGGCGGTTGCCGGACGCAGCGCCATACCCGCCTTCGCACCCTCAGCACGCAGGGTGCGCGCCAGCTTGATGGGGGCGATAGCCGCCTCCGCGTGGAAGGTCACCGATTCGCAGCCCATGCTGGCATATTCGGGTGCCCAACGGTCGGCGTCCTCAATCATCAGGTGCACATCGAACGGCACCGGGGAGATTTCGCGCAGACGCTTGACCACCGGCGGGCCCCAGGTGAGGTTGGGGACGAAGTGGTTGTCCATCACGTCAATATGCGCGGCGTCTGCGGTGGAAATGCGCTCCAGCTCGCGCTGCAGGTTCGCGAAATCCGCCGAGAGAATCGACGGGTTAATGGCAATACCCATGGGGTTCCTTTCAAATCCGTGCCGTATGGCCAGTGATGCTAGGCGGTGAAGCGGCTAGTTCTTACGCAGCAGGGCGAGGAACATGGCGTCGGTTCCGTGCACGTGCGGCCACAGCTGCGCGGTGGTCGGGTTCTCCGAAGCCTTCACGACCGGCGCACCCTTCTTGACCTTGATCTCGGGGGTGTGGCCGGGGTCCTTCTCCCCCGCCAGCACGCTCACGGGTTCGCCGTTCGCGCCTTCGGTGTGCAGGGCAACTTCGCGCAGTGCTGCGGCGGAGTCGAGCAGGCTGACCGCGCCGCTTTCGAGCACCTCGGCAACAATGTTCTGGGTTTCTGCCGCGTGCGGGGAGCAGGTCACGTAGGCGATGACGCCGCCGGGGCGGGTCGCCTCAATGGCTGCGTCCAGGAGCTGACGCTGCAGGGGCAGCAGCTCGGCAATATCGCGCGGGGACTTGCGCCAACGCGCCTCGGGGCGGCGGCGCAGGGCACCCAGACCGGAGCAGGGCACATCCACCATGACGCGGTCGAAAAGCTGACCGGGTTCAATGAATCCGGGCAGGTCGGAGGCATTCTTGCGCAGGGTTTCGCGGATCTGGCGGCCGTCGCCGGTGAGTACCGTGTAGCTGTCCTCGGGCAGGGGGCGCATGGAGGATTCCACGAGCTGCGCGCGGTGCGGTGCCGCCTCGTTGGCGACCAGGGATGCGCCGCGCTGAATACCGAGCGCGCCGAGGAGCGCCGCCTTACCGCCGGGGCCTGCGCACAGGTCGAGCCATGCGGTGTCGGTGCCGTCCAGGGGTGCTGCGGCGAGCGCGCGTGCCACCAGCTGGGAGCCAGCATCCTGCGCGCGGACGGTGCCTTCACGCACGGATTCCAGGCGCGCCAAGTCGCCGGAGGCGTACAGCGCCGAACCTTCAACCAGCTCGCCGTCGACGGCGCCCTGTTCGCGTGCCTCGTCGAGGCTACCCAGGCCGGGCAGCGCAACCAGGTTCACCACGGGGGCGAGGTTGTCCGCTTCGAGCAGCTGCTCAATTTCGGAGGCGGGGCGGCCGTGCGCGACGAGTGCCTGGCGCATGGAACGCACAATCCAGCCGGGGTGCGAGGCGAGCAGCGCCATGCGTTCGGTGTCGTCCTTCGCGTCCTCGATGATGAGTTCGTACCACTCTTCGGGGGTGCGCTCGGAGACACGGCGCAGCACCGCGTTGATGAAGCTTGCCGGGCCCGCACCGATCTTTTCGCGTGCTAGGGACACGCTCTGGTTCAGTGCCGCGTGGGCGGGAACGCGCATGTTCAGCAGCTGGTGCACGCCCATGCGCAGCACAATCAGGGTGGTGGTGCCGACCTTCTCGATGGGGCGGTCTACGCAGCGGCTGAGGATTGCGTCGTAGGTGCCCTGGTGGCGCAGCGTGCCGTAGGTCAGCTCGGTTGCAAAGCCTGCGTCGCGGTGGTCGAGGCGGTGGCTACGAATCGCCTTGGGCAGCACGAGGTTCGCGTAGGCGTCAGATTCCGCCACGGAGCGCAGTACGTCGAAGACGGTTGCGCGTGCGGTGTCTGCGGTACGCGAGCGTGCGGAGGGTGCCGCCGCGGAGAATTCGCGGGCGGACATGGAGCGGCGGTTGCGTTCGTGGCCGCTCTTATTGCGCTGGGAGGTGCCGCCGCCACCGCGTTTGGTGTCGTCGTGCTCGGTCTTGGCGCGGCGTGCGGCGCGTTCGACGCTGGTCAGGCCGTCAAAGCGGCGGCCGGTACGCGATTCGCTGCGGGAGTTGTCGTCCCACTTCTGCGGGCGGCCCTGCGAGCTTTGATTCTGCGAGCGCTGGTTCTGAGCGCGCTGGGAATTCTGGGACTGCTGGCGGTTCTGCTCGCTCACACCAGAACTCGAGCCGTTGCCAGCGCCGGAGCGGCGACGACGCTTACGCTTCGCACCGCCCTCACCCTGACCGCCGCCCTGATTGAACTTACCCTGACCGCTACCCTGGCTGAACTTGCCGTTGCCGGGCTTGCCATTGCCAGCGTGACCGGGCTTGCCGTGTCCTCCCTTGTAGGGGCGCTTTTCGTTGCTCATGCGAGTACCACCAGGCCTTCCGCCATGTCCTTGCCAGCGCCGCGAGCCCACGCGGGCGCATCCATCATTTTCTTGCCGGCAGGCTGAACCTGCAGCAGCATCAGGGGTTCGGTACCGGTGCCGACCAGTACCTTCTTTGCGTGCAGACGCACCGCACCGGGTGCGAGGGGGCCGCCGTTTGCCTCGGTCAGGGACTGCACCAGGCGCTCGTCGGCAACCGCCAGGCCACCGATCTTGAAGCGGTTTTCGCCCAGTTCGCACCATGCACCGGGTTCGGGGGTCACGCCGCGGAAGCGTGCCAGGATTTGCTCGGCGGGTTCGGTCCAGGTGAGGCGGCCGTCGGCAATGCTCATCTTGGAGGCGTAGCTGACCGATTCGTCCTCGATCTGCACGGTGCCGTTCTCGCCCGCTTCGAGGCGTTCGAAGGTGCGTTCAAGCAGTGCGCCGCCGCTGGTTGCGAGGCGCATCAGCACGGTGCCTGCGGTGTCGTCGGCGGCTACGGGGGTGGATTCCTGTTCGAAGGTGGGGCCGGTGTCCAGGCCTTCTTCGAGCAGGAAGGTGGTGGAGAAAATTTCCTGCTCACCTGCGATGAGGGCGCGCTGCACGGGGGCGGCGCCGCGCCATGCGGGCAGCTTGGAGAAGTGCAGGTTGACCCAGCCGTAGCGCAGGGATTCGAGCGCGGGCAGCGGCAGCAGGGCACCGTAGGCGACCACGGCGGCTGCGTCAGCGTTCAGTTCGGCGATGGCTGCGGCGGCTTCGTCGTTCCAGCGGTTTGCCTTCACGATGGGCAGGCCGAGCTCTTCGGCGCGCTGCGCGACCGGGGAGGGGGTGAGCACGCGCTTGCGGCCCACGGGGGCGTCTTCGCGGGTGAGCACGCCGACCACGCGCACCTTATCGGAGTTAGCCAGGTAGTCGAGCGGGGGCACGGCAACGTCGGGGGTGCCTGCGTAAATGATGTTGAGCATGTGAGCCTACTTTCCGAAGCTACCGAAGGAGGAACCAGCAGAGCCTGCACCGAACGCACCGCCGCCGCCGAAGGCGCCGCCCACGCGGGTTGCACGCTCGGTCACGGTCTTCGCGGCGACAGCGTTGTAGTCTGCGGCACGCAGGGCACGCATCACGCGCTGGCGGTCTTCACCCACGAGACGGTCGATGAACAGCTTGCCGTGCAGGTGGTCGGTTTCGTGCTGCAGCATGCGCGCAAACAGGCCCTCACCCTCCAGCACGAGGGGTTCGCCGTGGCGGTCCACGCCGGTCACGCGCGCCCAGTTCTTGCGCGGGGTCGCGGACTTCTGACCGGGCACGGACAGGCAGCCTTCGCCGCCTTCCTGGTCTTCTTCGCCGACTTCGAGCACGGGGTTGATGATGTAGCCTTCGCGGTCGTCAATGCCGCCGAAGGTGAAGATCTGCTTGGAGATGCCAACCTGCGGGCCCGCGAGGCCCACGCCGCCCACGTCGTACATGGTTTCTAGCATGTCGTCGATGAGTCGTGCCAGGTCGTCGTCAAAGACGGTGATGGGGTCGCAGACGCTACGCAGCACCGGGTCGCCCACGGTGCGGATGCTCAGGATGGTCATGGTTCTCCTCTGCCGGCAGGTGCCGGGAATGTGCTTACGGATTTCAATATGGCGGCAGAACTGCGCTGGTAGAACCTCGCGGGTGAAACCGCGCTGGCGGACTCTCTCGGCAGGAGGGTTCTCCCAGTAGCGGGTTCTTCACAGCAGGTGCGCGGGCGCCGTTCTGCCTATTTGTTCTATTGTCGCCGATTCGGTAGCGCGAATCTAGAACGAATCGAGGCGCTGGGGGTGGAGGCGGCAGGGTGAGGGCTGAGCCTCACCTCCCCACACTCATCTCCCCGCGCTCACCTCCTCAGGGGTTTGAGCCTCTCCCCTACGCCCGCTACTGCCCTATGCCGCCCAGTCTTCTAGTCGGCGGGGGTACTGGTCTATACCGCGGGCAGGGGTACTGGTTTATGCCGCGGGCGGCGGCACTACGGGCATGAGCGCGGGGTCTTCAAATTCTTGAACCTGGCGGTCGAATTCCCAGACGCGGCGCAGGGCGCAGAACTTGTACCAGTTGCGTTCGAGCACGGCGGGGTTCGCCTGCTGCGGCAGCACCTGCGTTTCGCCGAGTGCCACGCCCATGAGGACGGGCGCGTCGCCGTATTTCCAGGGTTCCCAGGTGCCTTCGTCGGGGTCAACGATGGATTCTTCAGCTTTGAGTCCGGCGACGAGCTGCATGACGACTTTCTCGTCGAGTGCTTTGACGCGGCCGCGTTTGTCGGTGCCTTTGGTTTTGTAGTCGATAATGCAGGTTCGGCCCGCGATTTCTGCGACGAGGTCGAGGGTGCCCGCGTAGCCGACGGTGTCGTTCCAGATGGTGACTTCGGCGGCGAGGGGGCGGGGTTTGAAGGCTTCCCACCATTCGTCGAAGCGGTCGGCGTAGGCTTGTTCGCCGTTGATGATGAGCTGTTCGCGGCTTTCGTCGAGGTTGTGTTCGCGTCCCATGGCGCGTAGGGCGACGGCTTCGGCGTAGTTGTGGACGCGGTCTCCTCGGGCGGCGGCTGCGTCGCGGTATCGTTCGGAGGCGCTGGCTGCGTCGCGGATGATGGCAAATTTGAGGCCGTGGGATCCGGTGGCGCGGTAGGCGCGCTGGTCTTCGAGGGCGGCCTTGGCGGCCATGTACCCGTGCCAGCCGCTGAGGTCGTTGGCGTGCTGTCCGATGACGGTGGTGATAGAGGGGACGAGGGGGTCTCCTCCGCGGACGCGCGCGTACATGCGTCCGTAGTCGGTGGCGGTGGCGAGTTCGGGCGTTGTCACGGGGTACCTCATTCTCGGGTGGTTGTGTCCGCTGCGGTGGACTGTTGCCGGTGGGTTTGACCCGGTGGGCATAATAAAACCCCCGTTCCTTGAAACGGGGGTTATTGGTGCGTGATACTGGGTTCGAACCAGTGACCTCTTCGGTGTGAACGAAGCGCGCTACCACTGCGCCAATCACGCTTACGGATAAGACTATACCGAGGCTTGGCGTGAAGGTCAAATTTTGCGCTCCCCTTTTTTCTTCCTGTTTCTTTCCCGCCGAGAAGCCACTTGTGTTTCGAAAAGCCACAAAAATGGTGGCTTTTCGAAACACTTGTGGCTTTTCGCTGAGTATGCGGCGGCACCATAGAATCTGGGCTCAGTTTTGCCCAATAAACAAATAAACCCTCAGCCAGAAGACTGAGGGTTTATTTCTAGTGTGACCCCAACCGGATTTGAACCGGTGTTGCCGCCGTGAGAGGGCGGAGTACTAGGCCGCTATACGATGGGGCCGCAACCTCCGTTAGGAGGTTAGCTGGGATACCAGGACTCGAACCTAGAACAAAGGAACCAGAAACCTTCGTGTTGCCAATTACACCATATCCCATTACTCTATTGAGTTACCGTTCCGTTTTTTACCTTTCGGCTTTTCACCGGAACGAGTAATAACTATACGGGTCTTCCTGGAGGCGTGCAAGCCGAAATCTGGAGAGCCGCCTCACATTCACGGTTTTACACCCGCTACTTCCGCGTGTTTCCGGGGTTTTTGGAGTTAAAAAGTTTTTTAAATTTCTTCAAAAAGAGGGTTTTGGGGCCGATTTTCACCCCACAAAGCAGCTCCGAGGTGGCTCAGAGAGCAGTTTTATCCTCGCCCCTGCACGCTTTGTGTCCCAAATTTTTTGAAGATTTTTTCCTGCACTACCTCCTGGCTGCCAGATGACCAGACAGTCAGGTCGTTAGATAGCCCGGCAGTCAGATAATCAGATAGCCAAAGCAGTCCGGCGGCCAACCCACCCAAGCAACCACCTCGGGAAAGCCCCCCTGCCCTGCACCTCCAAAAACTAAAACCCCGGAGACAACAAAAACCAGAGACAACGAAAAAGCCCCGAGGCGAACCTCGGGGCTTGAGTGGAGCGGTTGACGAGACTTGAACTCGCGACATCCACCTTGGCAAGGTGGTGCTCTACCAACTGAGCTACAACCGCATGTTTTCGCTTTGAACTTTTCAGTTCGTCGCAACAACAGGTACTACTATACGAGCCTTTGCCGGGGTGTGCAAACCAAATTCTTGCCATATTCCCCAAAATGGAACCAGATTTACCCCCATAAAACATACTGACTAGTAGTTTTACAGGAAGCACCCATCACAAAAAATATTCTCAAATTTATGAAAAATCCCCTTATCCGCCGGGTTTCCTTCAGGCCTTTCGGCCGTCTGATTCCCGCTGGATAAGGGGATTCTCTAGAGCTTAGTCGCTACTACCGCCAGAGTCGCCTCCACCGGAATCGCCGCCGCCAGAGTAGTCGGAGCTGCTGTAGCTGCTGTAGTCCGAGCTGCTGGAGCTTCCGGCGTCGAAGTCGCCTGCGTCCGGGTCGGGGCCCGGGTCCACGAAGTCGTCTTCGTCGTCCTCTTCACGCGAAGAGTCCGAGGTGTCTACGCCGTCAGACGAACTGCTGACGTCGCCGCCGCGGGCGTGCCGTGCCTGAGCTTCTTGAGCGTTCAGGGCGGCGCGCGCCTCGAAGTAGGCAGTCACGTATCCGAAGGCTGCCGCAACGACAACAGCGACCACCATCAAGACGGACTTGTCCATGTTGGCGATGTACAGAATCAGCCAGATAATGCAGGCGTTGGTAAGCGCCATGAGGGTGCCCTTGAGTAGCGCCTTCCCCATAATCGATTGATTCATGGCTAGCTCAGTTCAGCGGCAAGCTTGCGCAGGCGTGCGAGGGAGGATTCCTTGCCCAGGATTTCCATGGATTCGAACAGGGGCGGGGAGATACGCTCACCGGACACTGCGATACGCACGGGGCCGAATGCGAGGCGCGGCTTGATTTCCAGGCCATCGACGATTGCGGCGCGCAGGGCTGCCTCGATGTTGGCTGCGGTGAAGTCCTCGAGGGGCTCCAGAGCTTCGATTGCGGCGGCGAGGACCTGCGGTGCGGATTCCTTGAGCTGCTTGCGTGCGTCGTCTGCGGTGCTGATTTCTTCGTCAGCCTTGAAGAGGAATGCGAGCAGGCCGGGTGCTTCGCCGAGCAGCTGCATACGCTCCTGGACGAGGGGTGCAGCTTCGGTGAGGACCTGCTCTTCACGCTCGGTGAGGGTTTCGCCGAGTACGCCTGCTGCCTGCAGGTACGGGATGAGGCGGTCGCGGAAGTCCTTGGGGTCGAGCGCACGGATGTGGTCGCCGTTGATGGACTCGGCCTTCTTCACGTCGAAGCGTGCGGGGTTGGCGACAACGTCGTGTACGTCGAAGTGCTCGACGAGCTCGTCGATACTGAAGACGTCCTGGTCTGCGGAGAGGGACCAGCCCAGCAGGGACAGGTAGTTCAGCAGGCCTTCCTTGATGAAGCCGGAGTCGCGCAGCAGGAAGAGGTTCGACTCGGGGTCGCGCTTGGAGAGCTTCTTGTTGCCCTGGCCCATGACGTAGGGCAGGTGACCAAATTCGGGGATGAAGGTGGTCACGCCGGTGTCAATGAGTGCGCGGTAGAGCGCAATCTGACGCGGGGTGGAGGAGAGCAGGTCCTCACCGCGCAGCACGTGGGTGACGCCCATGAGCGCGTCGTCGACGGGGTTCACAAAGGGGTACAGCGGGTCGCCGTTGGAGCGGACGACCACGTAGTCGGGTACGGTGCCTGCCTTGAAGGTGATTTCACCGCGAACGAGGTCGTTGAAGGTGATGTCTTCGTCGGGCATGCGCAGACGCCAGACGGGCTTACGGCCCTCGGCGCGGTAGGCTTCCTTCTGCTCTTCGGTGAGGTTGCGGTCGTAGTTGTCGTAGCCGAGCTGCGGGTCCTGACCGGCTGCCTTGCGGCGTTCCTTCACCTCGTCGGGGGTGGAGAAGTCTTCGTACACGTAGCCGCCTTCAACGAGCTTTTCGAAGATCTCGTTGTAGATGCCTGCGGTCTTACGCTCGGACTGGCGGTAGGGCTCGTGGGGACCACCGACGCCAACGCCTTCGTCCCAGTTGATGCCGAGCCAGTGCAGGGATTCGAGCACCTGGTTGAACGACTCTTCGGAGTCGCGTGCCGCGTCGGTGTCTTCGATGCGGAAGATCAGCTTGCCGCCGGTGTGGCGTGCGTACGCCCAGTTGAAGAGGGCGGTGCGGACCATGCCCACGTGCGGGGTGCCGGTGGGCGAGGGGCAGAAGCGGACGCGGGTGTCTGCGGGGCTGTTGAGTACGGGACCGTGGTATTCGGTCATGATGTCTCCTTGACGGTGTGTTTCAGGATGTACGTTACGTTTTTGGGTGCGGGCTGTTTAGTCGCGCACGCGGGTGACGAGGGAGCCGATGCCTTCGACTTCGACCTCTACTTCGTTGCCGTCGCGCAGTACGCTGATGCCGGCGGGGGTGCCGGTGAGCAGTACGTCGCCGGGCAGCAGGGTGAAGATTTCGGAGGCTGCGGCAACCTGCTCGGCTACGGAGTAGTGCATTTCGGAGGTGTTGCCTTCCTGCACGACGTCGCCGTCAACCCAGGTGGTGATGTTCAGCGAGTCGGTGTCCAGGTCGGTTTCAATCCAGGGGCCGAGCGGGGTGGATCCGTCGAAGCCCTTCGCGCGGGTCCACTGGCGGTCTTCGAGCAGGTCGCGGGCGGTGAGGTCGTTGGCTACGGTGTAGCCGAAGATGACCTCGTGCACGCGCTCGAGCGGCACGGACTTGGCGATACGACCGATAATGACGGCGAGTTCACCTTCTGCGCTGACGGCTTCGGAGTACTCGGGCAGGGTCACGGGGTCGCCGGGGCCAATCACGGTGGTGTTGGGCTTGAGGAAGAACTGCGGGGAGGCGGGCGCCTCGGTTCCAGCCCAGTTTGCGATCGCTCCAATCACCTTGGAGCGGGGAATAATCGGGGCGAGCAGACGCACCTGGTCGATGGGGTAGGTGGTGCCGGTCGGTTCGATACCCGAGTAGAAGGGGTCGCCGGCGAGTACGCGCAGGGTTTCTTCGCCTGCGTCGCCTTCTACCAGCCCGAAGTGGAGCTCATTATTTACGGTAAATCGTGCAATACGCATACTTTCTAGGGTACCAGCCTTCGAGGGCGGAATTGGCGGGGCAGGTTTTAGCGGGCACAGCGAATCCCCGCGGGTGTGCGTTCCGGGTGGGAGCGCATCCTACGGGGATTTCGCGTGAAAGATTAGATGAGGCGGGTCATCCAGCCGTGGCGGTCCTCAACGGTGCCGAGCTGAATACCGACGAGCTCTTCGCGCAGGCTCTTGGAGATTTCACCGAAGTGCTCGGTGGGTGCCGGGATTTCGAAGTCTTCTGCCTTGAGCTTGCCGATGGGTGCGACCACTGCTGCGGTGCCGCAGGCGAAGATTTCGGTAATGTCGCCGTTTGCCACGCCTTCACGCCATTCGGTGAGGGTGATTGCGCGCTCTTCGACGGTCATGCCGCGGTCCTTGGCGAGCTGAATCAGCGAGGAGCGGGTCACGCCCTCCAGGATGGTGCCGGTCAGTTCGGGGGTGACGATCTTGTTTTCCTTGCCGAAGACGAAGAAGACGTTCATGCCGCCGAGCTCTTCGATGGCGTCGCCGCGGTGCGGGTCCTTGAAGATGACCTGCTTGCAGCCGTGCTTTTCGCCTTCGGTCTGGGCGATCATCGATGCCGCGTAGTTGCCGCCGCACTTTGCCGCACCGGTGCCGCCTTCGCCTGCGCGGGCGTAGGTGGTGGAGAGCCAGATGTCTACGGGTTCGGGGGTACCGAAGTAGTTACCTGCGGGCGAGCCGATGACGTGGTACTGCACGTGCTTTGCGGGGCGCACGCCGAGGTACGCCTCGGTTGCGATCATGAAGGGGCGGAAGTAGAAGGCTTCACCGTCGCCGGTGGGTACCCATGCTTCGTCTGCCTTGACGAGTTCGCGCAGGGATTCGACGAACAGTTCTGCGGGCAGTTCGGGCAGGGAGAGGCGGTGTGCGGAGCGTGCGAAACGTTCTGCGTTCTTTTCGGGGCGGAAGGTCCATACGGAGCCGTCAGCGTGGCGGTAGCCCTTGACGCCTTCGAAGATTTCCTGGCCGTAGTGGAAGACAGCGGAGGCGGGATCGAGGGTCAGCGGGCCGTAGGGGTGAACTCGTGCGTCGTACCAGGTGCCGCCGGTCTTGTAGTCACCCTCCCAGTCGATGGTGACCATGTGGTCGCTGAAGTAGTCACCGAAGCCGGGGTTTGCGAGGATTTCGGCGCGGCGTTCGGCGGTGGCGGGTGACTGGTTTGCTTCGTGGCTGAATTCGGTTGCCATCGTTCTGCGTTCCTCTTCGTCTAGTTGCCTCTGTGGGCGTTCTTTGAGTGGCGGTTCTCGCGGCGGGGCGAGGGACCGGTGTGTGCCGCCGGGCGCGTTGTCGTGCGGGGCAGATGGTGCATCTAGCGGTCTGTGCTAGTCGGATGCATCAAAGCTAGTGGTGGAGGGTGTCCACCGCCGAAGTGCCGGGCGGGTGTGCCTGACCTGTTTTAGAGTACCGGAAAGATGAGTTTGCCGCATGCGCACCTTTTCTGCCATTCAAGATGTGAACAAGTGGGATTCGTGCGGGCTTGTTGGAGGTTAGGCATCGGAGATCTCCTCCCCCATCTTTTGTAGCTAGGTACAGGTGAAGCCCGGAAGGTGTGTTCCTTCCGGGCTTCCCTAGCGTTTTTATTCAGCGCTCATGCTGTCATGAGCGAGTTTTAGCCAGCTGAGCTTAGCCGAGGCGTGCGAGCACGTCCGCGCCCACCTGATCGGTTCCGCGTACGCTCGCACCGTTTTCGCGCATATCTGCTTCGACGGCGTCCTCAATGCGGGCTGCGGCTGCATCGTGGCCGAGGTGGCGCAGCAACATCGCACCGGCGAGGATTGCGGCGGTGGGGTTTGCCTTGTTCTGGCGGGCGATGTCCGGTGCGGAGCCGTGAACGGGCTCGAACATGGAGGGGAACTCGCCGACGGCGTTGATGTTGCCGCTTGCCGCGTAGCCGATACCGCCGGTCACTGCACCTGCGAGGTCAGTGATGATGTCACCGAAGAGGTTGTCGGTGACGATCACGTCGAAGCGTGCGGGGTCGGTGACCATGAAGATGGTGGTCGCGTCAATGTGCAGGTAGTCGGTCTCAACCTCGGGGAATTCAGCCGCAATTTCGGTGAAGTAGCGGTTGTAGAGGCGACCCGCGTGGGTGAGCACGTTGGTCTTGTGCACGAGGGTGACCTTCTTGCGGCGGGTGGACGCCAGCTCGAAAGCGTAGCGCACCAGGCGCTCCACACCGTGCGCGGTGTTGAGGGAGACTTCGGTGGCAATTTCGTGCGGGGTGCCCTGGCGAATCACGCCGCCGTTGCCAATGTAGGGGCCTTCGGTGCCTTCACGCACGACGACGAAGTCGATGTTGCCGGGGTTGGCGAGCGGGGAGACTGCACCGGGGTACAGGCGGGAGGGGCGCAGGTTGATGTAGTGGTCGAAGGCGAAGCGCAACTTCAGGAGCATTTCGCGTTCGATGAGACCGGAGGGAATCTTGCCGCTGCGCGGGTCTGCACCGATGGCGCCGAAGAGGATCGCGTCGTGCTTCTTGAGGGCGTCCATGGTGGAGTCGGGCAGGGTTTCACCGGTTTCCAGCCAGTGCTCGGCGCCGAGCTTGTAGTGGGTGGGGGTTACGGTGATGTTTTCGAGCTCGCAGGCGCGGGTGAGGATGCGCTGGGCTTCGGTAATGATTTCGGGGCCGATGCCGTCGCCGGGGATGACGGCGAGGTCGATGCTACGTGCTTCAGTCATGCCTCTACCGTAATACGCGCCGCGGGTGGGCGGTAGAGTGCGCGGGCGGGTTCTCAGACTCTGGGCTAGACGACGTCTGACTAGCTGTAGCTCCTGCCGTGCCACTCCCCTACCCTTCTGGTTCGACCCGGTGCCCACTGGCTTCTGAGGTTCTGGATTCTGGGGTGTTCAGCTCCTGCCGGTTAAAACAATATTCCCCGGCTGATAATTCAGCCGGGGAATATTGTTATGAGTTCTCACTCAGCGTGAGGACCCTATGCGCTACTGCTATTAGGAGCGGGTGCAGAGGGTAACCTTCACGTAACCGGGGTTACGAACGCCGGACTGCTTTGCAGCGTTGTTAGCGGAGGAAATCTCACCATTGGGAACGGTGGGGGAAACGTAGGAGCCACCTGCGCCACCTGCGCCTGCCTGCAGCAGTGCGCTAACGTTCTGGCGGTATCGAGTGGGTTCTTCGTTAGCGTTCCACTTCTGGGAGGTAATGATAGCGGAGAGACCGCGAGCAGCACCGGAGCCACCGCCACCGTAACCTGCACCACCGCCTGCGGAGACAACGGTCTGGTAACCGTTGAAGGACTTGCGGGTGTCGCTTTCGCTGTAGGGGCGCTTTTCGTTGAGGTTAACAGGGTTGGTCTGGTGAACGATTTCCAGCTTGGAAATGTCGTTGTTGTCAATCTGGTAGGAGTATGCGAAGACGCCGTCTGCACCCTTACCGTCGAAGCCGGAGCCACCCTTGTCGCCAGCAACGGAGGAGCTGAAGAGCTCCTGCTTGTTCTGGCTGGTGAAGCCCAGAACACCGTAGACGTTAGCCTTGTCGTTGTACAGCAGGGGCTGCTCGCCACCTGCGCCACCAACGCCGCCGTTACCACCCTTACCACCGGCAACCTTCATAGCGGTACGCTCAGAGGCGTGCGGCTTCAGAACGGTGTAGTGAGAGACGGAGGTCTCAGCGTCGCCACCGGCTGCTGCGGATGCGCTTGCACCTGCGGGCAGAACGGACTTAACCGCGGTGTCACCCAGGCTGGTGGTGGAAGCGTTGACTGCCTTGGGGTTGTAGAACGGGCTATTTGCGGGCATGTTGTTGGTACCGGGCTGGGTACGGATACCCGCACCGCCACCGCCACCTGCAACAGCAATCGGGGTGCCATCAATAACCAGAGCGGAGGAGCCACCGCCGGAACCACCGTAGAGGTAACGCTTCATATCGGAAGGCATGGGCGCGATAGCTTCAACACGAGCCTTAGCGTCTGCGGGAACGGGCTGTTCGTTGACGTCACCACCGTTACCGTAACCCTTACCACCGGTTGCGGGGCGGGTCTGCCAAATAGCCGCGCTGTCAACGCCGGGCTCGGACGCCAGGTAAGCTACACCACCGGCAGCTGCGACCAGCTCAACAACCTGGCCTGCCTTGACGGGGATTTCACCGGTCACGAGAGCGCCGGAACCACCAGCAACCTGAGCGGAGCCGCCACCTGCGCCACCAGCAACCTCGAAGCGGAGCTTGTCGACCTTAGCGGGAATAGTAATCTTCAGAGTGTCGCGTGCACCGGAGGGCTGACCGGAGATGCTGTAGTTTTCGGTGGAGTTCCACTCACACTCGGTGGAGGAAGCAAAAGCGGGAACTGCAGCGGAAGCTGCGACAACCGGAGCAGCCCATGCTGCGCCAGCTACAACCTTGCGGCGAGAAATGTTAGTAGACATGTATGTCCTTCGAGAGTGATGTCATTTTGAGGAATAAAAGTTATCACCCGCCGTCGTGCGCGGCGAAGAACGTCACCTGATGAGATTCGAGTGAGTGAAGTAGGCTTGCGCCTAACCTCTGGTGATAACGACATAATGCTGTAACCGGTCCCCTATCATAGGGACTTTCGCGCTTCAGAGCTCTTGGTGTTCGCTCTGCGAGGTCTTGCCTCATGGACGCAGAATTTCGGTACGGCTAAAACTATACCCACCAAGGACCCGTACCGCAATGGTTCCAAAAATGGTTTGATGAGGGGGTTTCCCTTAAACTCTCCGCCTTGATTGAAGGTTTTTCAACCAAAATCGGTTACTTAAGGGAGTTTCAAGTCTCTTAAACCTAAATTCGAACCCCATATAACCCCAAACTCTCAAGTTTTAGTTGAGGGAATATTTTTCGAAAAAGTAACCAAGGTCACTAAAAATAGGTGTTTTCGGCGTGTCATACTCACTCAAGCACACAACTCCACACACAAACCCACAGAATATTCCTGCACGTGAGAGCAAAAAAGAGGCTCACAATCCCTCACAAACACCCCCGATACACTAGAACTATGCCCCTCAAGCACACCGAACCCCAGAAGAACCCACAACACAGCACAGCAACAGCCGAACCCGGCTACGCCGTAACGCATACCCTCGGCATCTCAGAAAGCAGCGACCTGCCCGCCGACGCAATCACCGCCTCCAGCCGCGTGCAAAGCTACCTCCGAGACAAACGCAGCTGGATGAACGTTATCGTCGTTGCACACATGCAGCTCTTCTGCTGCGTGCTCTCCGTTGCCTTCGTCAACAGCTACGGTTGGATCCCGGTCATCTCCGCGGTCTGCAGCACCACCGCACTCTACTTCCGCTACCGCTTCCCCTACGGAAGCATCTACGTGGTCATCGCGGCGCTCTGCCTCACCTTCCTGTCGCCCTTCCCCGATTCACTCGCCCTCACCTGTTACCCGCCGGTCAGCCTCGCCGCCTACCACACCGGCAGGCACTGGACCCGCCACGCCCGCTTCCGCGCCCTCATTCTCGGCTGGGTCGGCGCACTCGCCGTCACCGTACAGGCCTCACTCTCACTCCTCTACCACTGGGACGACGTACCCGCCCGCATCTTCATCTCCCTGATGCTCGGCGTGCTCTGCGGATCCATCTTCACCGTCTTCTGGTTCCTCGGCGACTCCCGTCGCATGCGCGAACTGCGCAGCGAAGAATTCGAAGAACGCGCCCGCCGCCTCGAATACGAGCAGGAACAGGAACGCCGCCTTGCCGCGCAGGACGAACGCACCCGCATCGCCCGCGAAATGCACGATATTGTGGCGCACTCGCTCTCCAGCATTATTTCCCAGGCGGATGGGGCACGCTACGCCGCCGCGAGCGCCCGCACCGCACGCGCACAGCAGGCAGAGCAACCGGGTCAGGCTCAGCAGAGCGAACCGGATATTGCCGAGCAGACCCTCGAGCTCATCGCAGACACGGCACGAGACTCCCTCACCCAGATGCGCTCCCTGCTCGGGCTACTCCGCACGGACGAGGCAACCGCCTACGCACCCGTGCCCACCCTCAGCGATGTGCCCGCCCTCGTGGAGCAGAGCCGCCGCGCCGGGCTACCCGTCACCTTCACCGGAATCACTGGCACCATGGCGCGCACCCTGCCGCAGGGTGCCGAGCTGGCGGCGTACCGCACCGTGCAGGAGGCGCTCACCAACGCGCTCAAGCACTCCCCCGGCGCCGCAACCACCGTCACTATTCACTGGGGCGAGGACGGTCTGCACTTGTGGGTACATAACGGCCCGGTTTCCTCTGCCGCGGCTCAGCACATTGCCCGCCCTGTACCCGGTAGCGGCAACGGTCTGCGCGGCATGAGCGAGCGCATCGCCCTCTACCACGGCTCACTCACCTACGGTCTGCAGCCTGACGGCGGCTGGCTCGTTGAGGCGGCGCTGCCCTACCGCGACCTCTAATACCCGTGCCCTCTACTACCTCGTGATCTAGGATTGAAACTATGTACTCTTCTGCACCACAGACCACCCAGCCAATCCGCGTGATGCTCGTTGACGACCAGCGCCTGGTTCGCGGCGGCCTGAGCATGCTCGTCAACTCCCAGCCAGACCTGCAGGTCGTTATGGAGGCTGATGACGGTCTGGCGGCGATTGACGTTTTTGACCGCATGGTGTCTGAGGGGCAGGCGCCGCAGGTCATCCTCATGGATGTGCGCATGCCGCACTGCGACGGGCTGGAGGCGGCGCGCCGCATTCTGGAGCGTGACGGCGAGCGTGAAGTTTCCGAGGATGAGCGGGTGCGCATTATTATGCTCACGACCTTCGATATTGATGAGTACGTGTATTCGGCGGTGCGTGCGGGTGCGAGTGGTTTCTTGTTGAAGGACACTCCGCCGGAGCAGCTGCTGGAGGCGATTCGTACGGTGCACCGCGGCGATGCGGTGATTGCGCCGTCTGCGACTCGCCGTCTGTTGGAGCAGATGATTCCGGTGCTGGACTCCCCTGCCGGTGTTCCTTCCGGTGTTCCTGCCGCGCCTGTTGCTGAGTCTGTTCCTGCTATTCCCTCGGCTACGGGTTCTGAGCTTCCTAAGGCGACGTTCATTCCGGCTGAGCATGCAAGCCCGGCTAATTCTTCTTATCAGAGCGAGCCTGTGCAGGATTATCCGCATCGTGAGTTGATTGAGCAGTTGTCGCCGCGTGAGTTTGAGGTGCTGGGTTTGATTGCGCGCGGCTTGTCGAATGCGGAGATTACGCGGGAGTTGGTGCTTTCGGAGGCGACGGTGAAGACGCATGTGTCGCATGTGTTGGCGAAGTTGGGTGCGCGTGATCGTGTGCAGGCGGTCATTATGGCGTATGAGGCGGGTATCGCCCACTAGCACTCTCCTGCGTTTGCTCCCCTTATATAGGGCACAACAGACTAGAGGACACAGTGAAGTCCCGGCGGGCGCCTCCTGATCGAGGCACCCTCCGGGGCTCTTTAGTTAAGTAGTTTCTTGTATCTCGTCGATGATTTGTTCAAAGTCGCTCATCAGCTCAGGCAACTTCTTATAGCGGTAGCTCCACCATGTCAGGTTCTGCCTCCGCATAGATGCGAGGGCGCAACCGGGTGACCATATCAACGCTACGGCCGGTCAACTGTTCAATGCGGTGCTGAGCATCCACCATCTGCATGAACTCGTCAAAAGGGGCTACACCCGGCATCTGCACCAAAAAATCCAGGTCGCTGGTTTCGGTCAGCTTACCGCGGGCGGCGCTGCCGAAGAGTCGGGCACGGCGCACACCAGCGTCACGGAGGATCTGAAGAACCTCCGCTTCATGGGGTAGCGTGTACCCGCGACGCAGATTGGGGTGGCTAGTGCTCATACACCCATCATACGCGCAAAGCCATGCTACAGGTCAGCTCCAAGAATCTGAGAGCACAAGCACGGCAGACTAGAGGACACAGTGAAGCCCCGGAGGGCGCCTCCCTTATCGGGGCACCCTTCCGGGGCTTTCTCACGCCGAGTATCCGGGTTTGCCGGGTACTGTGACTATGCCAGGTACAGCGGGTTAGCCGCGCATACCCTCAACCGGGGACATGCGAGCCGAACGAGCCGCCGGCAAAGCCGAAGCCAGCATCGCGGCGAGCACACCCACAACGAGGATGACCACGTACCAGACGTACGGCAGGTCAAGCACCAGCGGGGCGGAAGCACTCATGGAAGACATAATAATCTGCGCCGAGAGGCTACCAATCACCGCACCGGAAACCATACCGAGCACCACAGCGGCGAGCGTAATCAGAATCGCCTCAATGGAGATCATGCGGCGCAGCTGCTTGCGGGACAGACCCAGCGAGCGGAGCATCGCGTTCTCGCGGCGGCGTTCGTTGACCGACAGGGTCATCGTGTTCGCCACACCAATGATGGAGATGACCACTGCGAGCATGAGCATCACCAGGGTGAAGGTCAGCATAACGGTCAGCAGCTGGTCGTAGGTCTGACGTTCCTGCAAGCCACCGGTGAAGGAGCTGTCAGGGCTGGCTCGGTTCAGGTCAGCCTGCAGGGTCGCGTTCTCGCTACTGGTCAGCGGGGAGGCGGCGCGCACCAGAACGACGGTGTCGTTACCGGTTGCCTGGCTGGTGACGGTCAGGTGAGCTGCCTTCGTCTGAGCTTCCTTGTCACCGCTGGCGATTGCTTCTTCCAGGCGCTTCTGAGCTTCCTCAGCGGCAGGGTTAGCAACCTTTTGCGGGTTCTTGGCGTCCTGCAGCTTGGCGGCGGTGGCAGGGTTGACAATCAGCAGGTTCTGCTTGGTTGCGGACTTGACGGGCTTGAGTTCCACTTCGCCGAGCGGGCCGTGTGCCTTCAGACGGCTGGACTCATTCAAACCAGCGGACTTCCAGAGGCCCTGCGGTACGAGCACGGTGTCGTCGGCAAGGTTCGAGTTTTCGCCCGGCAAGATTGCCTTCAAATCGGAGGAGCTCAGCGCCACCAGGTCGGAATTCTGGTTGGCGGTCTGGCCTTCGTACTCGACGGTGTAGTCAACCACACCGGCTGCGTAACCGACGGCGGATGCCTGAACGTTCTTAATACCCTTGACCTTGGAGGCGATTTCCTCCGCCTTGGTCACGGTGGAGGCAGCCTCGGACTGGTCGTACGAGCTGTACTTTGCCTGCGCAGAAATCGGGTACTGCTGATCCAAGGCTTTGGTCAGCGAGGCGCTCAGCACCGAGTAACCGGTCAGCACAGTCGATACGACCAGGGTACCCACCAGCACGGCACGACCGGTGGAGACGGTGCGCTTGGGCGAACGCAGCGCGTTGGCGAGCGCCAGCTTGCCGGTCTGGGTGCGGGTGACCGTGCCGAGGGCACGTACCAGCGGCGGCAGTACCAGCGGGGTGAGGAGGAAGACCGCAATACCGAGCAGCAGCGCGGCCCCCATCATGAGAAGGATGGCCTTATTGCCGGCGCCCTCACCGGAACCCTGGTTCTGAGCCAGCATAACCAGGCCGATACCTGCGGCACCGAAGACCAGACCCAGGATTGGGCCAACCTTGCCGGGCTTGCGCACCTCAAGGTTGGTGTGCTCGCTCATCGCGCTGATGGGCGAGATGCGCAGGGCGCTTCGTGCCGGGGAGAGCGACGCCAGAACCGTCACGATGGTGCAGAGGAGCACACTCACCAGGATCGGGGTAATCGAGTACGAAATCATGATGGTGGTGAGGTTTGCACCAACCAGCGCGCCAACCGGGTAGGTCAGCAGTGCACCGATGAGGGAGAACACCACGCCCACGGTAATGGATTCGATGAGTAGCATCCGTACGAGGGAGCCGCCGCGGGCACCGAGGGTGCGCAACAGAGCCAGTTCACGGATGCGCTGGCCGACCAGCACCGCAAAGGTGTTGGAGATGACGAAGGAGGAAACCAGCAGAGCCAGTGCCGCGAAGGCACCCAGGACCACGCTAATGGAGGTGAAGACCGTGGAGAGGGTCTTCTGGTAGTCCTCCAGCAGCTTCTGACCGGTCATGACGCGCGGGTCGTTCTTGGTGTCGCCGCTGCTGAGGGTATCCTGCAGGCTCTTGAGCTTGGCGTCGGTTACGCCGTCCTTGAACTTGAGGTAGATGAGGTTCGCGCCAGCCATGCTTCGGTAGCCTGCCGCGGAGCTCTTGTTTTCTGCCTCGGATGCCTTCAGGGCGGCTTCGCCGAGGCTGGTACCGCCAATGAAGACAGCCTGGTTGGTGGTGGAGCCTTCAAAGCCGGGGTCGAACAGGCCGACGACGGTGTATTCGGCGGTCTTATCAGTACCGGGAGCACTAACGGATTCCACAACGTCGGTGCTGGTGACCTTGCCATTCAGCGAGAGGTTGTGCTTCTTCGCAAAGTAGGTAGAGACCATGATTTCGTGGTCGCTACTGGGGATTTTGCCCTGCACCTTGTACGGGAAGAGGCTCGAGTCGGCGGGCAGCTGGTTGTACTGCACGGGGGTTTTCTGGTCGCCGGTACCGATCGAACCCGTGACGGCGTACTGCACCCAGTAGCCGGAGAGCAGGTCGCTCTGCTCTACCTTCTGGATCTGGTCGCGCGTCAGGTAGATGGCGGTGCTGTCTTTACCATCGTAGGTGGTAGCGGCGGAGGCGACGACCGCCTCGGCGCGGGAGAGCACGTCACCGACGGAGGAGTTGACGGTCGCCTGCAGCGAGTTGGTGAGCATCATAATGGCGGCGATAAAGAAGGATGAGATCGCGATGCCTATGCCCGTGAGAATGTATTTTCCTTTGGAGGCGCGCAGATTGGAGCGCGCCACCGTGTTCAGTGTGGTTGCCACGGCTTATCGACCTTCCAGCTGTGCCATTGCGCCGAGCACGGCGTCGTAGGTGGGTTCGATCATTTCGCCGGCGACCATGCCGTCCTTGATGAAGACCACGCGGTCTGCGTAGGAGGCGGCGTTTGCGTCGTGGGTGACCATGAGGATGGTCTGTGCGTGGTCGGTTGCGGCGGCACGTAGCAGGCGCAGCACCTCGGCGCCGGAGTTGGAGTCGAGGTTACCGGTCGGTTCGTCGGCGAAGACCACTTCGGGGCGTGCGAGCAGGGCGCGCACGATGGCGACGCGCTGCTGCTGACCGCCGGAGAGCTGTTCGGGGCGGTGGTCGAGGCGGGTTTCCAGGCCGAGGGTCTTAACTAGGTAGTCGCGCCACTGCGGGTCCGGCTTCTTACCGGCAAGGCCCAGGGGCAGGTCAATGTTCTGGCCCGCGGTGAGGGTGGGCACCAGGTTGAACGCCTGGAAGATGAAGCCGATGTGTTCGCGGCGGAATTCGGTGAGGGCGTTGTCCTTCAGACCGAAGAGCTCGGTACCGCCAATACGGATGGAGGTTGCCGGGTTCGGGTCGGGGGTGTCCAGGGTTGCGATGGTCTGCATCAGCGTGGACTTACCCGAGCCGGAGGGACCCATAATGGCGGTGAACTTGCCCTGCTCAAAGTCGACGGAGACGTTGTTGAGGGCGTGGACGGTGGCTTCACCCATGCCGTAGGTTTTGGAAAGGTTTCGTGCGGAGACGGCGGGCTGTGCCGTCTGTGCGTGAGGAGTTGTAGTAGTCATAGTTCAATTATTTCACGCAATGTGGCGCTGACTACTGGGTTTTTATCATCCTCGAGGCTGATTTTGGCAGGTGTTCACCGACTCTTGACCTGCAGACGCAGGGGCTATTGCTAAGCCCACGGGCTGAGATGCGTCTGAGGCGGCAGGAACGGGAATCCGGCCTCATCCTTAAGTATGAGTGGCGGTTCAGCCAGGGCTACTACCCCACGCGCAAACCTACCCCTACGTACATACAGAAAGCCCCCGGCTCCTCCCCCATTGAACTGCCTCCCGTTTCTTGGACAACAAAA